>NZ_CALMYY010000036.1 GCF_937873725.1 uncultured Dietzia sp.
GCCCCGGGGGGGAGCGGGCGGGGCCGGCGGCCCACCGCCGTGGCCGCCGCGGGCGCGGCGGGCGCGGCGGGCGCGGCGTCGATCGGATCGGGTCCGGGTGCGACGACGAGCCCCGCGACCCCGGGCGGCCCCGCCCGGGCCGGCGGCGGCACCGGTGCCGCCGGCCCCGCCCTGGCCGGCTCGGGGGCACCGTCCCCGTCCGGGGCGGCGATCACCGCGGTGGCCCGGGAGGACCTGGTGGGCGTGCAGGATCAGGCCGCCGTGCTGGAGCAGTGGCTGTCCCTGGCCCTGGACAGGTCCGACCTGCTGCGCTCGCTGGGGGCGTCCCCGCACCTCGGGGTCCTGGTCGCGGGCCCGCCCGGGGTGGGGAAGGCCACCCTCGTGCGGTCGGTCGCCGGGGACCGCCGACTCGAGGTGCTCGACGGCCCGTCCGTCGGTTCCCTCGACCCGGCGGGCCGCCTCGAGGCGGTGCGCGCCGCCGCCGAGCGGACCCGGGAGAACGGCGGGATCCTCCTGGTCACCGACGTGGACGCGCTGCTGCCCGCGGAGCCCGAACCGGTGTCCACGCTGGTCCTCGACCGACTGCGGTCCGTCGTGGCGCACCCCGGCTCGGTGCTGGTCGCCACGTGCGTGCGCCCCGAGGACGCCGACGCCCGGCTCCGCGACCCCGACCTGTGCGACCGGGTGCTGGACCTGCCGCTCCCCCACGGCGGCGACAGGGCCGCCCTGTTGGCGGTGCTCCTGCGCGGCGTACCGACCGCCACGCTGGACCTGCCCGCGGTGAGTGACCGGACCCCCGGGTACGTGGCCGGCGACCTGCGGGCCCTGACGCGCGAGGCGGCGATGCGCGCGGCCGCCCGGGCCGCGGGCGGGGGCGCCGCGGACGCCGCCGACGTCCACCTCGAGCAGGACGACCTCATGGGCGCGATCAGCGTGATCCGCCCGCTGTCCCGCTCGGGCACGGAGGAGCTGAGCCTGGGGTCGATCACCCTCGACGACGTCGGCGACATGGCCGAGGTCCGGCAGGCCCTCACCGAGACGGTGCTGTGGCCGCTCCAGCACCGGGCGTCGTTCGAGCGTCTCGGCGTGCAGCCGCCGCGCGGGGTGCTGCTCTACGGTCCGCCCGGATGCGGCAAGACGTTCGTCGTGCGGGCCCTGGCGGCCAGTGGTCGCCTCACCGTCCACATGGTCAAGGGCGCCGAACTCATGGACAAGTGGGTCGGCTCGTCGGAGAAGGCCGTGCGGGACCTGTTCCGCAAGGCGCGGGACTCGGCGCCGTCGCTGGTGTTCCTCGATGAGATCGACGCCCTGGCCCCGCGCCGCGGCCAGACCGGGGACTCCGGGGTCGGCGACCGCGTGGTGGCGGCGCTGCTCACCGAGCTCGACGGCGCCGAGCCGCTGGGCGACGTGGTGATCCTCGGCGCGACCAACCGGCCGGAGCTCATCGACCCGGCGCTGCTGCGTCCGGGACGGCTCGAGAAGCTGGTCTTCGTACCCCCGCCGGACGCGGAGGCGCGCGCGGACATCCTCCGCGCGGCGGGCCGGAACGTCCCGCTCGCCGCGGACGTGGACCTGGCCGAGCTCGCCGGGGACCTGGACGGGTACTCGGCCGCCGACTGCGCCGCCCTCCTCCGGGAGTCCGCGCTGACCGCCATGCGCCGCGACATCGACGCCGCCGAGGTGACCGCCGACGACGTGGCCCGCGCCCGCCGGACCGTCCCGCCCTCGCTCGACCCCGAGCAGGTGGAGACCCTGCGCTCGTACGCCGACCGGCGGGAGGCGTGAGTCACGTCCGCCTTGCCGCGGGCCCCGGCCGGGCGCTACAGTTCTCGGTCATGCGCGCGATTCTCGTAGTAACCGGACGTAACGGGGCCTGACCGACCGGCACCCCCGTTGCGTGGTTACTCCTTCTCCGTCGGTCCCCGCACCGCCGTCGAGAATCGAGAATCCCATGAACGCCACCACCGCGACCCGCTCGCTCCCCACCACCTGCCCGTTCGGCGAACGCTTCGGGCGGCGCCTGCCCCGCGGGTTCGTCGACGAGGCCGCAGGCCTGGACTGGCGCACCCTGATCGACACCTACGCGCCGTCCACCGATCGCTTCCACCTGGCGGACCTCTCCCGCCGCCCACTGGGCCGGGGCATCACCGCCTACGAGGCGATCCTGGCCACCCGCGGCGCCGGGGACGAGCCGGGCCGGTTCACCCCACGCCGGTTGACCACCGAGTCGTGCGGCGACCTCACCGCGATGTCGGAGATGCTCGGCCGGATCGGCGCCCGCGTCGAGATCGAGAGGTTCCACCAGTACGAGGGCCACGGATTCGGCGAGACCGAGTCCTGGTGCACGATCCTGCGGGCCACCTGCGGACGCCGCGAGACCTGGGCCCTGGGATTCGGCGAGGACTCCTCGGAGTCCGCGATCGCCGCGCTGCTGAGCGCCGCGACGCTGCTCCACCTGCGTTGACCACAGGCCACGGACCCGTTTCTGTAAAGTACTCACCGAACCCCCACCCGGTGACCCACCGGCATACCGCCGAGACCCGGCGGGCACGTCCGCGCGTCGTCACGGCGTTCGACGCAACGAGAGGAGCCGCCCGTGATCGCGATCCTCGCGGCCCACACCGTGGCCGCCCTGATCGCGATCCCGCTGGTGCTGCGCTTCGGGCGCCGCGCGTTCCCGCTCCTCGCGCTGGTCCCGGCCGGCGGCGCGGTGTGGGTGGCCGCCAACCTCGGCGGCGTCCCCACCGCGACGATCCCGTGGGCGCCCGCCATCCACCTCGCCCTGGACCTGCGGATGGATTCGCTGTCCGCGCTGATGGCGCTCATCGCGCTGGGGGTCGGCGCGCTGGTGCTGTTCTACTGCACCTGGTACTTCGACGACGTCGACCCCCGCCTCCACCTGTTCGCGGCCGAACTCGTGGCCTTCGCGGGCGTCATGTTCGGCCTGGTCGTGGCGGACAACATGATCCTGCTCTACATCTTCTGGGAGATCACGTCCGTCCTGAGCTTCCTCCTGGTCGGCCACTACGCCGAGCGGGCCTCGGCCCGCCGCGCGGCCACCCAGGCCCTGCTCGTGACCACCCTCGGCGGACTGGCGATGCTCGTCGGGATCGTCATCCTGGGCCAGTCCGCCGGCTCGTACCTGCTCAGCGACGTGGTGGCCGCGCCCCCGTCGGGACCGCTCATCCACTGGGCGCTGCTCCTGGTGATCATCGGCGCGGCCAGCAAGTCCGCCATCGCCCCGCTGCACTTCTGGCTCCCCGGCGCCATGACCGCCCCCACCCCGGTGAGCGCGTATCTGCACTCCGCGGCCATGGTCAAGGCCGGGGTCTTCCTCGTCGCGGCCATGTCGCCCGGACTCTCCGGCTCGTCGACGTGGCAACTCCCCCTGATCGTCCTGGGCCTGGTCTCGCTCCTCATGGCCGGCTGGCGGGCGCTGCGGGAAACCGATCTCAAGCTGGTGCTGGCCTTCGGCACGGTCAGCCAGCTGGGCTTCCTGCTGGTGCTGGTGGGCATCGGCTCGCGCGACACCATGCTCGCCGGCCTCACCATGCTGCTGGCGCACTCGCTGTTCAAGTCGGCGCTGTTCATGGCGGTCGGCGTGATCGACAAGACCACGGGCACCCGGGACATCCGCGAGCTGTCGGGGCTGGGTCGCGCGCGGCCCGCGCTCGCGCTGTTCTTCACCCTCGCCGCCGCGTCGATGGCCGGGCTGCCGCCGTTCCTGGGATTCGTCGGCAAGGAGGCGGCCTTCGCCACCGTCCTGTCCGAGGAGCGGCTGCACGGGATGCCGGCACTGGTGGTCACGGCGGGGCTCGTGGCCGGGTCCATCCTCACCTTCTCCTACACCGCGCGCCTGGTCATGGGCGCGTTCCGCTCCAAGGGGGTCTTTGCCGACGGGACCAGCCCGGCGGTCGCCGACTCCCGGCCACCCGGGGTGCTCTTCCTCTCCGTCCCGGCGCTCCTCGCCGTCACCGGCCTGGTCCTGGGCCTGTGGTCGGCGCCCGTCGACGGGCTGGTCTCCCGCTACGTCGACGCCGCCTTCCCCGTCGGCAGCCCGTGGCGCGGAGCCGAGGCGTACCACCTCGGACTGTGGCACGGCGTCGAGGTCCCGCTGGCCCTCACGCTCGTGGTCTACCTGCTGGGCACCATGCTGTACGTGGCGCAGCGGACGGTCGAGCGGATGCAGTTCGAGTCCCCCGCCCTGGGTAACGCCGACCGCATCTACGACGCCACGCTGAAGTTCTTCGACACCCTGTCGCTGCGGCTGACCGCCCTCACCCAGCGCGGCTCGCTGCCGCTGACCCTCGGCATCATCCTGGTCACGCTCGTGGTGTTCCCGTTCGGCTCGCTCCTGGCCGGGACCCGCGAGGGCCTGCGGATGGAGCTGTCCGCCAACCCCGTCGTCCTGGTGGTCCTCATCCCGATGGTCTTCGCCGCGGTCGCCGCGACCCTGCTGCGCAACCGCCTCGCCGCCGTCATCTGCATGTCCGTCACCGGGTACGGGGTGGCCGTGATCTTCGCCTTCCACGGCGCCCCGGACCTCGCGCTCACCCAGGTGTTGGTCGAGACGCTCATGATGATCTCGTTCGTGCTGGTCCTGCGCACGATGCCCGCCGAGGTCCCGCTCTCGGACGGCTTCCGTCGGCTGCGGGCCTGGCTCGGGATCGGCGTCGGCCTGCTGGTCATGGTGGTCGGCGCCTACGCCATCAACGCGCGCCAGAACCCGGCCGTGTCCACCGTCTTCCCGGACCTCGCCTACCGGATCGGCAACGGCGCCAACGCCGTCAACGTCACGCTCGTCGACATCCGCGCGTGGGACACCCTCGGCGAGATCACGGTGCTCCTGGTCGCCGCGACGGGCGTGGCCAGCCTCGTCTTCCGCAACCGGCGCTACGGCTCCGGTCCGCGCCTGGCCGACGTGGACAAGACCCGGTCCGGTCGCCGCGGCGTGGAGGCCGCCCGCGTGGTGATCGAGGCCCCCGGCGCGACCCCCGGCCGCTGGCTGGTCGGGGCGACCGTCCGCGACCCCCGCGCCCGGTCCCTGGTCCTCGAGGTGACCACCAGGCTCCTCTTCCCCACGATGATGATCCTCAGCCTGTTCTTCTTCTTCGCCGGCCACAACAATCCCGGCGGCGGGTTCGCCGGCGGCCTGGTCGCGGGCCTGGCCCTGACGCTGCGCTACCTCGCCGGTGGCCGCTACGAGTTGGGTGAGGCCGTCCCCATCGACGCCGGCCGCATCCTCGGCGTGGGGCTCCTGCTGGCCGCCGGCACGGCCGCCGTCTCCATGGCCTTCGGGGCGCCCGCCCTGTCCAGCGCCACCCTCCAGGGGACGCTCCCCGTGTTCGGCGAGGTCAAGCTCGTCACGGCGCTGTTCTTCGACGCGGGGGTGTACCTCATCGTCGTCGGCCTCGTCCTGGACATCCTCCGCAGCCTCGGCGCCCGTCTCGACCTGGACGCCGAGGACCTCGAAGAGCTCCGCGCCGTCTACGTCGACGCCACCACCTCCCCGTCCACCGCCGCCCTGCGCCGCGTCCCCGGCGTCGACGCCAACGGCGCCCGCTCGGACCTGTCCGCCCGCCGCAGGGCCCGGCTCGAGGCCGCCGAGAACCAGGGCGCCAGTCCCGGGGGGATGCCATGACCGCCGACTTCTCGCTGCTCCTGCTGGCCGGGATCCTCTGCGCCGCGGGCGTCTACCTGCTTCTCGAGCGCGCGATCATCAAGATCCTGCTGGGCATCATGATCATGTCCAACGGCATCAACCTGCTCATCCTGGCCTCGGGGGGCCCGCCCGGCAATCCCCCCATCCGGGGACGCGGGTGGGGGGACAACACCGTCGACTCCGACCCGTTGTCGCAGGCCATGATCCTCACCGCGATCGTCATCACCGCCGGCGTCGGCGCGTTCATCCTCGCGCTGGCCTACCGCTCCTACCAGTTCACCACCGTGGACGAGGTCGCCGACGACGCCGAGGACACCAAGATCGCCAAGCGCTCGCCCACCGACGCCTGGTCCGCGCCCGACCGGGACGCCTCCGACGACCACACCACCGGTCAGCCCACCGAGCTGGGCGACCACGTGGACTACGACGACGAGGACCTGGAGGAGGCGGAAGCGGAGGCCCGCGCCGAGTCCGAGGCCAGGTCCCGCGCCCGGCGCGAGAAGGAGCCGACGGACGGCGGAGAGGAGCGGCACCCGTGATCCCCTCCGGCCTCTTCGGCGTCCTCATCCCGTCCGTCTTCCTCCTGCCCCTGCTCGCCGCCGCACTGTGCCTGGTGGCCTCGCGACGACCGCGGGTGCAGAACGTCATCACCGTCATCACCCTCACCGCCGTGCTGGTCATCTCGGGGGTGCTCCTGGTGCTCACCGACCAACACGGCATGCACACCGTCCAGGTGGGCGGCTGGGACGCCCCCGTGGGCATCACGTTGGTGGCGGACAGGCTCAGCGCGTTGATGCTCTGCGTCTCCGCCGTCGTCCTGCTCACCGTGATCATCTACGCCGTCGGGCAGGGCGTCCGCGACGGCGACGGCGACCAGCCCACCTCGATCTTCCTGCCCACCTACCTCGCGCTCGCCGCGGGGCTGAACTCGGCGTTCATCGCCGGCGACCTGTTCAACCTGTTCGTGGGATTCGAGATCCTCCTGGCCGCCTCCTACGTGCTGCTCACGCTGGGGGCCAGCCAGGAGCGGGTCCGCGCCGGCGTCTCCTACACCGTCGTGTCGATGGTGTCCTCGCTGATCTTCCTGCTCGGCATCGCACTGACCTACTCGGCGGCGGGCACGCTCAACCTCGCCCAGCTGGCCATCCGGATGGCGGAGGTGCCGGACGGGCTCCGCAACACGATCTTCGCCGTGTTCCTGGTGGCGTTCGGGATCAAGGCCGCCGTCTTCCCGCTCTCCACCTGGTTGCCGGACTCGTACCCGACCGCGCCCGCCCCCGTCACCGCGGTGTTCGCGGGCCTGCTCACCAAGGTCGGCGTCTACGCGATCATCCGGTTCCACACCCTCGTGTTCCCGGGCGGCTCCATGGACGGGATCCTGCTGGTGGCCGGGCTGCTCACCATGGTGATCGGCATCCTCGGCGCGATCGCCCAATCGGACATCAAACGAATCCTGTCGTTCACGCTCGTCAGCCACATCGGCTACATGATCTTCGGCATCGCGCTGTCGACCGAACTCGGGCTGAGCGCCGCGATCTACTACGTGGGCCACCACATCATCGTCCAGACCACGCTGTTCCTCGTGGTCGGGCTCATCGAGCGGCAGGCCGGGTCGTCCTCCCTGCGCCGCCTGGGCTCGCTCGCCGTGGCCAGCCCCGTCCTCGCCGTCGCCTTCCTCGTCCCCGCGCTCAACCTCGGGGGCATCCCCCCGTTCTCCGGCTTCATCGGCAAGCTCGCGGTGATCCAGGCGGGGGCCGAGGTCGGCGGCCCGCTCATGTGGGTGCTCATCGCCGGGGCGATGGTCACCAGCCTGCTCACCCTCTACGTGGTGGTCCGGGTGTGGTCCAAGGCCTTCTGGCGTCCCCGCGCGGACGCCCCCGAGGGCGCTGTGGCCCTGGCCAAGCCGCTCGCGCTGCTGCCCTCGGACGAGTACGTGGAGTTCGACGAGCGCGAGGAGGTGGGCAAGATGCCGCTGAGCATGCTCGCCCCGACCATGGCGCTGATCGTGGTCTCCCTGCTCATGACCGTGTTCGCCGGCCCGCTGCTCGGGGTGGCGGACAGGGCCGCCGCCTCCCTCATGGAGCGCGACCAGTACATCGACACCGTCCCCGTGGACGCCACTCCCGGCCGGTACGTCGGCTCCGTGACGGGGGTGCGCTGACATGAACCGCAAGGTCCGTCTGGATCCACGGGTGCTGGGGTCCCGGGTGTTCATGGCCCTGTGGCTGACGTTCGCCTGGGTGCTGCTGTGGGGGCCGGTCGAGGTCGGCACGATCGCCGGCGGGCTGCTCGCGGCCGTGGCGGTGATGGTGCTGCTCCCGTTGCCCCGGGTGCCCGTCGAAGGCCTCCTCCGGCCGGTGTCCACCGCGTGGCTGGTGATGGTGGTGGCCTACTACCTCGTCCGCTCGTCGCTCACCGTCGCGTGGCTGTCCATCCGGCCCGCCGCGCCACCCCGGTCCGCCGTGCTCCGGGCCCCGATGAAACTCAAATCGGACTTCACGCTCGCCCTGGCCGTCAACACGCTCAACCTCATGCCCGGCGGGATCGTCGTGCGGGTCGACCCCGTGGCCCGCTACGTGTACGTCCACGTCCTGGACGCGGCCTCCGACCGGTCCGTCGAGCACTTCCGCCGGCAGACCGCGCACATCGAGCGGCTCTACCTGCGGGCGTTCGAGCGCCCCGAGGACTGGAAGCCCAGCCCGGAGCACTTCTCCGTCCCCGCCGACACCGGGCCCACCATGGATCGCACCTCGGACAAGGAGGAGACCCGATGAGCCTGACCATCCTGGTGTGGAGCGCGGCCGTCATCGCGTTGACGCTCGCGCTGTTCGCCACCATGATCCGCCTGATCGGCGGCCCCAACACCCTCGACCGGATGATCTCCCTGGACATGCTCGCCGCCGTGGCCCAGTGCGGGGTCGGCGTCTACATCGCCTGGACCAAGGACACCACCGCCGCCGCCGCGCTCGTGGCGTTGGCGCTGGTGGCGTTCCTGGGATCGGTCTCCGTGGCGAGGTTCCGCGTGAACGACTCGACCGGGGTGCCCGAGGAGGCCATCACATGACCGACGACGTGATCGAGGTCGTCTCCGCGCTCTTCGTGCTCGCCGGGGCCCTGCTCACCCTGTCCAGCGCCATCGGCCTGGTGCGCTTCCGGGACACCCTCAGCCGCATGCACCCGGCCGCCAAGCCGCAGGTCCTGGGACTGCTGCTGGTCCTGCTGGGTGCCGGCGTGCGGATTTACCCCAGCATCGACCTCGGCATGCTGGTGCTCGCCGCCATCGTGGCGGTGTCCACGGCGCCCGTGATCGCCAACCGCGTCGGGAACCTGGCCTACCGGGAGAGCGTCGAGGACGGCACGATCACCCACGAGGCGCCCGTGCTCGAGAAGTTCCAGGCCAGCGAGGCCAATCGCCGGAAGCGCCGCTGAGGGACCGACGGACGGCGGGCCCCGGGGCGGTGGCGACGCCCGCCGCGGCGGGGCCTACCGGGAGATCAGGGAGCCGGCTGGCCCGGGACCTGGACCGCGGTGCCCTCGGCGCCCTGCGGCGCGACGCCCTCCGACTCCGCGCCCTCGAGCGCGGTGGTGGTCTCGCCGGTGGTGGTTTGCTCCGCCTCAGTGGCCTTGGGCTCCTCCGAGTAGGTGGGCAGGGTGTACGGCGCGTCCGGGTTGGCGGGCTGCTCGTTGGGCGGGCTGCACGCGGTCACCGCGAGCGCGAGTGCGAGTGCGGGAGCCGCCACCAGGAGGCGGCGGGCGGTCTGACGCGGGGCCATGAGGGCTCCTTCGATCTCGGGTGGCTGCGGGACGCTGTGAGCACGGTTCCCGCGGGGCGGGGTGCGTCGGCTCATCATATCCTCAGGGGTCAGCGGTCGAGGTCCTGGGTGACGATCACGATCACCCCGGGAGCCTGCCCCGCCAGTTCCGCGGGCCGCGGCCGGGCGGTGATCCCCAACTGCGCGGCGATCGCCTCGGCGGCCTGCTGCTCGCCGGGTCCCGTGCCGTAGTAGGCGGTCGACTCGGCCACCACGCCCTGGTTGGAGGGCAGATTGGCCACGTCGCCGACGGCGAACCCGGTCTCCCGGAGCGCCTCGCCGGTGCGGGCCGCGAGCCCGGTGACGTTGCTGTTGTTGAAGATCAGCACGGGCACCGAGGTCACGGCCGGCACGGAACCGGACTGGGCGCCGGCGGACGGCTGAGCCTGCCCCTCCTGCCCCGACGCCCCGGGCGCGGCCTGAGAGTCCTGCCCGGCGGGGCCCTCGCCGGGCTGACCGGACCCCGCGGGCTGGCCCTGGGGCTGCGCCTGCGAGGTGGCCCCCTCCGCCGCGGTGGGCGTGGAGGCGTCGTCACCGCCGAAGAGTTGGACGAGTCCGACGCCGATCGCCAGCACCACGGCCGCGAGGAGCACCATCGCGATGGCCCGGTACGGCGGGCCGCTCGGCTCGTCCGTCCCGGGTCCGCCGGGTCCGCCGGGCCCGTCGTGTGGGCCTGCGCCGGGCGCGTGCTCGTCGGACGGGTCGAACTGCGAGGTTTCGGACTGTGAGCTCACGCCGGTGAGTGTAGGTCAGTCGAGGCGCATTCCCAGGTTGCGCGCCGCGCGTGCCTTCTGACGGCTGCTGCGCATGCGGCGCAGGCGCTTGACGAGCAACGGGTCCGCGGCCAGCGCCTCGGGCCGGTCGATGAGGTCGTTGAGGATCTGGAAGTAGCGGGTGCCGGACACGTCGAACTGTTGCCGGATCGCCTCCTCCTTGGAGCCGGCGTACTTCCACCACTGCCGCTCGAACTCGAGCATCGCCCGGTCCCTCTCGGACAGGACGGGATCGGCGGCGTGCAGCTCGGCCATGCCCTGATCCCCGTCGCGGGCCTGCACCTCGCGTGCCACGGCGGCTGTTCGCCCCATTCGCGCGCCTCCTCGACGATCAGTGCCTGACCCGGATCACATCGTTGTGATTCCCCCGTAGTGAACCACACCCCTCCGACACCCTGCCAGGCGCGCACTAGGATCATCTGCCATGGCCGTCCGTCCCATCGTCATCCTCGGCGATCCCGCCCTCCACGCCCCCACCGAGCCCGTCACCGAGACCCCGGCGGAGCTCGCCGACCTCGTGCGGGACATGTACGACACGATGGACGCCGCGAACGGCGTGGGGCTGGCCGCCAACCAGATCGGCGTCCGCAAGCGGGTGTTCGTCTACGACTGCCCCGACCTGGACACCGAGGACGGCGAGGGCGTCTCCCGCGAGGACGTCGAGGCCCGCGGCGGCTGGATCACCCGGCGGGGGTGCGTGGTCAACCCGGTCCTGGAGACCTCCCAGATCCCGGAGACCATGCCCGACCCCGAGGACGACCTCGAGGGCTGCCTGTCCGTCCCCGGCGTGAACTTCCCGCGCGGCCGCGCCTGGTGGGCCCGGGTCACGGGCACCGACGAGAACGGCGAGCCGGTGTCGATCGAGGGCTACGGCCTGTTCGCGCGCTGCCTCCAGCACGAGGTCGGCCACCTGGACGGCTTCCTCTACACCGACCACCTGATCGGCCGGAACCGCAAGGCCGCCAAGAGGCACATCCGCGACGTGGGCTGGGGCGTCCCCGGCCTGAGCTGGGACCCGATGACCGATCCCGACCCGTTCGAGGACGAGGACGACGACGACCACGACGGGACCGACGACGACGAGGCCGCCACCTTCCATGGCTGAGCGGGACCAGGGCCTGTCGGATCGGTCCCGGTGGAACGCGGGCCGGCGGGCCGAGGTGGGCATGCGCGTGGTGGTGCGTCGCCACCTGGAGGCCGGGGAGAGCTCCCACCTCTACACGGACGTCATCGGCCACGTGGTGGAGCTCGAGCCGGAGCTGGTCGTGCGCCGGGAGTCCGGCGAGGAGGTGCGGATCCCCGAGGAGAGCATCGCCGTGCTCAAGGTGCTGCCCCCCCGACCGGTCCGGGCCCGCGACGTCCGCGCCCGCGAGTACGCGAGCGCGCTGGCGTGGCCGGGACCGGAGTTCGAGGTGGTCGACGGCTGGTTCTGCCGGGCCGGCGACGACTGGTCCTACCGCGGGAACTCGGCGGTGCCGGTGCTGCCGTGGGCGAGCTGCGAGCAGCTCGACGGCGTCCGCGGGTGGTACGCGGCCCGCGGCCTGCCGCTGCGGCTGGTGGACGTGGACCGGCTCGTCTCGTCCGATCGCATGCTCCTCGGCGGCGTTCCGGTGGCCCCCTCCCGGATCCACGCCGACCGGGAGCTGCTGCTCTGCACGGCCGACAGCGGCGAACTGCTCGCCAGGGTGGAGTCCGAGGCCGCCGCGCACGGGCGCGGCGACGCCCGCCCGTCCGTCGTGCTGGCCGACTCCCCCGACGACGACTGGCTGGGGCTCTACCACGCCACCGCCGACCTGGACCCCGACCGCGTCCGGCCCGCGATGCTCGCCACCGCGGGCCTGGTCGACGGCGAGCCCGGCCCCGGCGGGCACGCGGTGTTCGCGCGCCTGGAGGATGGCGGCGAGCTCGCCGCGATCGCCCGCGGCGCCGTCACCGCCGGGCCCGACGGGGCTCCCCGCATCGCGGTCTCGTGCGTGCAGACCGCGGACGCCCACCGCCGCCGCGGCCTGGCGGAGGTGGTCACCGGCTCGCTCGTCGACTGGGGTCGGGGCCTGGGGGCCGAGGAGTGTCACCTCCACGTGTTTGCGGACAACTCCGCCGGTCGGGGCCTGTGGGCGAAGCTCGGATTGCAGCCGCACCATTCCCTGCGCCACCTCGT
Organism: uncultured Dietzia sp.; assembly: GCF_937873725.1. Taxonomy (GTDB): domain Bacteria; phylum Actinomycetota; class Actinomycetes; order Mycobacteriales; family Mycobacteriaceae; genus Dietzia. The sequence goes on from NZ_CALMYY010000036.1 coordinate 12,406, forward strand.
CGTCGTCTGACTCCTCCCACCCGGCACGGGATTCACCGTCGGGTAATAGACTGATTACATGCGCCTGGCCACGTGGAACGTCAACTCGATCAGGGCTCGACGGGAACGCGTCGCGGCCTGGTTGGAGCGTTCGGACGTCGACGTCCTGGCCATGCAGGAGACCAAGTGCAAGGACGAGCAGTTCCCGCACGAGACGTTCGCCGAACTCGGGTACGAGGTCGCCCACCACGGGTTGAGCCAGTGGAACGGCGTGGCCGTGGCGTCGCGGGTGGGGCTGGAGGACGTCCGGCTGGGGTTCGACGGCATGCCCGGCTTCCACAAGGACCCCGAGGTCACGCAGGACCCGGAGGCCCGCGCCCTCTCCGCCGTGTGCGGCGGCGTCCGCGTGTACAGCCTCTACGTGCCCAACGGCCGTGAGGTCTCGGACCCCCACTACGCGTACAAGCTCGAGTGGTTGGCCCGGCTGCGCGAGCACGCCGCCACCGAGCTCGCCGCCGACCCGGGCGCGCAGGTCGCGCTGGTGGGCGACTGGAACGTGGCCCCCCACGACGAGGACGTGTGGGACATGGGGGTCTTCGAGGGCAAGACCCACGTGTCCGAGCCGGAGCGCCGCGCGTTCGCCGCGTTCGACGGCGCCGGCTTCCGCGAGGTCACGCGCGAGTACACCCCCGGCCCGGGCGTCTACACGTACTGGGACTACACGCAGCTGCGCTTTCCCAAGAAGCAGGGCATGCGCATCGACTTCCAGCTGCATTCGCCGGAACTGGCGGCCCGCGTCACCGGGGCCTTCATCGACCGCGAGGAACGCAAGGGCAAGGGCGCCTCGGACCACGCCCCCGTCGTCGTGGACCTCGACTAGCACCTCCCGCACAGCATCCCCGCCCGGACTTCACCACCACCAGGAGACCCAATTGTCCACATTCCAGCTCCGCCACTACATCGACCGGCTGCGCGCGGAGGGGTTCACCGTCCGCGACGACCAGGGCGAGGATCCCGACCTGATCGACATCAACGGCAGGGCGGTGGACACCTGGCGCGACAACTACCCGTACGACGAGCGGCTGGACCGCAACCAGTACGAGGTGGAGAAGTACCTGCTGCAGATCGAGCTGCTCAAGTTCCAGAACTGGCAGGCCGAGTCGGGCCACCGGCACGTGATCGTGTTCGAGGGTCGCGACGCCGCCGGCAAGGGCGGAACGATCAAGCGGTTCACCGAGTACATCAACGTCCGCCAGGCCCGCGTGGTGGCGCTGATCAAGCCCACCGAGACCGAGCTGTACCAGTGGTACTTCCAGCGCTACGTCAGCCACCTGCCCACCCGCGGTGAGCTCGTGATGTTCGACCGCTCCTGGTACAACCGCGCCGGCGTCGAGCGCGTGATGGGGTTCTGCACGGACACGCAGTACGACACGTTCATGGAGCAGGCGCCCATGTTCGAGAAGATGCTGGTGGACTCGGGGATCGGGGTGACCAAGTTCTGGTTCTCCGTGACCCAGGAGGAGCAGAAGACGCGGTTCGCGATCCGCCAGCTGGACCCGGTGCGCCGGTGGAAGCTCTCGCCGATGGACCTGGAGTCCCTGGACAAGTGGGACAAGTACACCGACGCCAAGGAGGAGATGTTCCGCCGCACCGACACCGACTGGGCGCCGTGGATCACCATCAAGTCCAACGACAAGAAGCGGGCCCGCATCAACGCGTTGCGCTACTTCCTCAACCAGTTCGACTACCCGGAGAAGGACCACCAGGTGGTGTTCGAGCCGGACCCGAAGATCGTCAAGCGCGGCAGGGACGCCGTCGGGGACTGACCGGCCCCCTCCCGGCATCCCGAATCCCGCATCCGCGATCCGGAACCCAGAATCCGCGATCCGCGATCCGGGATCCGCTACTCCCCTGCATCCTTCGCTACCCGGAATCGGGTAGCGAACCGCACGGCGGCGTAGCGGATCTCGGAGGAGGGCGCGCGCGGGAAGGGTCGCCCGGGAAGGGTCGCCCGGGAATGTCCGGGGGGCGCCGCGCCTTGGAGTGGGTATGAGTCACACGAATGATCCGGCCGTCGTGAGGCGCCTGCTCGCCGAGAAGGGGCGGTGGGCCGTGGTGGGCCTGTCCGCGAACGAGGGGCGTACCGCGTACGGGGTCGCGGCCTACGTGAGGGACCTCGGTCACGAGATCGTGCCGGTCCATCCCAGGGCCGAGACGGTCCACGGTCAGCGGGGGTATGCGAGTCTCGCGGAGGTCCCGGGCGAGATCGACGTCGTGGACGTCTTTGTCAACTCGCGGCTCGCGGGCACGGTCGTGGATGACGCCATCGCCCGGGGCGCGAGGGCCGTGTGGCTCCAGTTGGGCGTGGTCGACGAGGCTGCGGCGCGGCGGGCCGCCGACGCCGGGCTGGACGTGGTGATGGATACCTGCCCGGCGATCGAGGCGCCGCTCCTGGGCCTGGCCTGAGGAACTAGTTGTACCCGGACGAGGCCAGCCCGACCATCACGAAGATCATGACGAAGTACACGATCACCAGGCCCAGCATGATGCCCAGTGACACCATGCCGAGCTTCTTGGCCGACGCGCTCGCGGCCTCGGCCTCCGCGTACCGCCCGGCCGCCCACAGCGGGTAGACGTCCAGCGCGCGGGTCATGGCGGTGAACGCGAGCGGCCAGAAGAACAGGATCGCCGCCACCGCCCAGCCGACGTTCGACGGTGGGCCGGGCCGGGCGGGCCCGCTGTCCGCGGCGTACCCCTGTCCCGGGTACCCGGATTGCGCTCCGTAGGCCCCCTGCCCGCCGAACTCGGGCGGGGTGGAGTAGCCGGACGGGTTTCCCTGCGGCGGGTAGGTCATGACGCCTCCTCGGCGGTCGTGGGCAGTCAGTCGGCCGCGACGAGCAGTTGATACTCCGGGAAACGGACGAGGAAGCGGCGGACGTAGCTGCACACCGGGCGGATCTTGACGTCGTCCAGACGCATCCGTGTCAGTACCAGGCTCACCAGCAGACGCGCGATCCCCTGCTGTCCGAACCGCTCCTCGATCACGGTGTGGAGCAGGATCAGGACGTCTCCGTCCTTCTCGTACCCGACCAGCCCCATGAAGGTGTCGCTGTCCCACAACTCGAACCTGTCTCTATCGGTGTTGTGCACCAACTTGAGCGACGCTTCGCCGGACATCTGGACTCCTTCGGGCCGACCGTGTTCCTCTCCCGAGCCTACCCGCCGGATCAGACACTCCCGGCACAACGCCGCATCAATCCACACGGGAACCCGCCTCGGAGCGCGGAGTTCGCCGAGCGGGGGGTCAGGCGTCCCGGCGCAGCGTGACGACCAGGCCCACGACCCACAGGGCCACGCACACGGCGGCGAACCAGGCCAGGGCGGTCCACTCACCCCACGTGATGTAGCCGCGGACCGTCTCGCCCTGCGTCCAGTAGTCGCCGTTGGCGAACGGCATCCAGCCGGCGATGTCCTGCCCCACCCGCGGGATCAGGGACACCATGCCCTCCAGCGCCAGGGTCCACACCAGGAACAACGAGATGGTGCCGGCGGCGTTGCGCATGAGGTACGCCAGCCCCATCACGGCGACGGTGCCGAGCCCGGCGTAGACGGGGAACCGGGCCAGGTACGTCAGCCCGACCCCCGAGAACGGGGTCCAGGCGTCGTTGCCCGACAGCGCCCCGGCCACCAGCAGGGAGAGGACCACGGCGGCGGCCACCACGACCATCGACATGGCCGTGAACAGCGCGGTCTTGGCGAGCACCGCCGGCCAGCGCGACGGCGCCGCCAGGAAGGTGGCCTTGATGGTGTGGAAGCGGTACTCCCCGGTCACGGCGACGATCGCCGCGATCCAGACCAGGGTGACCGTGAACACGCTGACACCGATGATCGCGAACAGCGGGTCGCTCCCACCGCCGGGTTCCCCGATGATGGGGTCCCCCGTGGAGGTCTGCTCGAACTGGCCGATCACCACGGCCAGGCCCAGGGCGAGGAGGATCCCGAGGGCGTACAGCCAGTACACGCTCCTGGTGGTGGTCGCCTTGATCCACTCGGACTTCAGCAGGTTCATCGGGTGGTCTCCTGACCGTGGTACTCGACGTCCTGGTCGGTGAGCGCCATGAAGGCCTCCTCGAGCGACGCCCGCTTCTCGTGCAGTTCGTGGACGGTGATGCCCAGGCTCGCGGCCAGGTCCCCGACCTGGGGGGCCCGCAGCCCCTCGATGGTGAACAGGCCCGTCGGTGTGTCGAAGGTGGCGGCGACGCCCTCCTCCCGCGCGGCGGCGGCGAACTCGTCGACGTGCGGCGTCCGGAGGACGACCGTGGAGACGGCGGCGGAGAGGAAGTCCTCGACGGAGGTCTGGGCGCGGAGCCTGCCCCGACCGATGACGACGAGGTCCTGCGCCGTCTGGGACATCTCCGACAGCAGATGGGACGAGACGAGCACCGTCCGACCCTCGGCTGCGCGCGCGTGCATGAACCGGCGGATCCAGAGGATGCCCTCGGGGTCCAGGCCGTTGACGGGCTCGTCGAACAGGAGCACCTGGGGGTCGCCGAGCATGGCGGTGGCCAGGCCCAGACGCTGGCGCATGCCCAGCGAGTACCCGCCCACCTTCCGGCCCGCGACGTCGGCGAGGCCGACCAGGCCCAGTACCTCGTCCACGCGGGAGGCGGGGAGGCCGCCCGCCGCGGCGATCATCCGCAGGTGCGCCCCCGCCGACCGGTTGGCGTGCGTCCACGACGCGTCGAGCAGGCAGCCGACCGTGTGCGTGGGGTTCTCCAGGGCCCGGTAGGGCCGCCCGTCGATCAGCGCCTCACCGGAGGAGGGGGTGTCCAGGCCGACGATCATCCGCATGGTGGTGGACTTGCCGGCGCCGTTCGGGCCGAGGAACCCGGTCACCACCCCGGGGCGGACCGTGAAGCTGAGGTCGTCCACCGCGGTGGACCCGCCGAAGCGTTTGGTCAGGTTGCGTACCTCGATCATGGCCCCCAGTGTGCCTGCCGGGGGGCCGGCGTCGTGCGCCGACCGCTCGGATCCCACCGGGGGTCGACCGGGTCTACCCTGGAATCCATGGACGACGGCACCCCGGACCCCGACCGCACGCCCGACGCGGTGCCCTCCCTGCGCGCATCGGACGCCGAGCGCGACGAGACCGCCCGCCGACTGCAGGACGCGTTCTCGGAGGGTCGGCTCACTCTTGCCGAGTTCGACGAGCGGACCACCCGGGCGTACGCGGCGCGGTTCCGGGACGAGCTGGGCGAGCTCACCCGGGACCTGTCGCCGGCTCGCCGCGACGCGGGACCCGGGACCGGGCTGGGGACCCCGGACCGTGCCGAGCCGCCGGCCCGCCGGGTGACGGGCGGGACCGGGCCTTCGACGTCGCTGGCGATCATGGGCGGCTGCGAGCGCGCGGGCGCGTGGACGCTGCCGGCCGATCACACCGCGGTCGCGCTGATGGGCGGGATCGAGATCGACCTCCGTGAGGCGACCCTGCAGTCCCACCAGACCACGATCCGCGCGTTCGCCGTCATGGGCGGGATCGACATCCTGGTCCCCGACGACATCCACCTCGAGGTGGAGGGACTGGGCATCATGGGCGGATTCGCCGAGGAGTCGGGCGAGTGGGCGCCGGACCCGAGGCCGGTCCGCCAGGCCCCGCCGGGAGCGCCGAGGGTGCGGGTGACGGGGCTGGCGTTGATGGGCGGGGTCGGCGTGCGGAGGGTCCCCGCCCCGGCACCGCGGGCCTAGTCGACCGGCGGGGCGTCCCTAGTCGACCGGCGGGCTGGACGCCTGCGCCCAGAACCGCTTGGGGATCCGCCCGGCCACCCGGGCGGCGTGCCCGGCGCGGACCGCCTCGCGCATCGCGGCGGCCATGAGCGGCGGGTTCTCCGCGCGGGTCACGGCGGTGGCGAGCAGGACGCCGTCGCAGCCGAGCTCCATCGCCAGCGCGGCGTCGGAGGCGGTGCCGATCCCGGCGTCGCAGATCACCGGCACCCCGGCGCGCGCGACGATCATCTCCAGGTTGTGCGGGTTGCAGATGCCCAGGCCCGTGCCGATCGGCGCGCCCAGGGGCATCACCGCCGCGCAGCCCACGTCCTCGAGCCGGCGGGCCAGGACGGGGTCGTCGGTGGTGTAGGGCAGGACCACAAAGCCGTCATCGACCAGGTCCTCCGCGGCCTCCACCAGCTCCAGCGCGTCGGGCAGGAGCGTGCGCTCGTCGGCGATCACCTCGAGCTTGACCCAGTTGGTGCCCAGGGCCTCGCGGGCGAGCCGGGCGGTCGTGACCGCCTCGGCGGCGCCGCGGCAGCCGGCGGTGTTGGGCAGCGGGCGGATCCCCAGCTCGCGGAGCAGGCCGAGCAGGCCGAGCCCGTCGGAGCCCAGCCGCAGGTCGACCCTGCGGATCGACACGGTGGTGAGGGCGGTGCCGGAGGCGATCAGCGCCTCCCGCAGGACCTCCTGGTTCCCGGCCCCGCCGGTGCCCATGATCAGCCGCGAACCGAGCTCCTCGCCGGCGATGACCAGGGGCGAGTCCAGCACCGCGGTGGGGCCGGGGTCGCCGGGGCCGGCGGGGCCGGGGCCGGCGGGGCCGGGGCCCGCCGCGCCGGGCTCAGCCACCCCCGACCCCTCAGCCACCCTGCACCGCCGTGAGGACGTCCACCTCCGCGCCGGCGCTCAGCGGGGCCTCGTCCCAGCCCGAGCTGGGGACCACCACACCGTCGACGGCGATCGCGACGCCCTCGTCGGGCAGGTCGAGCGCGGTGACGAGCGTGCGGACGGTCGCGCCGGCGGCGAGCGTGCGGTCCTCGCCGTTCACGGTGACGATCATGGGGCCTCCCTGCGGACGTCCTGGTGATGGTGCCCACAGTAGTCGGGCCGCGGCGCGGCCTCATCCCCGGGCGAACCGGTCGGGTGCCGCCGCCAGCGCGGCCGCGGGCGGGGGCAGTCCCAGGACCAGGGCGACGACGGCCGCGGCGGTGACCGGGGTCAGGGCGATGCCGTTGCGGCCGTGGCCGGTGGCGTGGACGAGTCGCGGGTCCGCGGGGTCCGGGCCGAGGAAGGGCAGGTTGTCCGGGGACATCGGGCGCAGGCCGGCGATGATCTCGGCCAGCTCGTACTCGCCGACCCCGGGGAACACGGTCTCGGCGTCGGCGAGCAGGTCCCGTACCCCGGCGACGGTGACCTGACGGTCGTCGCCGTGTTCGTACTGGGTGGCGCCGACGACGAGCCCGCCCTCCCGCGGGACCAGGTACAGTGGCCGGCCCCGCACGAGGGCCCGCACCACGCCGGCGGGCGGGTCCTGGCAGCCCGGCCGGGTGCGCAGGCGCAGGACCTCGCCCTTGACCGGGCGGATGGGCAACCCCGACAGGTCGGCGGACCCGGCGCCCGCGGCCAGGACGACGCGGTCCGCCTCCACGTGGTCGAGCGAGACCACACGGCCCCGCTCCCACCTCACCCCCTCGGCCCGGCAGGCGCGGGTGAGGGCGGCCAGCAGGACGCGGTTGTCGACGGCGCCCTCGGAGTCCATGCGGTAGGCGGTGCGGGCGACGCGGGCCAGGGACGGTTCGGCCGCGCGCAGCTCGCGGCGGGTCACGCGGCGCAGGTCGGCGGCGGTGATGCCGGGCGCGGACCCCGAGCCGGGGTCGGGCTGGCGGGCGGCCCAGGCCATGGCCATGTCGAGATCGCGGGCGTCGGCGTCGTCCACGGCCAGCATGTGGGTGTGCGCGGCGGTGCGGATCGGCGGCCCGGGCGGCCGGTGCGGCTCGAGCTCGCGCAGGAACCCCGGCCACCGCCGCAGCGAGTCCACGCCGAGCGCGAACGCCGCCTCCTCCCCCGGCCAGGCCTCGCTGAACGGGGCCAGCATGCCGCCCGCGACCCACGCCGCGCCCGAGGTGGGGACGCCGTCGGGGCCGGAGTCGTCGGGCTCGTGGATCACCACCTCCGCGGCCGTGCCCGAGCGCGCGAGCGACCGGGCGGTCGACCAGGCGCAGGCCAGGCCGATCACCGA
>NZ_CALMYY010000037.1 GCF_937873725.1 uncultured Dietzia sp.
GGGGCGGGGGCGGGGGCCGGGGGGGGGGAGTGGGGGGCGCCGCCGGCGATGCCGGGCAGGACGGGGATCGCGGGCCGGCGCTCGTCCCGCCGGTCGGACTCCACGAGCAGCAGCGGGCTCGTGCTGCCGTCGGCGTGGCGGAGTTCGATCCGGCGCGGATCATCGGTCTTGGTCATGCGTACAGGATGCCGGACGCCCCTCCCCGCTCGGCGGAGGCCCCCACCGGACCGTCGCCCGACGGCGACGGACCCCGCCCCACGCAGGTGGTGGGACGGGGTCCGTCGGTGGTGGGACGGGGTCCGTCGGTGCCGGTCGGCCTCAGCGCTCGGTGGCGCCCATCGCGGCGGCCATCATCGGCCAGGACTGCTTGAGGTCGTCCTGCCAGTAGCCCCACGAGTGCGTGCCGTTGGGCGCGAAGTCGAACTGGGCCGGGATCTGCAGCTCGCCGAAGCGGCGGGCGAGGTTGGCCGTGCAGTACTGGGTGGCGGCCTCGATGATGCCACCGACGATCGCCTGGTTGGCCAGCGCCGGGATGCTGTTGCGCAGGCGCCAGTTCTCCAGGGACTCGTACGGTCCGGGCAGACCGTTGCCGGTGGAGATGAACATGGCCGGCAGGGTGCCGTTCCTCTTCTGCTCCTCGAAGCGCCAGGCGCCCCAGACCGGGTCGTTGTCGAACCAGCCGTTCACCGTCTCGGGCGTACCCGGGAACGGGCCCCACATGTTGTCGAGGTTGGCTCCGCCCCGCATCCCGGTGACGATGTTGATGAACTGGTAGCCGATCGGCGTCGAGGTCTCGGCGCAACCCGAGTAGGAGCCGATGGCCTGGAAGCGGCCCGGGTGCTTCTGGGCGATGGTCAGCACCGACGTGGCGGTCATGGAGATGGCCGCGAGCGAACGCTTGCGGTCGCCTCCGGTGTTGCCGCCGTAGGCCGACTCGAACAGGTCGGGGAGCTCGTTGGCGAGGTAGGACTCGAACGCCATCGGGCGGGTGGTCTCGCGGGCGAAGCGGGTCTGGACGTTGGGGTCGTGCCGCTGCCAGTCGGTGTAGTACGAGAAGGCGCCTCCGATGGGCGTGACGGTCCAGGCGTTCTTGTTGGCCATGAAGTTCTTCACGTCCGACTGCGCCTGCCAGGTGGCGGAGTCCTCGCCACCACCCGCGCCGTTGATCAGGTAGAGCACCGGGGCCTTGGCGTTGCCGTCAGCCGGGCGCTGCACGATGTTCGGGACCTCCATCTGCATCTTGTCCGACCACACCGAGACGATCATGCGACCGTCGGTGAGAGTGGTCTCGCGGACCTTCTGCGAGGCGTTGGCCTTGTTGTACTGGATGGTGCCGCCGCCCTGGGCCTGGGCCGTGCCCGTGGCGACGACGGGGACCATGGCCGCAGCAACGGCCGCGACGGCGACCTTCGTGCCGAACCGCTTCACTGAACGCATATTTCGACGCCTTACATTCTCGTTGTTCACAGACGGACCCGGGCATTCTTGTGGGAACGCTAACCCGATTCCCAGTAGTCACACAAGTCCCACTAGACACAGTAGTACCACTTGCGTCCGCAGGTCGTGCGTATTGTATCCGCGGGGCACGCTCCGAGGCTCCCACAGTCAGGTGTACCGAGGGAAACCGCGGAGCCGGCCGGTGCGGCTCACGTCAACATTATCGACGGTGACCGGGCCCGCGTTACGACTATGAGCATTTTCCCACCCGCGAAACGTCTGCGAGACCGGCCGCGTCGTCGCAGCCGTCTCGACGTCCGCACACGCATCGAGGGCGCCGGAGTCACTCCGACGCCCTCGACGACCGCGCTTTCCGCGTGGCTACTTACTTCATGAAGCCGGTGGCCATGTCGGCAGCGAAGCCGCCGCCGATGAAGTAGGCGGCAGCCTTCGCGCCGGCCGCCAGCGCGCCGACGAAGTCGCCGCCGAGCTTGCTCAGGCCAGCAATCGCGCCCAGTTCAGTCGAACCCATGATGATCTCCTTTGTGAATGTTCCGCCGCGCGGGAACTCGCGCATTGACCTTGACGAGGGGGCGTCCGCCGACCAGTTGCGGCAGACTGCGTGCGGGGACCCGCACAGCCGACGAGCGATGCGCACTTGACAGGCGCTCGCCGCAGGGGACTATCAGGCAGCCTCTCCGGCGGACCCGCTGAAGAGGGTCTCGAAGAGCGCGGCCGGCCCCGTCTCGGGCTTGTTGAAGCCCGACAGCGACCCGGTGGTCCCGGCGACGAAGTCGAAGATGCTCTTCACGTTGCCGAGAAGTCCGGCAATCGCTCCAAAGTCAGGCATGTGTTTCTCCCTTTGCTGTGATGTCGCCCCGACTCGTGGGGCCCTCGGTAAGGTTAACCTAAGTCGCGCTGATGTCAATCGTGACGCGCGTCTCAGGTTCGCCTCTTGACGCTGGCCAGGCACCTACTCTGGGCCCGTGTCCTGGGTCACTGTAACCCACCAAGGCTTAAGAAGACTCATTAATCGGGCGGCTTTCAGAGAAATTCCTTCATACGTCACCCGGAGGACGTATGCCGCTGGTGAGCACCGTTCCGACGTCACCCCCTGTTCACCCTCGGGGATCACCGTGGGCGCTGGTTTCACCCCGGCGCGCACCCCTCCGGAGACGACGAAGCGGCCCGCGCGAGGGAGATTCGCGCGGGCCGCATTCGGAACCGTCAGGGGCAGTCGCCTACCCGGACGGGGCTCGTGTCACTGCAGGAAGCCTCCTGTCAGCGCCTCCTGGAAGTCACCTCCGGTGAAGTACGCCAGGCCGGAGAACATGTCTCCGAACGCGCCGAGGAAGTCGTTGAGAAAGCCCAGTGCGCCACTGACGCCGGCAAGGGATCCGAACTCGGGGAAAGTCATCGTCTGCTCCTAGAGGTGTTCTGGTGTGTGGTGGGTGGGTCGTGACCGCTAGTCGGCGCTGATGCTCGTGATCGCGCCGATGAAGTCATTGACCCCGCCCTCGCCACCCAGGGACCCGGTGAAGAAGACGACGGCGCCGAGGATGTCGGTGATTCCGCCGAAGAGGTCGGACAGTTGACCGAAGTTGGGCATGGGGGTCTCCGTTCTCAGTGTGTTCCGGCGCCCTCCGGGGCGCCTGACACAGACACTAGGGCGGCCGTTCAGCAGCCACCAGAGACGAAACCGTTCCTTAACCGCAGGTCACAGACGTTTTACGCGGGACGACGCACGTGACGATCGTGTTACGCGACCCGATGCCCCAGGAGAGCCCGACAAAGGCCGTGGCCCGCACCGGATCTCCGGTGCGGGCCACGGCCGCGTGCTGGGGTGGGCTACATCAGAAGCCCATGCCACCCATCTCGTCGCCACCCGGCATCGCCGGTCCGGCGGGCTCGGGCTTGTCGGCCACGACGGCCTCGGTGGTGAGGAACAGCGCGGCGATCGACGCGGCGTTCTGCAGCGCCGACCGGGTCACCTTGACCGGGTCGTTGATCCCGGCCACCAGGAGATCCTCGTATTCGCCGGTGGCGGCGTTGAGGCCCTCGGCACCCGGGAGGTTGCGGACCTTCTCCGCCACGACGCCCGGCTCGAGGCCGGCGTTGTGGGCGATCTGCTTGAGCGGGGCGCTCAGCGCGAACTTCACGATCTTCGCGCCGGTGGCCTCCTCGCCCTCGAGGGAGAGGGCGTCGATGGCGGCCTCGGACTTGACCAGGGCGACACCGCCGCCCGCGACGATGCCCTCCTCGACGGCGGCCTTGGCGTTGCGGACCGCGTCCTCGATGCGGTGCTTGCGCTCCTTGAGCTCGACCTCGGTGGCGGCACCCGCCTTGATCACAGCGACGCCGCCGGCGAGCTTGGCCAGACGCTCCTGGAGCTTCTCGCGGTCGTAGTCCGAGTCGGAGTTCTCGATCTCGGCGCGGATCTGGTTGACCCGTCCCTCGATCTGACCCTGGTCGCCCGCGCCCTCGACGATGGTGGTCTCGTCCTTGGTCACGACGACCTTGCGGGCCTTGCCCAGCATGGAGATGTCGGCGGTCTCCAGGGAGAGGCCGACCTCCTCGGAGATGACCTGGCCACCGGTGAGGATCGCGATGTCCTGCAGCATGGCCTTGCGGCGGTCACCGAAGCCCGGGGCCTTGACGGCGACGGACTTGAAGGTGCCGCGGATCTTGTTGACGACGAGCGTGGACAGGGCCTCGCCCTCGACGTCCTCGGCCAGGATCAGCAGGGACTTGCCCTCGCCGATGACCTTCTCCAGCAGCGGGAGGAGGTCCTTGACGGTGGAGACCTTGCCCGAGACCAGCAGGACGTACGGATCCTCCATGACCGCCTCCTGGCGCTCCGGATCCGTCATGAAGTACTGCGAGATGTAGCCCTTGTCGAAGCGCATGCCCTCGGTGAGCTCGAGGTCCAGGCCGAAGGTCTGCGACTCCTCGACCGTGATCACGCCCTCCTTGCCGACCTTGTCCATGGCCTGGGCGATGAGCTCGCCGATGGCCGGGTCACCGGCGGAGATGCCCGCGGTCGCAGCGATCTGCTCCTTGGTCTCGATCTCCGTGGCGGAGGCGATCAGGTGCGCGGTGACGGCCGCGACGGCCTTCTCGATCCCGCGCTTGATCCCCATCGGGTTGGCGCCGGCGGCGACGTTGCGCAGACCCTCGCGCACGAGCGCCTGGGCCAGCACGGTGGCGGTGGTGGTGCCGTCGCCCGCGACGTCGTCCGTCTTCTTGGCGACCTCCTTGACGAGCTCGGCACCGATCTTCTCGTACGGGTCCTCGAGCTCGATCTCCTTGGCGATGGAGACACCGTCGTTGGTGATCGTGGGGGCGCCCCACTTCTTCTCCAGGACGACGTTGCGGCCCTTGGGGCCGAGCGTGACCTTGACGGCGTCGGCGAGCTGGTTGAGACCGCTCTCCAGGCCGCGACGGGCTTCTTCGTCGAACGCGATCATCTTTGCCATTGGGTGAATCATCCTCCGGGTGTGGGGTGACACGTATGTGGTCGGCGTCGGCGCCCGCGACGGACGGAGTGGACCGTGTCAGATCCACGCCTCACCTTGCGACCTCAGTTCAGGGTTCGTACTGGCACTCAGGGTAACCGAGTGCCAACCGCTTTTCTAGCACTCGCCCCCCGCGAGTGCAAAGGGTGCGGCCCGTGTTCGCGACGGGCGAACGGCCCGCACCGTCGGAACCCGTCCCCTACCATCGAGACGCCATCACGCACACCCTCCCGGAAGGCCACCATGACCACCGACTCCGCGCCCGTCGGCGCCATCGAGAGCTCCATCGAGATCGACGCGCCGCCGGCGCGGGTCTGGGAGATCGTCTCCGAGGTGCGCAACGCCCCGCAGTGGAGCAGCCAGGCGGTCAAGGTCATCCCCCTGGGCGGCCGCACCACCGCCGGCACCCGCGCGCTCAACATCAACAGGAGGGGCCCGATCCTCTGGCCCACCACCAGCCGTGTCGTGGGGTTCGAGCCGGGCCGCCGGTTCGCCAACCGCATCTCCGAGAACACCACGGTGTGGGTGTTCGAGCTCGAGCCCACCGCGGGCGGCGGGACCCGCCTGACGGAGCGCCGCGAGGTCCCCGCCGGCCTGACCTTCGTCTCCCGCTTCCTCACCGACACGGTGTTCGGCGGGCAGAAGTCGTTCACGACCGAGCTGGACCGGGGCGTGTCCACCTCGCTGCAGCGCATCAAGGCCCTCGCCGAGCGGGGCTGACGGCGGTGGCCGGCGCCGGTGGCGCGTCGAGCCGATCCGGGCTCGCCGCGCTCCTCGCCGGCTCGCTCGCGGCGACGCTGTCCGGCTGCTTCCTGTGGTCGTCGACCCCGGACCGTCCCGGGCAACCCGAGCGCGAGGAACCCGGCCCCACCCTGGCCGCCGGACCGCCGCCGGGCGACTGGCAGGACGTGCGGAGCCCGACGGGGCTCGTCTACTCGGTGCCGCCGGGGTGGGAGATCGGCGACCCCTACGGCCCGCCCGCCGGGGACGGTTCGGGACCCGACGGCGGCCGGGACGCCGGATCGGACTGGGGATCGGGGTACGTCACCACGGCCAACGCGATCGCCGACCGGGGGTACTGCGAGTCCAACGGCCTGTCGTTCCGCACGCTGGTCGGCATCAGTTCACAGCTCCCCGGCGACGCCCGCGAGCAGGCGGAGTCCGCGTCCCGCGCGATGGCGGACTCGATCGACCGCCGGTTCACCCGCGGCGGCGCGGACGTCCCCGTCCCCGAGGCGCGGAGCATCGGCGTCTCGGGGGTGCCCGCCTGGCACGTCTCGCTGCGGGGTCAGGTGCGGCCACCGCGGGATGCGTGCACGCCGCCGATCATCCGCTTCGACACGATCGCGGTGTCCACCCGGGCCGCGGACGGCTCCCCCGCCTCGATCGTGTTCGTGCTGATGAGCGACGAGGGCGAACCGGGCGCCCAGCCCGTGTCCACGATCGACGCGGTGGTGGCGTCGCTGCGGTACGACAACTCGGTCTGACCCGGCGCGCGCGTCCTCAGGCCGCGCTGGCCCCGTCACCCTCGGCGGCGCCCTCGAGCGCCTCCGCCCAGCCCCCGGTGCCGCGCGCCCACTCCCAGCCGGACTCCGCCGCCCGGTCCGCCCGGTCGGCCGCCACAGTCCGCTCGAGAACCGGCACCCCCGGCCCGTCGGCGACCTGCACCAGGAGTTCCCCGCCGGCCCGCTCGTAGCGGAACCACCGGTCGTCGTCGACCTCCAGCTCCAGCCGGTCGCCGTCCACCTCGAGCCGGTGCACGAGCTGGCGCAGCAACTCGTGGGTGATCCACGGCAGCGTCCCGTGGGGACGGCCACGGACCTCGTGGTCGCCGATGTCCGCTCCCGCCGTGGTGGGTCGGCGGTGGACGTCGACGTCGATGCGCTCGCGCGGGTCGGCGACCAATCCCAGTTCCGGGCACGCGACCAGGAGCTGCCGGGGCGCGGCCAGCCGCATCACGGCGTTGACGACCAGCGGGCGGGTGATGACCCCCGGGTGGATGACCACGCCGACGCCCTCGATCTCCGGCCGCCGGGTCAGCGCCCCGGTCTCGCCCACCGCGTCCGCGGCGGGGAACCGCTCCCGGACCTCGTCCCGGAGCGCCTCCAGGTCGTCCCGGACGTGCTCGGGGAGATCGTCGAGGTGGGCCGCGCCGCTCAGGGCCGCATCGGCGGGGGTGACAACAATCACAAGGCTCATGGTGACAATGATACGACACCCGGCGTTCATCTTCCGTTCATCTCCGGGGTGTGTCCGAGCTCACGACTATTCTGTCGACATGGCCGACACCGCTGCGTCCCCGTTCCCCGCCCCGCATCCCGACCTCGCGGACCTCGCCGAGGCGGTGGCCGGGCAACTGGGCCGCGCGCGCGCCGACCTCGCCGACCTGGTGGCCCTGCCCTCCGTCCACGGCGCCCACCCCGAGGCGTGCGCCCAGGCCCGCGACCTGGTGCGCACCCTCCTCGCCGGGCTCCCCGTCCCCGGCCTCGGGCCGGACTCCGTCGAGGTGGTCGAGACCTCCGACGGCTCGCACGCCGTGTTCGCCCACCGGCCCGCCGCGCCGGGCCGCCCCACCGTGCTCCTGTACAGCCACTACGACGTGCAGCCCTCGGGAGACCCCGCCGAGTGGACCACCCCGCCGTGGGAGCTGACCGAGCGCGACGGGCGGTGGTACGGCCGCGGCGCCGCGGACTGCAAGGGGAACCTGGTCGTCCACCTCACCGCGCTGCGCGCCCTGGCCGCCCTGGGGGGGTCGGCGCCGGACACCCCGGGGGGCGACGACGACGAGGCGGACCCCCGCGGGGCGGACCCGCTGGACGGCCTGGGGATCAGGCTGGTGGTGGAGGGCTCCGAGGAGACCGGCGGTGGGGGGTTGGACGATCTCGTGGCCTCGCGGCCCGACCTGGTGGCGGCGGACGCGATCCTCATCGTGGACTCGGGGAACGTCTCGGCCGGCGTTCCCACGCTCACGACCAGCCTGCGGGGGATCGCGAACCTCGTCGTCGTGGTCGACACCCTCTCCGCCGGGGTTCACTCCGGCCAGTTCGGGGGCGCGGCGCCGGACGCCCTGGCCGCGCTCATCTCCATCCTCGCCTCGCTGCGCGACCCCGAGACCGGGGCGACCACCGTCGACGGCCTGGACTTCGGCGGCGAGTGGACCGGCCGGCCGTACGCCGAGGAGGCGTTCCGCGCCGACGCCGGGATCCTCGACGGCGTCGAGCCCTCCTCGGCGGCCCCCGTCGCCGACCTCGTCTGGGCGCGCCCGGCGGTGACCGTGCTGGGCATCGACTGCCCGCCGGTCGAGGGCGCGATCGCCGCCGTCCAGCCGCGGGCCCGCGCGCTGGTCAACCTGCGCGTGCCGCCCGGGATGGACCCGCTCGAGGCGCAGGACCTGCTCGCGGCGCACGTCCAGAGGCGCCGGCCCTGGAACGCGCGGGTGTCGGTGGAGAAGGAGACCGTCGGCCACCCGTTCAGCTCCGTCCCGGCCGGCGGGTCCGACCCGGTGCACGGGCTGCTCTCGGAGTGCCTGGCCAAGGCGTACGGCGCGCGGGAGGTGGCCGAGGTCGGCTCCGGCGGGTCCATCCCCCTGTGCACGGCGCTGCGCGAGGCCCATCCGGGCGCGAGCATCGCACTGTTCGGGGTCGAGGACCCGGCGGCCGCGATCCACTCCCCCGACGAGTCCGTGGACCCGCGCGAGATCGAGCGGATCGCGCTGGCCGAGGCGGCATTCCTGCAGCGCTATCGCTGACGCCCGCCCCCCACCAGCGGTAACAGCGTGACGCGCGGGCGCGATACTGAGGTCAGTGGCGGCCGAGGAGGGTCGGCTGCCGGAATCTGGAGTCGCCATGTCCGCCATGTCCGCCATGTCCGTCCCCGCAGCGGCCCGGACGCCCCGCCCGGGCCGTGCCCGCCGCGCGAGCAGGGCCGCGCTGGCCGCCGCCACCGCCGTCGCCCTGGCCGTGGGCCTGAGCCCCGCCTCGGCCCGGGCCCAGGAACTTCCGGCGGTGATCAGCCCCGAGCAGATCGGCAACGCCGCGCTCGACTCGATCACCCCCGAGAGCCTGAGCCAGCTGCTCTACCTCGGCAACCTGCCGGGCTCCTCCGGCTCGTCGATGATGGGCGTGGCCAACCGGCTCGGCTTCTCCCCCAACATGTTCGCCGGCTCCCCGCCGCCGGCACCGCAACCCAACCCCGGCATCACCGAGACCAGGGTGGTGGGCAAGACGATCGACGGCCGCTACGAGCGGTGGCTCATCGACTCGGCCGACATGAAGCGCGGGATCACCGTCGAGGTGTACCGGGCCACCAGACCCGATGCGCCGTTCCTCTACCTCCTCGACGGCGTCGGCTCCGAGTTGCCCAGCGGCTTCATGCAGTGGGGCGCCGCGGAGCAATTCGCCGACCAGAACGTCAACCTCGTCATCCCGACCGGTGGCCAGGGCTCCATGTGGGCCGACTGGGACGCGCAGGACCCCGTGCTGGGCATCAGCAGGTGGGAGTCCTTCATCACCCGGGACCTGCCCCGGCTGGTCGAGCCGCAGGTGAGCACCAGCACCAGCCGCGGGATCGGTGGCATCTCGATGGGCGCGGGCGCCGCGCTCTCCCTGGCGACCCGCCACCCGGAGCTCTACCGGGCCGTGTTCGGCGTCTCGGGGTGCTACTCCACCGACGCGCTCGGCCAGATCCTCACCCGCTACACGGTGGAGAGCCGGGGAGCCACCCTCACCAACATGTGGGGCGAGCCCGGCAACGCGCAGTGGGCCGCGCACGACGCCTTGGCCGGCGCCGAGACGTTGCGCGGCAAGGCGGTCTACCTCTCGTCCGGCACCGGCGTGGCCAACCCCGGCGACTGGGCGGCCTACAACGGCGACGCCGCCAACTTCGTGGCCGGCATGGCGCTCGAGCAGGCCACCGGCCAGTGCACGTGGGCGGCGGATCGCCGCCTCCGCGAGCTGGGGATCACGGCGCGGGTCGACCACCTGCCCACCGGCATGCACAACTGGTCGTACTACTCCCGACAGATTCCGGTGGCCTGGAACGCCGTGCGCGGCGCCCTGTAGCGCGGCACCCCCGCCCGGGGACGCCGCGCGCCGATAGGCTCGCAGCCGTGAACCCCCGCCCGGATCTGGACCTGACCCTCCGACTGTCGGCGTCCGCGGCCGACTCCCGCCGGGGGATCGTCCGCGCGCACCCCGAGGTGATCCTGGCGCTGGGGATGCGCGAGTGGGACGCGATCGAGATCGTGGGGGCCCGCACCACCGCCGCGGTGGTCGCGGCGGCCGCGCCGGGCGCGCCCAGCGGGGTGCTGGTCGTGGACGAGGTCGTGGCGGCCAACTGCGGCCTGGGCGAGGACGCGCGGGTGACCGTGCGCGCCGCGCAGGTCACGGGGGCCCAGTCCATCGAGGTCCAGGGGCTGCCGCCCGCGGGCCGGGGGGTGGCCGAGCGCGTGCTGCGATCCGCGCTGCTGGGCAAGGTCGTCCGGGTCGGCGACTCGGTGACGCTCATGCCGCGGGACCTCGGCCCCGACTTCCCCACCGCCGACACCTCCCGGACCCTGCGCAACGTCATCGGCATGCAGTGGAGCACCGAACTCCTCACCGTCACCGCGACCGTCCCCGACGGGATCGTGTCGGTCCAGCCGACCACCGCCGTGGCCGCCGCGGGCGCGGCGGGCGCGGCGGGGGCGGGGGCGGGGGGGGGGGGGACCGGGGCGGGCGCGCCACCCCGCGCCCCCGGCGGCCCCCCCCGCGGCCGCCGGGGGGCCCGCGGCCCCCCCCCCCC
>NZ_CALMYY010000038.1 GCF_937873725.1 uncultured Dietzia sp.
GTGGTGGAGTTCCGCTTCAACGTGTAGTGGCGCGACGATCGCCCCGGAACCTCACGGCTCTTGGCAAGGCACCGGCGACCCGGGAGTATGCTGACATCGCGTCAGCATCTTCTGGCGCCGAGTGACCAGCCTTCGAGAACGAAGAAACCCCGTGGGCGAACCGCAGACTTCCCCCAATCCCAAGCGTTGGTACGCGATGGCGACGGTGTCGCTGGCCGTGTCGATCATCATCATGGATGCCACCGTGGTGAACGTCATCCTGCCGGTGCTCATCCAGGACCTCTCGCTGAACGTGTCGGAGGCCGAGTGGGCGAACTCGATCTACGCGCTCGTGTTTGCGGCGCTGCTGATCACGGTGGGTCGCATGGGCGACCTGTTCGGCCGGCGGCGGTTCCTGCTCATCGGCATCACGATCTTCGTGCTCGCGAGCCTCATTGCCGCATCCGCCCCCAGCGGCGCGGTTCTCCTGCTGGGTCGCCTTCTCCAGGGTGTCGGCGGCGCGATGATCCTGCCTTCCACGCTCTCGACCGTGAACGCGATGTTCACCGGCCGCGAGCGAGGGATCGCCTTTGCGATCTGGGGTTCGACGATCGGCGGCATGGCGGCGGTCGGCCCGCTCGTGGGTGGATGGCTCGCCACATACGTCAGCTGGCACTGGGCCTTCCTCATCAACCTGCCGATCGGCATCCTCATCGTGGTCGGCACGATCCTCTGGGTCCCCGAGACCAGAGACCCGCACGCCGAGCGTGGCGTCGACGTCGCCGGGATCGCCTTGTCGGTGGTCGGTCTGTCGGCACTGGTGTTCGGCCTGATCGAGGGGCAGCGCTACGGATGGTGGAACGTCGACACGGCGCCGTCGATCGGCGGGTGGACCTGGCCCTACGCCCTCTCGCCGGTGCCGTTCGCGTTCGCCATCGGAATCCTGTCCATGGTGGCCTTCGTCGTGGTCGAACTCAGCCGTGCCCGCGCCGGGAGGCCGGTGCTGCTGGATCTCGGGCTGCTGCGCATCCGGAGCCTGCGCTACGGATCGATCGCCGCGCTCATCGTCTCGCTGGGCGAGTTCGGCATGCTGTTCGCCCTGCCGCTCTACGTGCAGAGCGTTCTGGGATTCACCGCGCTCAACACCGGGCTGCTGATCCTCGCGCTCGCAATCGGCACCTTCCTCATCTCCGGTGGCACCGCCCAGCTCGCCGGACGGATGGGCGGGCGCAGCATCGTGCGGATCGGGCTGCTGCTCGAGGTCACCGCGGTGGCGGGTCTGGCGCTGAGCATCTCGGCCACCGCGAACGCCTGGGTGCTCGCGGCGTGGCTCTTCCTCTACGGCGTGGGCGTCGGGCTCGCCACCGCCCAGCTCACCAACGTGATCATGGTCGACGTTCCGGTCGCGCAGAGCGGGCAGGCCTCCGGGCTGCAGAGCACGGTCCGCCAACTCGGCGCAGCGCTGGGCGTGGCCGTCCTCGGCACGGTCCTGGTGACGACGCTCGCCAACGCGGCGTCGTCGAATCTCGAGGGGATCGCCGGACTCAGCCCGCAGGCGCAGGAGCAGACCGTCTCGGTGGTGAAGGGGTCCGCGGGCGCCGCGATCCCGGGACTGTCATCGATGCCCGGCTTGAGCCAGGAGGTGCAGACGGCGGCAGAGGATGCCATGGTCACCGCGGCCCGGGTCACGACCTTCGGTGCGGCATTCGCGCTGCTCGTCGGCCTGGTCGCGACCGTGGGCCTGCCGGCGACCCCGCCGGCGCGCCGCGAGGACGACGACGCCGACGACGTCGCGCCCGAGCTGCAACCGGTCGGCGACTGACGGCGCTCGCGGGTGACCTGACGGCACGGGTCGGGCGGTGAGCACGTGGCGGCGACAAGCACCGGCGGCGCTGTGGGGCACGACCGGGGCTGCCCCGGACGGCCGCGACCGGATGGTCGATTAGGCTTTCTATATAAATCCGACCGGTGGTCCGCCCCGCGTCGCCGGAGGCGCGTCGGCCGGACGTAGTCCACTCGCGGATCGGCCTCTGCTGCGGCATGGTCTCTTCGCGCTCGCCTACCTCGTCGTCGCGGTGGCGACGGTGAAGTTCGTGAATCCGGGGACGGCCGTCTCGCTGGTCTGGCCGTCCGCCGGCGTCGCGGTGTGGTGGGCATTGACGTGTCGGAGTCGGCGGTCGTTCCTGCTGGTGTGCGCGTTCGTCTTCGCCGTTCCCACCTCGTACATGCTCCTCGTCAACGGCCGTTCTATCGAGACGGTCTGGCTGCTGGGGGTGGCCTACGTCCTCTCAGGACCCGCGATCCGGCCCGTCATGGAGGCGCTCGAGCGGGTGCGGGAGAGGGAGGAGTGGCTACCCGCGGTCAGGGGGCGCGAGAAGCTCGCCCGCATCGCGGTACCCGGTGACGTCTATCGGCTGCTCATCGCGAGCCTCATCACCCTCCCGTTGGCCAAGTGCGTCAGCATGGTGTGGTTCGCACTCGACGGCGACGCCGTCTCGATGTCCCTCTACATGAGTCTCGTCCTGCGCGATCTCGCGGGCGTCATGGTCGTGGCCGGACCCGGGCTCGCGATCGCGTCGTGGGGGCGGCGGGATGTGGACGCCACGGCGTTGCGTCACACGGCGATCGCGCTCGCCGCGACGTCGGTGTTGCTCGCGCTGATCTTCGGGCCCGGCCAGGAGCTGCCGATCGCCTACCTCGCCTCGCTTCCGTTGTTCTGGAGCGCCACGAGGCTGCCGGTGTCGTCTGCGGCGGTGCACGCGGTCTTCACCACGGTCACCGCGGCGATCCTCGCGCACTGGATCGGTGCGGGTCCCTTCGCCGCCCCTGAGACCCCTGTCCAACAGGCGTTGGCGATCCAGATCTTCATCATCCTGACGGTCCTACTGACTCTCGTCGTGTCGACGACCGTGCAGCAACGATCGTCGATCAACGCGGAGCTGAGCGCATTGACCATGACGATCCCGGACGCGGTGGTCACCGTCGATCGTGAAGGTCGAGCGATGCCGGTCAACTCGGCGGGATACGACGTGGTGGTCGCGAATCCGGGCGGCGGGTACGCGTCCCGTCCGATCCGCGAGGTCTATGACGTGGGTCTGCCCGGGACGTTGAGCCCCATCGCACAGGCGCTCGGGGGCGGATCCGTGCGAGCGATGATCGTAGAGCTCGCCGATCCGTCCCCTGGTGCCCCGAGCGGCGACCGCCGGACCTATTCGGTGAGCGCGTCGCCGCTCTACGGACCGGGAGGAGCCGAACCCGATCAGGCGCTCCTCCTGTACCACGACCTCACCGAAGGTCACCGGTTGGTGCGGGAACTCCAGCGCGCCCGCGACGAGGCCCAGGACCTGTTCGATGACGCGCCGCAAGGCGTCGCGACCCTCGGCACCGACGGCAGGATCCTGCAGGCCAACCGCGCATTCGGCGACTTGGTGGGTGTCCCGGAGGACCGACTTCCGGGGCGTCGCCTGGACGAGTTCTGCGTCGACGGGGACCTGCACGAGGAAATCGGCCTGGCCCTGGGCGAACCAGGGACGCTCGTCCGCGCCGATCGCTCCCTCGGCGCCGCGGACGGGCGGAGCGTCATGGTCGCGCTCTCGCTCCGCACCATGACCCGAGGGGACGAGTCGTCCCCGCAACTGCTCGTCAACGCGGTCGACGTGACCGAGAGGCAGGAGCTTCACGACCTGGTCTCCCACCTCGCCGACCACGACGCGACCACCGGACTGATCAACCGCCGTCGGTTCGATCGGGAGTTCGAGTCGATCCTCGAGCGCAGCGCATCCGAGTCGGGGGCCGGGGCGCTACTCCTCATCGACCTCGACGATTTCAAGTCGGTGAACGACCTGCTCGGACACCATGTTGGCGACGAGCTCCTGGTCGAGTTCGCGCAGTTGCTGACGGCGTCCGTCCGCTCGACGGATGTCGTCGCCCGACTCGGCGGCGACGAGTTCGCCATTGTCCTTCCAAGCGCCGACAAATCGATCGCGATCGCGGTCGCCGGCGGGATCGTCGACGCTGTGCGCCGGCGGTTCCGTGACCGCCCCGATGCCCTGAGTCGGGTCACCGCGAGCATCGGCGTCGCACTGTTCGCCGACGCCCGCTACCGCGCCACCGACGTGCTGCTCCGCGCGGACGCGTTGCTCTACGACGCCAAGCGTCCGGGGGGGGATTGCTTTGTCGCGCCCGGCGCCGGGGGGGGGAGCGCCGGTCCGGTCCCGCCGGTCGTCCCCCGAGACCGTGTCGAGCGCATTCTCAGATCGGACGCGTTGACTCTCGAGCTGCAGCCGATCGTCGAACTGGCGACCGGACGGGTGGTGCTCGCCGAGGGGCTCGTCCGTGACGCGGGTTCTGCGCAGGAGATGTCGACCGGCGAGTTCGTGGCGGCGGTGGAGCGAGCGGGTCTCGGACCGGAACTCGATTCGCGGGTCCTGCGGCGGGGGATCCGGTTGCTGCCGCAACTGCAGCGTGCCAGGCCCGGATTCCGCCTCTCGCTCAACATCTCGGCGCAGTCGCTCGGGTCGGACGAGGTCGCGCGCGTCATCGTGTCCGAGCTCGAGGTCCACCGAGTGCCGTTCGGCTCGCTCGTGCTCGAGGTGACGGAGACGGCACCGATCACGGACATCGAGTCCGCGCGCAGTTTCCGACGGACCATGCGTGAGCACGGGGTGAGCCTCGCCCTCGACGACTTCGGCGCGGGGTGCGAGCCGTACCGCTACCTGAGGCAACTGGAGGTCGACATCGTGAAGATCGCGGGTGAGTTCGTGGAGAACATGGCCGACGGCGACATCGACAGCGGCATAGTGAGGTCCATCGTCGACCTCGCCGAGGGGCAGGGCATGCGCACAGTGGCCGAATTCGTCTCCGACGAGCGGATTCTCTCCGCTGCCCGACTCGCGGGGATCACGTACGCACAGGGCTCCCACATCGGGATGTCGCTTCCCCTCGACGAGTTCCTCTCCACGCACCTCGTGGATTCGGCCGTCGGAGTCGACATGGAGGACAGATGAGCAGGGAACGCTTCTCGATGGGCCGGATCGTCGGCATCGGCGTGGTGGGGCTGGCGGCGATGGCAGGTCTCATGCTCTGGCTCGCCATCTCTCTGTCGGATCCGACCTCTCCGGGCGCTCGCGAGGTCCGACTGTTCGGTCTGTGGAACGTCCTCTACGACGACTATTCCCCGCCGGCCAGCGTGCTCATCGCCGCCGTCACCGTCTCTGTGGTGTTCGTCGCGATCGCCGTCGTGGTGGAGGTGGCCGTCACCAACCGCTATCGCAGGTCCTCCGACGCCGAGGACATCCCGCTCGCGCCGAAGGTCGTCATGGCGGCCACTCGAGGGGTGTTCCACGGACCGGTCACGATCACCGTTCTCGTTCCCGCGCACAACGAGGCGGACCGGATCTCGGCGACCATCGAGGCGTTGCAGGCGCAGGATGCCGCGCCCGAGCGCATCATCGTCGTGGCCGACAACTGCACCGACGCGACGCCGGACCTCGCCGTGGCCGCCGGGGTGGAGGTGTTCGAGACACGGGAGAACCGGCACAAGAAGGCGGGCGGGCTCAACCAGGTCCTCGCGGACCTGCTGCCGGAGCTGGGGGAGAACGACGTCGTCATGGTCGTCGACGCCGACACCGTGCTCGATCAGGGGTTCCTGGCCGAGGCGCGACGGCGCTTCACCGACGACCGTGCGCTCATGGCGGTCGGAGGCCTGTTCTACGGTGAGCCCGGCTCGGGCTGGATCGGCCAGTACCAGCGCAACGAGTACACGCGCTACAGTCGCGACAT
>NZ_CALMYY010000039.1 GCF_937873725.1 uncultured Dietzia sp.
GCGGCCAGACCCCGGCCGAGCCCGCCCTTGCGTTGCTGGCTCATCGCATCTCCTCCGTACCACTCGCACTGCTCTCTGACGCGCCGGCGCCGTCCAGCGCGGCCACCCGGTCGGACCGACCGTTCAATTCCCGGGCCGCGTCGAGGTAGGCGAGCGCCCCCCTCGACCCCGCGTCGTACTGCAGGATCGTCATCCCGTACCCCGGGGCCTCCGACACCTTCACGCTTCGGGGAATAACCGTCCTCAGGACGGTCTCGCCGAAGTGCTTCCGGACCTCGCCCGCCACCTGCTCCGCGAGCTTGGTACGCCCGTCGTACATCGTCAGCATGATGGTGGAGATCACCAGCGATCGGTTGAGATGCTGTTGGATCAGCTCGACGTTGCGCAGTAGCTGCCCGACACCCTCCAGCGCGTAGTACTCGCACTGGATGGGGATGAGCACCTCACGGGCCGCCACCATCGCGTTGACGGTCAGCAGTCCCAGAGACGGCGGGCAGTCGATCAGGACGTAGTCGATGCCGAGCGACTGGAGATCGTCTGGGACCAGCACCTCGGCGAGTCTGCGTTCCCTGTGGTCCAGGCCCACCAGCTCGATCTCCGAGCCGGCGAGGTCGATGGTGGCGGGGATGCAGAACAACCGATCGGCGTGGGGACTCTTCTGCATCAGGTCCTCGAGGGCCTGCTCCCACATGAGCAACTCATAGCTCGACGGAGTCCCCTCGCGATGATCGACCCCCAGTGCCGTACTCGCGTTGCCCTGTGGATCCATGTCGATCACCAGAACGCCGAGTCCACCGAGCGCCAACGCGGCTGCCAGGTTCACCGTCGAGGTGGTCTTGCCGACCCCGCCCTTCTGGTTGGCGATCGTGATGATCCGCGGCTTCTCCGGTCGGGGCAGCGCCGGGGCTCCACCGTGCAGGACCTCGTTCGCCTGTCGTGCAGCGGCGAAGATCGGGGTCTCGTCGTCGGACATCCATCACCTTTCGACTTTCCCGAGGAGCGCCTCGGCACGTCATGCCTGATGCGGCCGGATCCAGTGTTTCACGTGAAACAGACACGTCCCGGCCGGGACGCGGAGCGCTTCACCTACGGCGCTTTCCCCCGCCGGGAGAACGCGATCCACGGTTACCCATCCTAGCCGCGAGTGTGCCGATCACCAGCCTCGTCTCCTCCGCATCGGGCGCGGACACCACCTCGACGCGGAGATCCCCGAAGCCCGCCCTCTGCACCGCAGCCCGATCCCGCAGGAGTTCCTCCGCCGATGACGACCCCTTGAGCGCCACCATCCGGCCGCCATCGCGCAGCAGGGGAGCGGACCAGCCGGCCAGCCTCGACAGCGGAGCCACGGCCCGCGACGTCACCACGTCGGCCTCACCGACCCTCGCCACGACCGCCTTCTCCTCGGCGCGCCCACGGACGATCGTCACCTCGATCCCGAGTTCATCCACGACCTCCTCGAGGAACGTCACCCGCCGCAGCAGGGGTTCGACCAACGTGATCCGCAGGTCCGGCCTCGCCAGGGCCAGGGGTATCCCGGGCAGGCCGGCCCCGCTCCCGATATCGACGACGGTCTCTCCCTGGGCGAGGTGGGCCGCGGCGGCCGAACTGTTGAGGACGTGACGGTCCCACAACCGTGGTCGCTCGCGCGGACCCATGAGACCGCGCTCGAGACCGGCCGACGCCAGGATCTCCACATAGCGCTCGGCAAGATGGAGGCGGCTACCGAAGACCTCGGCCGCACCGGCGGGCGTCGGTGGGGCAGCGTCCACCGGAACGGACGGATCCGCCTCGCCCGGTTGTTCGATGTCACGTGACGCTTCGGACCTGGGGTGCTCGTCCATGGAGTTTCCGTCCCTTCACGACCAGATTTCGCGACGGTGTTTCACGTGAAACATCCGCGAATCACACTGCTGTCATTATCGAGCGGGGATGCGGCACCGGCTCGGGCTCCGCGATCCCACCCCC
The DNA here is from genome assembly GCF_937873725.1 of uncultured Dietzia sp. Taxonomy (GTDB): domain Bacteria; phylum Actinomycetota; class Actinomycetes; order Mycobacteriales; family Mycobacteriaceae; genus Dietzia. Next base: position 1,966 of record NZ_CALMYY010000039.1, read on the forward strand.
ACCAACCTCTCGGGCTCATGCCGTGTGAGACCGGCCATCGCTCCTACCCGGGGAGGACCACCACCCGCCGCCGGGGCTCGACCCCGGTCGAATCCGAGGACACCCCGTCGATCTCCGCGATCGCATCGTGGATGATCTTCCTCTCGAACGGCGTCATGGGTTCCATCTCCTCCGGCTCGCCCGACTCGAGAACGCGCTGTGCCACGACGCGGCCGGAATCGGTGAGTGCCTCCCGCTTGGCGGCACGCCATCCCGAGATGTCCAGCATCAGCCTGCTCCGGTCACCCAGCTCCTGCTGCACGGCCAGACGGGTCAACTCCTGGATCGCGTCCAGGACGGCACCATCAGAACCGACCAGACAATCCAGATCTTCTCCGCCGTCGATACTGACGATCGCGCGATCTCCCTCCACGTCGAGATCGATATCCCCGTCGAAGTCCAGGATGTCCAGCAGCTGCTCGAGGTAGTCACCGGCCACCTCGCCCTCCTCCACCAGACGCTCCTCGGACACCTCGATGTTCTTCTTCGACATGGATCTGCCTCCGTCATCACCGCCGACCGCCTGGCCCGTCCGGGCCGGCGAAACACTTCCCCCAAGTATGGGACAAGGTCCCCGATGCCGAAGCATCGGGGACCTTGTCCGCGTCACACCCCTCGAGGGGTCAGCGTTTCTTCTTCTTGCCCTTGCCGCCGCCTCCGCCTCCCTTGGGCGCAGGCCGCGTGCGATTGCGTCCCGGCTGCTGCGGACGTTGGCCCGGACGCGGGGCCGCCCCCGGAGTGGGGGCGGGTTCGGACCCGGTCGTGGCGGGGACCTCGTCGTCGTCGACCGGAACGGCCGCCCCCTCCACGATCAGGGCGCTCGTCGCCGCGTTCTCCGACGCGGCGCCCCGCGCCTTCTTCTGATTGGTCGGCTTGACCCCGACCTTCGGCGCGAGGGACTTCTGCTCCTCCCGACGTTTCAGGGCGGCGGCGTCGTCCTCCTTGGCCATCTTCTCGAACAGGTAGTACTGCTGACCGAGGGTCCACAGGTTGTTGGTGACCATGTAGACGAGGATCGCCATCGGCCAGAACGCACCGGTGACCAGGATGCCGATCGGGAACGCCCACAGCATCAGCTGGTTCATGATCTTGGCCTGCGGGTTAGCCGCGGCCTCGGGGGACTGGCGGGACAGGGAGATCCGCGCGTTCAGGTGCGTGGTGACCGCCGAGACGATCATCAACGGGATCGCCACCACGATGATGTTCCACCGCTCGAAGTCCAGCATCGCGCCGGGCTCCACGAACGCCTGGAACTGCTCGACCGGCTGGGAGATGAACGACGAGAGCGGTGCTCCGAACAGACGCGCGTCGAGGAAGCTCTGCACATCACCGGCGTTGAAGACGTAGTTGCCGGTATTCCTCGTCTCCTCGGCGGTCATGCCGAGCGCGCCGAACTGCTCTCCCATCCGGTTGAACGAGCGGAGCACATGGAACAGACCGAGGAAGACCGGGATCTGGATGAACATCGGAAGGCAGCCCAGGAGCGGGTTGAACCCCTCCGACTTCTGCAGCTTGCGCGTCTCGACGGCCAGCTTCTCGCGGTCGTTCTTGTAGCGCTTCTGCAGCTCCTTCATCCGCGGCTGCATCTCCTGCATCTTGCGGGAGAAGCGGATCTGTTTGGCGGCCGGCCAGAACAGCAGGATGCGCAGGGTGATCACGAGGAAGATCACGGACAACGCCCAGATGACCCCGTTGGAGTCCGGGGCGTCCACCCACGGCAGCAGTCCGCCGAGGAACCCGAGGATCTTGTGCCAGAACCAGAGGATCCCGGAGATCGGGTAGTAGACCAGAGGGTTGGTGATGAACGACATCGGTGATGGGTCCTAGCTTCGTTCGGGAGGGTCGGGATGCTCGTGTGGCTGTTCGCCCGGCGGGTCGGGGGCTCGTGGCTCGGGGACCGGATCCCAGCCGCCCGGCGTCCACGGCCCACATCGCAGCAGCCGCCACAGCGCGAGCCAGAAGCCGTGCCAGGCCCCGTGGACGCGGACGGCTTCCACCGCGTACGCACTGCAGGTGGGTTCGAATCGGCAACTCGGTGGCGTCAGCGGTGAGATGCCCTTCTGGTAGAAGTCCAGCATCCACAAGAAGACCCTGGCCACGGGACCCGGGCGCTCCGTGCTCATGTCGCCGACCGCCGGGCTCGCGCGGCGGCCGACGACAGACCCGTGCGCAGGTCCGCCGACAGTTCCTCCGGGGTCGCCCGCACCGCGGCGGGATTCGCGCGGATCACCACCAGGAGGTCGGTCTCCGTCTCCCCGAGCAGCTCCGCCGCGATATGGCGAAGCCGCCGGCTGACGCGGTGACGAGTCACCGAATCCCCGACGGCCTTGCTCACGACCAGCCCGAAACGCGGACCGCCCACGCGGACATCCGAGGAGTCCACGTGGGCGTGTACCACCATGGTGCGGCGACCCTTCCTGGCACCCCGACGCACCACCTCCGCGAAGTCAGCGGATCGGTGGAGACGGTGGGACCTGGGAAGCATCCGCCACCCCGGCCCGGGTCAGGCCGTCAGCGACGCGCGGCCCTTGCGGCGACGAGCGCCGACGATCCCGCGGCCGGCGCGCGTGCGCATCCGGAGACGGAAACCGTGCACCTTGGCACGACGACGGTTGTTCGGCTGGTAAGTCCGCTTGCCCTTGGCCATGGTTGGCTCCTCACGTGAAGTCGGCGCCGCTGGAGCGCCCTATCGAGTACCTGATGTCGTCCCTGGCACCACCGACGGGCGACACCACGACGCGCCACACGCCTCACGGGCGCGTGACAGACTGTTCAAGATTACGCGCCCGATGCGGCGGCCACCAAACTGCGTAATCACATTCACCTCATGAGCACCACATCCCAGGCCGGCGCGACACGCCGGAGACCCGGATGCTTGACTTGTGCCCTCCAGTTGATCTTGAGGGTTGCTCACGAGTTCACCGGGTTGTTACGGTCGTTCATCAGTACGCCCGAGCAGGGTCGCCTAATGTGATCCCGAACCGCACCACGTCACACCCTCGCCGTCGGCGACCTCGCCCGAGACCACGGGAGGAGTCTCCCGTCCACAGCTGTGGACAACCATGTGGATACCTCAGTGGACCAGCGGTCGAGCCTGTGGATAGAGTGTGGTGCCCGGCTCGGTCGACGACCCCGTCAACCGCTGTTCATCACATGCAGACGAGAGGAGACCACCCACAGTGTCTCCTGAACTCGAACACGTGTGGAGTGCGGTCCTCGACAAGCTGACCGATCCCGCCCTGGCCAGCGACGACAACCCCGTGTTGTCCCGTCAGCAACAGGCGTGGCTGCGACTGGTCCAGCCGATCGCCGTGGTGAACGGATTCGCGATGCTGGCCGCGCCGTCCACGATCGCCCGCGACAACATCGAGTCGGTCCTCCGAGGTCCCATCACCCGCGCGTTGAGTTCACAGCTCGGCGAGCCCGTGGACCTGGCCGTCAAGGTCGACACGTCGTTGGCCACCAGTCAGGCCCGCGCAGGTGACGACGATGACAGCCCACCGATCGACGTGGATGAGATCCACCGACCCGACACCGAACAGACGCCGCCGGCCACGTCGAGGCCCACCCGGATGACCGAGGAGCAGATCGCCGCGGAGCGGCTGCTGCACGGGAGCGACCTCGATGAGGCACTGTCCGCCGCCACCGCTCCCGGCCTCAACGAGCGGTACACGTTCAGCGCGTTCGTCCAGGGCAACTCCAACCGCTTCGCCAGGGCTGCGGCCCTGGCCGTGGCCGAGGCGCCGGCCCGTGCCTACAACCCGTTGTTCATCTGGGGCGAGTCCGGTCTCGGCAAAACCCACCTGCTCCACGCGATCGGCCACTACTCCCTACGGATGTACGCCGACCAGAAGGTCAAGTACGTCTCCACCGAGGAGTTCACGAACGACTTCATCAACTCCGTCCGTGACGGCCGGCAGAACATGTTCAAGAAGCGGTACCGCGAAGCGGACATCCTCCTGGTGGACGACATCCAGTTCCTGATCGGCAAGGAGCAGGTCCAGGAGGAGTTCTTCCACACGTTCAACACGATCCACAACGCCCAGAAGCAGATCGTCATCTCCTCCGATCGACCACCCAAACAGCTCCAACCGCTGGAGGATCGCCTGCGAACCAGGTTCGAGTGGGGTCTGATCACGGACATCCAGCCTCCCGAGCTCGAGACACGCATCGCGATCATCGACAAGAAGGCGAAGTCCGAGAAGTACGTGGTGCCGCGCGACGTACTGGAACTGATCGCCACCCGGGTCCAACGCAACATCCGCGAGCTCGAGGGCGCGCTGATCCGGGTCGTGGCGTTCGCCTCCCTCAACGGACACGAGATCGACGTGCCGCTGGCCGAGGTCGTCCTCCGGGATGTGGTGTCCGACGACGACTCACTCCAGATCTCGGCCGCCACGATCATGGCGGTCACCGCGGAGTTCTTCTCGACCAGCATCGACGAGCTCTGCGGCACCTCCAAGACCCGCTCCCTCTCCCGCGCGAGGCAGATCGCGATGTATCTGTGTCGCGAGCTGACGGATCTCTCCCTTCCCAAGATCGGCGTCACCTTCGGCGGAAAGGACCACACCACGGTCATGTACGCCCAGCGCAAGATCCTCAAGGAGATCAAGGACGACCGGCGGACCTACGACCAGATCCAGGAGCTCACCGCCCGGATCAAAGAGCGTTCGCGATCCCTCTGACGGTCGACGCCGACCATCCGTCCGGCCCACCCCCGGATTCCCCGATCGATACACACATGTGACCCCGTTCACACCATCAAGCACACCCTTCACACCTGTGGACAACTCTGTGGGTTCCTGTGGACGAACGGTGGACAGAGCGTGGACGGATTCCTGGGATTCCACGGAGCCCTCACGCAAATCACAAGATCACGCGAATGCGCTCACAGGGTGAAATCGGGTCCCACCTGCGATCCCCGCCCTCCGCTCACAATTTCACAGGACCTACTACTACTTCTTATCTCTCTATATATCTGTAGTTGGAAGTAGGGATGTGGAACGGCGAGTCCGCTTGACCGGGTTACCGGAGTCCGTGTTCCCGCTGTCGGTGGGAGCGGTTACTCTCATGGAGATGCCGGGCCGACCCGAACGGGTGGCGCGGTGTGAACGAGAAAAAGAGACCACCCGTCCAGATGCCGACCCCGGTATCCGCCCCGCCCGAAAGAGGTCATCGATGGAGATCACGGATCCGACGTTCCGCGTCACCCGCGAGGACTTCGCAGATTCCGTGGCCTGGGTGGCGCGCACCCTGCCGTCCCGCCCGTCCGTCCCGATCCTCGGCGGCGTGTTGATCGAGGCGGATTCGGGTCTGACCATCTCGGGCTTCGACTACGAGACGTCGGCCCAGGTCTCGGTGCCGGCGGAGGTCACCGAGCCCGGCAGCACGCTGGTCTCCGGTCGACTGCTCGCCGACATCGCGCGTGCGTTGCCGGATCGCCCGGTCGAGGTCACCGTGACCGCGCAGAAGATGCACATCACCTGCGGATCCGCCAAGTTCACCCTCCCGACGATGCCGGTCGAGGACTACCCTCAGCTCCCGACCATGCCCGGTGTGACCGGGTCCGCCGCGGTGGACGAGTTCTCGGAGGCCGTGGGCCAGGTGGCCGTGGCGGCGGGCAGGGACGACACGCTCCCCATGCTCACCGGTATTCGCATGGAGATCGAGGGCACGCGGATCACGCTCATCGCGACCGATCGCTTCCGGCTCGCCATCCGTGACCTGCAGTGGGAGCCGGGGCGCGAGGACGTCGCCGTGGAGGTCCTCATCCCGGCCAAGACACTCTCCGAGGTGACACGATCGGCGGGACAGGGCGGGCGCGTCGACCTCAGCCTGGGCGCCGGGTCCGAGGTCGGGGCGGAGGGCATCATGGGAGTGCTGGTCTCCGGGCAGCGGACCACCACGCGTCTGCTCGACGCGGAGTTCCCGAAGGTCCGTCAGCTGCTCCCGCCGCAGCACACCTCGATGGCGGTCATGGACGTCGACTCGCTGGTCCAGGCCATCAAGCGCGTGGCACTGGTGGCGGACCGGGGTGTTCAGGTCCGCATGTCGTTCTCGGAGGGTGAGCTGGCGCTCTCCGCCGGTGGAGACGACGCGGCACAGGCCTCCCAGACACTGCCGGTGGACTTCATCGGCGAGGCGTTGACCATCGCGTTCAACCCGGGTTACCTGCTCGACGGGCTCGGCAGCGTCCACTCGAACCGGGTCGCGTTCGGCTTCACGCAGGCCAGCAGGCCGGCCGTCCTGCGCCCGGCCCCGGAGGCCCTGCCCTCCGCGGGGGCCGACGGCGCGATCCCTCCCGTGGACTCGGACTACACCTATCTGCTGATGCCTGTCCGCCTGCCGGGCTAGGCCGCCCACCTCGAAGCCGGTCCGGCATGCATCTGCGTCACCTCAGGCTCCTCGACTTCCGCTCCTGGCCGCTACTGGAACTCGAGCTGGAGCCGGGGGTGACCACCCTGGTCGGCCGGAACGGCCACGGCAAGACCAACGTCCTCGAGGCGATCGGGGTCCTGTCCACGCTTCGATCCCACCGCGTGGCCACCGACGCGCCGATGATCCGGACAGGAGCCGACACGGCCCTGGTCGGGGCGCTGGCCCACAATGCCGGCCGCGAACTCACCGTCGAACTCGCCCTCAACTCGGGTAAGGCGAACCGTGCCCGGCTCAACACGTCCCCGTGCCGTCGAGTCGGGGACATCCTCGGCGTGGTGCAGTCCGTGCTCTTCGCCCCCGAGGATCTGGCGCTGGTCCGCGGGGAACCCGCCGAACGCCGCCGGCTCCTCGACGAACTCATGGTGCAACGTCGCCCCGCCCTCGGCGGCGACCTCGGCGAGTACTCCTCGGTCCTGCGGCAGCGTTCGGCGCTGCTCAAATCCGCGTCCGCGACGCTCCGGCGCGGTCGGGGGGAGGACGCGGCGGCCGCTCTCGACACGCTCGACGTGTGGGACGGACGACTGGCGCAGCTGGGGTCCCGGATCGTCGCCGGTCGCATCGCCCTGCTCGAGGAGCTGCGCCCCCTCGTCGTCGACTCCTACCGCCGCCTCGCCCCGGAATCCAGGCCGGCCGGCCTGGCCTACCGGTTCCGGGTCGCCGGCCCGCCGGACGAGCCGGACCTGACGGACCCGGAGCTCGCCGAGGCCGTCCTCCTGGCGGAGTTGGGTCGGCGGCGGCAGGAGGAGATCGACCGCGGGCTCTCCCTCGTCGGCCCGCATCGGGACGACCTCATCCTCACGCTCGGGGACGAACCGGCGAAGGGGTTCGCCAGCCACGGCGAGACGTGGTCGTTCGCGCTCGCGCTGCGACTCGGATCGCTCGACCTCTTCCGAGCGGACGGCATCGAGCCGGTGCTGATGTTGGACGACGTGTTTGCCGAACTCGACCGGCACCGGCGGGCGGCGCTGGCCGAGGTCGCGGTGGGGGTCGAGCAGGTCCTGGTGACCGCGGCGGTCGGCGAGGACGTCCCGGACGGGCTGCGGGGGGTCCGTCACGACGTGGTGATGACGGGGGAGGGCGGGGATCGTCACTCGGCCATGACGCCGTCATGGGGGTGTCACGCGGGGGACGATGAGGACGACGACGACGACGAGGACGCCGATTCCGACAGTGAGGACAGGCCGTGAACTCAGACCGGGGCACACATCCGGAAACACCGTCAGACCCGCCACAACGGGGTTATGACATCGCGCGCCAGGCCCTCGAGGACGCGCGATCCCGGGCGCGGGCGGAGGGCAAGCAGGTGGGTCGTGGACGCACGGCTCCGGTCGGATCCGGGAAGCGGCTGCGCAAACGTGGGTGGACGGGAGCGGGGGCCGATCCGTGGGATCCGCAGCCCCTGGGCCGTCTCGTGGGCCAGGTCGCCAAGAAGAGGGGGTGGGACGACAAGGTGACCACCGGCCGGCTGTTCGCGGAGTGGGACCGCATCGTCGGAGAAGACGTGGCGACCCACGCGACCCCGGAGCGCCTGGAGGAGGGGGTCCTGTACGTCCGCGCCTCGAGCACCGCGTGGGCCACCCAGCTCCGCCTGGTGGCGGCGGACATCCTTCGCAAGATCGCCGCGGCGATGGGTCCGGGTCATGTTCGTCGCCTGAAGATCGACGGGCCCGAGAAGCCGAGTTGGCGCATGGGGCCGTTGCACGTGTCCGGGCGCGGCCCACGCGATACGTACGGCTGAGTTCGACCGGGGGCGGGTCCGGCGGACGATCATCGGTCGGATCAGGGCGTGCCAGTGGCCCCCGGCAGGGTTGTCGCAGGTAGACTGGGCCGGTCACATACCCCCGAGACGCGAGGAGTTCGCAAGTGGCGGACGCCAAGAGCAAGGCCAGCAAGAAGGGTTCGAGCGATTACGGTGCATCGTCGATCACCGTTCTCGAAGGACTCGAGGCCGTCCGGCTCCGTCCGGGTATGTACATCGGCTCCACCGGACCTCGGGGGCTGCACCACCTGATCTGGGAGGTCGTCGACAACTCGGTCGACGAGGCGATGGCCGGCCACGCGACAGGCGTGAAGGTCACGCTCCTGGAGGACGGCGGCGTCGAGGTGATCGACGACGGGCGCGGTATCCCCGTCGAGATGCACGAGCAGGGCATGCCGACGGTCCAGGTCGTGATGACCCAGCTGCACGCCGGCGGCAAGTTCGATTCGGACTCCTACGCGGTCTCCGGTGGCCTGCACGGCGTCGGCATCTCGGTGGTCAACGCTCTCTCGACGCGGGTCGAGGTGGAGATCAAGCGCGACGGACGACTGTGGCAGCAGGACTTCGACTACGCCGTCCCGGCGGAGCTCGTCGACGCGGGCCCCGCGGAGGGGACCGGCACCCGTGTCCGGTTCTGGGCCGACCCGAAGATCTTCGAATCGACCGAATACGACTTCGACGTGATCGCCCGCCGTCTCCAGGAGATGGCGTTCCTCAACAAGGGCCTGACCATCACGCTGACCGATCGGCGGGCCCGGGCCGAGAAGGCCGCGGAGCTCGAGGCCATCGCGGACAGCGAGGGCCGCGGCTCCGATGCGGCGCCCGGATCCGACGACGGCTCGGACGTCGAGAACGCGGTGGACGCCGAGAAGGCGTTCGTCGACGGCGCGAGCGGGGACGCGGAGGCCGCCGCGGACGTCAAGCCCGTCGCGGTGCGCGAACGCAAGCGGACCTTCCACTACCCCGACGGGCTCAAGGACTACGTCACCGCGATCAACAAGTCCAAGACCTCGATCCATCCGACGATCCTGTACTTCGAGGGCAAGGGCACCGGCCACGAGGTCGAGGTCGCGATGCAGTGGAACTCCGGCTACTCGGAGTCCGTCCACACCTTCGCCAACACCATCAACACCCATGAGGGCGGTACCCACGAGGAGGGTTTCCGCGCGGCGTTGACCTCGCTGGTCAACAAGTACGCGCGCGAGAAGAAGCTCATCAAGGAGAAGGACGCCAACCTCACGGGCGACGACATCCGGGAGGGCCTGGCGGCCGTCATCTCGGCGAAGGTCTCGGAGCCGCAGTTCGAGGGACAGACCAAGACCAAGCTCGGCAACACCGAGGTCAAGGGATTCGTCCAGCGGCAGGTGTCCGAGAACGTGGGGCACTGGTTCGAGGCGAACCCGGCCGAGGCGAAGGTCATCATCAACAAGGCCATCGCGTCGAGCCAGGCCCGGGTGGCCGCGCGCAAGGCCCGCGAGATGGTCCGTCGCAAGTCGGCCACCGACATCGGCGGACTTCCCGGCAAGCTCGCCGACTGCCGCTCCAAGGACCCGGCAAAGTCCGAGCTCTACATCGTGGAGGGCGACTCCGCCGGCGGCTCGGCCAAGTCGGGTCGTGACTCGATGTTCCAGGCGATCCTGCCGCTGCGCGGGAAGATCATCAACGTCGAGAAGTCCAGGATCGACAAGGTCCTCAAGAACACCGAGGTCCAGGCGATCATCACCGCGCTCGGCACCGGTATCCATGAGGAATTCGACATAGACAAGCTCCGCTATCACAAGATCGTGCTGATGGCGGACGCCGACGTGGACGGCCAGCACATCTCGACGCTGCTGCTCACCCTGCTGTTCCGGTTCATGAAGCCGCTCGTGGAGAACGGTTACGTCTACCTGGCGCAGCCGCCCCTGTACAAGCTCAAGTGGGGCAAGGGCGAGCCGGACTTCGCCTTCTCGGACCGTGAGCGGGACGAGCTGCTCAAGCTCGGCGTGGAGAACAAGCGCAGGATCAACGTCGAGGACGGGATCCAGCGCTACAAGGGTCTGGGCGAGATGAACCCCAAGGAGCTGTGGGAGACCACCATGGATCCGGCGGTCCGGACCCTCCGGCAGGTGACCCTGGACGACGCGGCGGCCGCCGACGAGCTGTTCTCGATCCTCATGGGCGAGGACGTCGACGCGCGACGGAACTTCATCACGCGCAACGCGCGCGACGTGCGGTTCCTCGACGTCTGATCCCTCGTCGCGGGGCGTGGGGCCGTCGGTCGTCAGAATCCCCCGCAGTCGTCGGGCGCGGGGATCCCGGCCAGCCGGTCGTTGACGAACTGCAGGGCGGGCGCGAAGTTGGTCGCGGCCGCCACTGCGTGGGTGATCCCCGGGACCAGCGGCGTGGTCTCGTATCGGAAGTGCACAGGGGTGCCCTGCGCGCACCAGTCGCGACCCAGCTGCTCGACCTGCCCCAGCGGGATGATGTCGTCGTTGATCCCGCCGGCCAGCATCACCGGTACGGCGGGGGCGCGTCGACCTATGCGCTGATGGTCCAGGACGCGAAGGGCCTCCGGCTCGTCCCGAATGAGGTCGCCGAGACGGCGCCCCGAGGTGGTCCACTCGGAGGTGCTGTGCCCACCGTAGGCGGCTCGCGTGTCGGCCAGGCAGAGCCCCGACAGGTCGTCGAGGGCGCGGCGGCCGGCGTCGTTGATGTGCCGGTCCACCACCTGGCGGATCGCGGGGTACCGCTCGACCATGCCGTTGATCGCGAACCCGATCGCACCCGTCAGGCTGGAGCCGTCGATGTGGTCGAGCACGGCCAGGAGGTCCGCCGGGGGAGCGGACGCGTACGCCGCCCGGATGTCCAGTTCCGGGGCGTACTCGGGAGCGGACTCGGCGGCCGATGCGGAGGCCCCGCCGCCCTGGGAGTGACCCCACAGGACCATGGGCGAGCCGTGCCCGATCAGCCGCTGCGCGGCGCGGGCGCCGTCGAGCATGGCATGGGCCTGGTCCACGCGATCGGCGTAGGTGTGGACACCGGGAGTGCCCAGTCCGATGTAGTCCACGAGCATCACGCGGAAGCCCTGCGCCGCGAGCGCGAGCGCGAATCCCTCCTCGTAGGACACGATCGGCGCTCCGGACCGGGGGTTGGACGCGACGCCGGACTCGATGGTGCGCGAGGGCGCGCACGCATCGCCCTGCCCCTGGGTGCCCGGCCCGAGGATCAGCGTGGGCCGCGGACCCGGGCCGTTCCACGGCGCGGTCGAGTCGTAGAACGCACCCGAGGTGGCGACGGGCCGGCCGTCGACGTCGGTGGTCTGGTAGATCACCCGCTGGGCCCGGGCGGGGAGAGGGGACGCCAGCGGCGGAAGGCCGGGAACGGTCACGGCCAGCGGAAGGCCGGCGGGTTCGGCGCGCAGGACCTCCCCGGCTGTAGCGGTGGGCAGTGGCCGGGTGTCGTAGAACCCGCCGGGCTGGTCGACGTCCCGGGCCGCGGCGAGCGCGGGGTTCGTCGCCACCGCGCCCAGGACGAGGGTCGCGGCCGCGGACATGGCCAGCAGCCGTCGTCGGGGAGTGCGGGAGTCGGAGGTCATGAACGGAGGTTAACGCCCACCCCGACGCCGCGGTGGGCATCTTCTCATCTGTGGCCGCGGGAGGCCCGCCGGGACGCCGGTGCCAGGGGCATCCGTGGGTCGGCAGCGCGCCCGTCTCTCGGTGTTTCCGCTGCACCTATAGACTGGGCTGATCGAAGCGGTGCCCGGGAGGCGTCGGTTCGAGCGCGAGACTGAAGAGGAGCCCATGACGGACACGACGTTGCCGCCCGACGCCGAGGGTCACGACCGCATCGAGCCGGTCGATATCCAGGCCGAGATGCAGAGAAGCTACATCGACTATTCGATGAGCGTCATCGTCGGGCGTGCTCTGCCAGACGTCCGGGACGGGCTCAAGCCCGTCCACCGGCGCATCCTCTACGCGATGTGGGACAACGGCTACCGGCCCGACCGCAGCTACGTGAAGTCGGCCAAGCCCGTCGCCGACACCATGGGCAACTACCACCCGCACGGTGACTCGGCGATCTACGACACCCTGGTCCGTCTGGCCCAGCCGTGGGCGATGCGCTACCCGATGGTCGACGGGCAGGGGAACTTCGGTTCCCGCGGCAACGACGGTGCGGCCGCGATGCGCTACACCGAGTGCAAGATGACCCCGCTGGCCATGGAGATGGTGCGGGACATCGAGAAGAACACGGTTGATTTCCAGCCCAACTACGACGGCAAGACGTCGGAGCCGGTGGTCCTGCCGTCCCGCGTGCCGAACCTGCTGATCAACGGATCCAGCGGCATCGCGGTGGGGATGGCCACCAAGATGCCTCCTCACAACCTCCGGGAGGTCGCGGAGGCCGTCTACTGGACGCTGGAGAACCCGGAGGCCGACGACGACGTGGCGCTCGCCGCGTGCATGGAACGGATCAAGGGCCCCGACTTCCCGACCTACGGGTTCATCGTGGGCGACCAGGGGATCAAGGACGCGTACGCCACCGGACGCGGGTCGGTCCGCATGCGGGGCAAGACCTCCATCGAGGAGGAGGGCAGCCGCACCGTCATCGTCATCACGGAGCTGCCCTACGAGGTCAACCCGGACAACATGATCCTGTCGATCGCCGAGCAGCTTCGCGATGGCAAGATCGCGGGCATCTCGAGGATCGACGACGAGTCGTCCGATCGCGTGGGCCTGCGCATCGTGATCACCCTCAAGCGTGACGCGGTCGCGAAGGTGGTGCTCAACAACCTCTACAAGCACTCGCAACTCCAGACGTCGTTCGGCGCCAACATGCTGTCGATCGTCGACGGCGTGCCCCGCACGCTGCCGCTCCACCAGCTGGTGCGGTTGTATGTCACGCACCAGATCGAGGTCATCGTCCGGCGCACCCAGTACCTGCTGGATGAGGCCGAGAAGCGCGCCCACATCCTGCGGGGTCTGGTGAAGGCGCTCGACGCGCTCGACGAGGTGATCGCACTCATCCGCCGGTCCCAGACCGTCGAGATCGCTCGCGAGGGACTCAAGGAGCTCCTCGACATCGACGACGACCAGGCCCAGGCCATCCTCGACATGCAGCTCCGCCGCCTCGCGGCGCTCGAGCGGCAGAAGATCATCGACCAGCTCGCCGCGATCGAGCTGGAGATCGCCGACTACAAGGACATCCTCGCCCGGCCCGAGCGCCAGCGCTCGATCGTCGCGGACGAACTCCGCGAGATCGTCGAGAAGTACGGCGACGATCGGCGGACCAGGATCATCCCGGCCGACGGCGATGTCACCGACGAGGACCTGATCGCCCGCGAGGACGTCGTGGTGACCATCACCGAGACGGGCTACGCCAAGCGGACCCGCACCGACCTCTACCGCGCGCAGAAGCGCGGCGGCAAGGGCGTCCGAGGTGCGGAGCTGAAGCAGGACGACATCGTCCGGCACTTCTTCGTCTCCTCCACGCACGACTGGCTGCTGTTCTTCACCACCAAGGGCCGCGTGTACCGCGTGAAGGCCTACGAGCTGCCGGAGGCCAGCCGGACCGCGCGCGGCCAGCACGTGGCCAACCTCCTGGCCTTCCAGCCGGAGGAGCGCATCGCCGGCGTCATCCGGATCAAGGGCTACCAGGACGCTCCGTACCTGGTCCTGGCCACCCGGAACGGCCTGGTCAAGAAGTCACGCCTCGAGGACTACGACTCCCCGCGCTCGGGTGGCCTGATCGCCGTCAACCTCCGCGACGGGGACGAGCTGGTGGGTGCCGCCCTCGCCGGACCCGACGACGACCTCCTCCTGGTCTCGGAGAAGGGCCAGTCGATCCGGTTCCACGCCAACGACGACACGCTCCGCCCGATGGGTCGCGCGACGTCCGGCGTCATGGGGATGCGCTTCAACGACGGGGACGCGCTGCTGAGCATGTCCGTGGTCCGCGAGGACTCGGAACAGGACAAGTACTTCCTCCTGGTGGCCACCGAGCGCGGGTACTCCAAGCGGACCGCCCTGAGCGAGTACACGGCCCAGGGCCGGGGTGGCAAGGGCGTGCTCACGCTCATGTTCGATCCCAAGCGCGGCAAGCTGGTCGGTGCGACCATCGTGGAGTTGCAGGACGAGCTCTACGCCATCACCTCCGGCGGTGGCGTCATCCGCACGTTCGCCAAGCAGGTCCGCAAGGCCGGCCGCCAGACCAAGGGCGTGCGCCTGATGAACCTCGCCGAGGGTGACTCGCTGCTGGCGATCGCCCGCAACGCCGACGAGCCCGACGACGACGACGAGGACCGGCCCGACGCCGGCTCCGACAAGGAGTAGAAGGCGATGACCGAGCCGACCGAGGCGAGCGGCAGCGGCCCGGCGCCGAAGGGCTCCGCCCCGGGAACCGCCGCCACCACGGAGTTCCCCGCCGCCGACCACCACCGTGCGGAGGGGACGTCCGGGGGGGTGTCCACGGCCCACTCGGGTGGCGCGGCCGGGCGTGCGGCGCCGATGGTGTCGCCGACCGAGCGGCGGGGACCGTTGGAGTCTGTCCTCGTGCTGCGGCGCATCGACCCCTGGTCGGCGTTCACTACGGTGCTCGGGCTGATGTTCGCGCTCTACCTGGTGTGGATGGTGGCGATCGGCGTGACCTATCTGCTGCTCTCCGGCATGGGGGTGTGGGACCGCCTCGGGGGACTCCTGTCCGGGGTCGCAGGTGACGACTCGGCGGCGGCCATCGGGCCGTCGACGATCTTCCTCTACAGCGGCGGGGTCGGGCTGCTCAACGTGCTGCTGCTGTCGATCCTCGCCACCCTGGCGGTGTTCATCTACAACCTGGCCGCGGGCCTGACCGGCGGCGGCGTCCAGGTGACGCTGAGCGATCGTCGGACCTGACGGTCCCCCGATTTGGGCGGCGGCGAGGGCGTCGGGTAGATTAACGCTTCGGTACGAGGGCCTATAGCTCAGGTGGTTAGAGCGCCAAACTGATAATTTGGAGGTCGGAGGTTCAAGTCCTCCTAGGCCCACCCCCGCACGGCAGACGCCGGATCGCTGACCGCGGTCCGGCGTTACTGTTGGCAGGCAGGGGGCCTTAGCTCAGTTGGTAGAGCGCTGCCTTTGCAAGGCAGATGTCAGGGGTTCGAATCCCCTAGGCTCCACCCCTTCCGCGGAACCGACCCCAGGAACCCGTCCCGTGAACACCACCCCTCGCACGTGGCCTCCGTTCGTCCTGATCGCGCTGGTCGTGACCGCCGCACTCATGTCGAGTGCGACGCCCTCACCCCTGTACGTCGACTATCAGGAGACGTGGGGGACCAGCGGAACGATGATCACGGTCGTCTACGCGGTGTACGCGGTGGCGGTCCTGGTCCCGCTGCTGTTCCTGGGCCGGCTCTCCGATGCGATCGGCCGCCGTCCGGTGGTGATCGCCGGCCTGGCGCTGCTGGTCGTGAGCATGGCGATGCTCGCCGCGGCGCCGTCGGTGGCCTGGCTGATCCCGGCCCGGGTGGTCCAGGGACTGGGCGTGGGGCTGGTCACGGGCTCGGCGGCCGCCGCGCTCATCGAGCTCCATCCCACCAGGAACGCTCGTGCGAGCGCCCTGACCAGCAGCTCCACCACCAATTTCGGCATCGCGGCCGGTGTCCTCCTGTCCGGGGCCGTGGCCACCTCGTCGTCGTCGCCCCTCGTCCATCCCTACGTGGTGATGGGTGTCGCGCTGGCGGCGCTGCTGGTCGGCGTGATCCTCGTGGTGCCCGAGACCTCCGGTGCCGGCCCGGCGACCCTCCGGGAGGCGGTCCGGGTCCAGCGGATCGCGGTGCCGGCGGAGACCGGGTCCGCGTTCGCCCTGGCCGCGGTGTGCGTGAGCGTGTCCTGGGCCGTGGGGGGCGTCTTCCTCGGCCTGGGCGGGGCGATCACCAAGGACCTCGTCGGCCGGTCCGACTACCTGGTGACCGGGCTCGTGGTGGCGTGCCTGCAGGGCGCCGCCGCGATCGCGCAGCTGGTGTGGAACCTCCGGGCGGGGCCGTCGATGTGGCGCAGGGGGGTGGTGATCGGCGTCGCGACCATGCTCGTGGGAGTGGTCGCCGCGTCGCTGACGCTCGAGGCCGGGTCTGTTCCCGGGTTCGTGGTGGCGTCGATCGTCACCGGCCTCGGGATGGGACTGCTGTTCCTCATGGGCACGACGCTCGTCGCCCAGAGCGCCCCGGACGGCGCGCGCGGGGAGGTCTTCTCGGCCCTGTTCGTGGTGGCCTACATCTCGCTCGGCGTGCCGGCCGTGGTCGCCGCGCTGGCGGCGGAGGTCATCGGGCTGGCCGTCGCCTTCCACCTGCTGGTGGCGGCGGTCTCGGTGATCTCGATCGGGGCCCTGGTGGCGGTGGCGCGGTCCGCGGCGCGCGGCCCGCGCGCCTGAACAGCGCGACTCAACCCCGCGCGTGACCCGGCCGTGCGGGGGGTCAGCTGCTCAACGCCTGCGCGGCCGCCGCCACGCCGAGGGCGGCCAGACCGGTGCGGATCCGATCCGATGCCAGGAGCGCCCGGATACGCGACCGGCTGATCTGCTCCTGCGCGATCCCCACGTGGATGGGGACGACCCCCGCGGTGATCGCCGGGACCGCGAGGGTGGTGACGCAGGCGATCACGGTGGGGGTGAGGCCGCTGCGTTCACCGGACCGGATGGATCCGTAGGTGGTCCACGCGGCGGCGCCGATCGACGAGGCGTACAGCGCGAGGGCCACCGGGGCGATCAGACGGGCGTGTTCGGCCTGACGTTCGGCGATGCCGTGCGCGGGGCCGTCGAAGAGCGTCGGATAGACCACCGAGGTGACCATCGCCTGGAACCCCAGGTGGGCCGCGGACGTGGTGAGCAGCGCGAGCCTGCCCGCGCGGAGGGTCGGGTCGGGGACCGCGGTGGGACGGCGGATCATGTGGGCCACGCTACCTGTCGCGGGACCGTCCGAGCAGGGCTCTGCCCTCGCCGCTGTCCGTCACCGCCCGCGCGGTCCGCAGGACCACCCGCCACCCGCGGTCGGCGGCCTCCGCGGGGCCGCGGCGTTCGAGCTCCCACCGGTTGGCCGTCACCCGGATCACGGTGTACCGGCCGGGCCGGGAGGACCGCACCACCAGCTGGGTGTACCCGGTCGCCACGGCCCGGTCGCCGTCGAGCAGGACCACCGGCAGGCCCGGCACGTGTCCGCAGCCGTGGGCGAGGAGTCCCTGGTGGGCGTCGCCGCGCACCATCGCCCCGATGCCCTCGTGGCCCTCGAGGATCCCGGTGTCGACGTCGTAGACGCCGTCCTCCGTCCACAGGTCGGCCACGCCGTCGGCGTCGCCGGAGTCCACGCGGGGGGAGTAGGCGGCGAGGATCCGCAGCACCGCCAGCTCGTCGGCGGCGCGGTCGAGCTCCGCCCGGGTGGTGGCGAGCCCGGCCTCGGTCGCGGCGAGCCTCGCCTCGAGGGCGTCCAGGCGGGCCGTATCGGCGGAGTCGGTCATGTCCACCGACTTTAATGCACCGCCTGAAACAGGTTGCAAGTATGGTGCATGATATGACGGACATCAGTGCAGACAGTCGTCCGACCGTGGTGACGGCGGACGTCATCGTGGTGGGCATGGGAATCGCCGGCGCGTGCGCGGCGATCGAGGCCGCCGAGGCCGGTGCGTCGGTGGTGGCGCTCGAGGGAGCCTCCGGCCCCGGCGGCTCGTCGGCGCAGTCCGGCGGCGAGGTCTACCTCGGCGGCGGCACCGCCACCCAGGAGGCACTGGGGATCCCCGACACGGTGGAGGCCATGCGGGCGTTCCTCACCGCCGCGCTCGGTCCCAACGCCGACGAGGCCAAGATCGCCGACTACTGCGCCGGGTCGCGCGAGCACCACGACTGGCTGGTCGCGCACGGCGCCGTGTTCAACCACAAACTGTGGGACACCCCCACCTGGATGCCGGGCGACGACTCGGGGCTGATGTGGATGGGTGAGCGGGCCGAGCCGTTCGCCTCCGCCGCCGCCCCGGCCGCGCGCGGCCACCGCCCCCCCGCCCCCAACTTCGCGGGCGGCCTGCTCATGGACGCCCTCGTGGCCACGGCGGACAAGGCGGGCGTCACCACGCACTGCGACGTCAAGGCCCGCTCCCTGATCGTGGAGGACGGCCGGGTGGTGGGGGTCCGGGCCACCGAGTTCGGCGCGGAGCGCGAGTACCGCGCCACCGGCGGCGTGGTGCTGGCCACGGGCGGGTTCGTCGACAACGACCGCATGCTCGAGCAGTGGGCGCCCCAGCAGTTGGGCAAGGACAAGGTCTCCGACGGTCGCGACGACGGGTCGGGCATCGAGATGGGGATGGAGATCGGCGCCGCCGTGCGCCGGATGCACCAGACCGAGACCGCGATGCTCATCATCCCCCGCCTCGTGGTGGGCGCGATGCTCGTCGACGGCGACGGCCAGCGCTTCATCAACGAGGAGGTCTACCCCGGCCTGTACTGCCACGCGGCGGTCCACCACCGCCGGCCGCCGGTGTGGGTGATCATCGACGAGAAGGGGATCGAGGACGTCCCGGAGGCCGAGCTGTGGGGCATGCAGCCAATGCACGCCGCGGAGACGATCGAGGAGCTGGCCGCGGACTGCGGGCTGCCCGCCGACGCGCTCGCGGACCAGCTGCGCCGCTACAACGCCGGCGCCGAGCGCGGCGAGGACCCGCAGTTCGGCAAGAGCGCGCAGTGGGTCCGCCCGCTGGAGCCGCCGTTCGGCGCGTACCCCACCGGGGCGGGCGGGCCCGACTCGTACAACGGCCTGCCCCTCAAGGCGCAGGGCTTCACCCTTGGCGGCCTGCACACGGACCTCGACTCGCGCGTGCTGGACCGCGCGGGCGAGGCCATCCCCGGCCTGTTCGCCGCCGGCCGCTGCACCCACGGCCTCCACGGCGACGGGTACATCTCCGGCACCTCCCTCGGCGACGGCTCGTTCTTCGGCCGGCGCGCCGGGCGCGGGGCGGCCGGCGCGACCGGGACGACCGAGGCGTGAGCGAGCCGTCGGTCGTCCCGCGCCGTGACCGGCCGACCGTGGCCCTCGGACCGCTGGTTCCGGGGCGCGGTGGTGGCGAGCCGATCGACCGGATCGACGACGACGAGGCCGGCCTCTTCGCCCTCGTCGAGCAGGTCCGCCGGATCCGCGCGCTGACCACCGGTGGGTTGTTCGACACGGACCTCGCCCCGCTGACCGACCGGGTGCGCGAGGTGGCCGACCGGTTGGAGGCCGCGTCGGCGAGTCCGGAGCGCAGGCAGTCCGTCACGTGGTCGACCTGGGACTTCCTCACCAACTGCCCGGTGGTCGGGCGGTCC
Organism: uncultured Dietzia sp.; assembly: GCF_937873725.1. Taxonomy (GTDB): domain Bacteria; phylum Actinomycetota; class Actinomycetes; order Mycobacteriales; family Mycobacteriaceae; genus Dietzia. Next base: position 21,497 of record NZ_CALMYY010000039.1, read on the forward strand.
AACGTGCTGGCCCCGCCGCTGGGGTTCGAGATGCTGGGGGACGGGACGCTGCGCGCCGAGGTGACGTTGGGGCTGGAGTACCAGGGTCCGCCGGCGTGCGTGCACGGCGGCGTGGTCTCGCTGTTGTTCGACGCCGTGCTGGGCCGGGTGAACTACCACGCCGGCAGCACCGGGATGACCGTGTACCTCGACGTGGACTACCGCAGCCCCACCCCGATCCTCGAGCCGATCGTGGTGACCGGTCGGCAGGTCAGGGTGGACGGACGCAAGATCTGGGCGCAGGGCGCCATCCATGCGGGGGACCGGCTGTGTGCGACCGCCGAGGGCATGTTCGTCACTCCCGACGGTCTGCTCCAGGAGAACCGGGACCGGATGGTCCGGGGCCCTGTCGACGGCTGACGGCGGGGGCGGGACTGGGCCGGAGTAGATTCTGTGGCCGTGACCACCGACAGCACCGCCCCCGACGACCGTCCCCTCGGCACGACCGACCCCGCCTCCGCCCCCACGGAGGGAACACCGTTCCTGCCCCAGGTCGACGACGCCTCCGGCGCCACCGCCCTCGCCCGCGAACTGCGTCGTCTCCGGGGTCTGGTCGCGGGTTCGGTGTACGAGGACGTCCACGACGCCGTGGCGACCGTCCGCGCTCTCGTCGACCACCTGGAGGCCGTGGGGACCAAGGTCCGGCCGGCCGACTACGCCACCTGGGGCGTGCCGGAGCACATCGCCTCGAACCCCGCGATCGGCAGCCGCAACCCGGTGTCCCCGCCGCTGGAGCCGGTGGTGTTCCCCGACGGCACCGTGCGGGCCGAGCTGCGGTTGGGCATCGAGTACCAGGGCCCTCCCGGGTGCGTGCACGGTGGGATCGTCGCGCTGATCTTCGACGAGATGCTGGGCCTGGCCAACGCGGCGGCCGGGAGCGTGGGCATGACGGCGGATCTGCGGGTGGTCTACAAATCGCCGACGCCGCTGTACTCGCCGTTGCGCTTCGAGGCCCGCCAGGACCGGGTCGACGGCCGCAAGATCTGGGCCGGCGCCACGCTGCACGCCGGGGACACCCTCTGCGCCACCGCCGAGGCCCTGTTCATCGAGCCGAGGGGAATCCGCGACGCCGACCGCGGCCGGCCCATCGAGGGCTGACCATCCCGCCCGCGGCGGTGCCTCAGTTCCCGCGCAGCGCCTTCATCCGCTTGTGCGCCCCGGCCACGATCCGTCCGCGGTCGACCCCGGAGGAGAACTCGACGCCCTTGCGGTTGCCCTCGCCGCCGCAGACGTGGACGGGTCCGGCGCCGATGGAGGCCAGGACCTCCTCCGCGACCTCCGCGGGTTCGCTGACGGTCATCCCCGGCAGGTCCATGTCCAGGCCGGCGCGGATCATGGCGGGGGTCCGGGTGACGCCGAGGATCACCTCGACCACGTCCACCCCGTGCTCCCGCATCTCCAGCCACAGGCCCTCGACAAAGACCCGGCTGAACGCCTTGGCCGCCGAGTAGATGCTCATGTCGGCGTGGCCGAGGTAGCCGGCCATCGAGCCCATCACCACGATGCCGCCGCGGCCGCGGGCCGTGAGGCCGGGTCCGAACTGCCGGATGATCTGCATGGGCGAGGTGATGTTGAGGTCGATCACCTTCTGCACCTGCGCCATGTCGGCCTCGACGAACTCGCAGCCGTAGGTGTTGGCCCCGGCGTTGAGCACGAGCAGGCCCAGGTCGAGGCCCTCGCAGGCCTCGGCGATGGTCGCGGTGGCGCCGGGCTCGGTGAGGTCCACCGGCACGATGCGGCAGTCCACGCCCCTCGCGCGGACGGCCTCGGCGGTCTCCTCGAGGGGGCCGGTCTTGCGGGCGACCAGCACGGAGGAGACGCCGCGGTCGGCGAGACGGAACGCGATCTCGGCGCCCACGCCCTCGCTCCCCCCCACGATCAGCGCCCAGGGGCCGTAGGTCTCGGCATCGAAAGTCTTCGGATTGACGGGTGTCGACATACGCTTGAGTGTATGGCTAGCGACAGCGATGGTCCCTCGACACACCGGGGACCCCTCCCCCGCCACGAGGCCGTGGACAACTTCCAGCTCCACAGCATGCGGGAACTCCTGGGCGAGTCGTTCGACCCGATCCCGGTCCCGGACCTCCCCCCCGCGGACCCGGAGCTGGACCGTTCGGTGGCGGCCCTCCGCAGGATCAGGGACGCGATCTCCGGACTCGCCCACTCGGAGGTGGAGTTGGGTGACATCGCCGACCGGCTGGAGGAGGTGGCCGAGCTGCTCGAGCCGAGGGTTCCGGACCCCGCCACGCGACTGGCCACCATGTGGACCGGTGCCGGGTCCCGGCGGGCGAACCCGGTGGGCGGCCAGGAGAATCCGATCGCCCCGCCGGTGCACTTCCACGCCCACGACGACGGATCGGTGAGGGCGGAGCTGACCCTGGGGCTCGCCTACCAGGGCCCGCCGGGATGCGTCCACGGCGGGATCAGCGCGCTGATCATCGACCACATGATGGGTTTCGCCAACCACTGGGGGGGCCGGTACGGGATGACCGCGCACTACGAGATCGACTACCGCTCGCCGACCCCCCTGCTCCAGCCGCTGCGGTTCCGGGCCTGGGTGCAGGAGGTCGACGGGCGCAAGACCTGGACCCACGCGACGATCCACGCGGGGGAGCGGCTCTGCGTGGAGGCGCGAGGGCTCTTCCTCGAGGCCAGCGTCCCCGTGCCGGGCAGGCCCGACCAACGCTCGACCATCGGAGACGGCCCGTAGTCAGCCACCCGTGGTCAGCCGAAGGTGTCAGCCCTGGACCTCGACCTGCACGACCTTCTGGAGGTAGGGCGCGATGACCGCGGTGAGGCCCGACGCCAACTGGTCGGGATCGTTCGGCGGCAGTGAGATGAAGCTGATCCCGATCCGGGCGATGATCGAGGCCGCCAGCCTGGCCTGCGACACCTCGATCCGCATCCAGCTCTCCGACAGGGCCGGGGTGAGGACCTCGGTGGCGCGCTCGATGAGCGGCCCGGCCTCGGTGGTGATCAGGCGCAGCAGGTCCGGCTTGATGTCCCCGGTGAGGAGGGCGCGGACCAGCGGATCGCGCCGGCTGGACAGCAGGAACCCGTTGATCCCCTCGTGCAGCGCGACCTCGATCTGACCGGGATGTCGGTCGATGGAGTCGCGGATCTCCCCGGCAAACGTCTCAGACAGCTGTAGAGCGTAGGCCTGGGCCAGGCCCTGGCGGTTGCCGAAGGTGCTGTACAGCGTCTGACGGCTCAGCCCGGCCGCCTTGGCCACGTCGGACATGGTGACCGCCGACCAGTCGCGCGAGCCCAGGAGCTCGTGCATGGCGTCGAACACGGTGGACCGCAGCGACCGGCGCTCCCCGCGGGCGTCGCCGGGGGAGCGCCGGTCGCTGGACGGGCGGCTGAGTGACATGGCCTCCATTGTTCCTGATCCTCCCTGCCGCGCGCGGCGCGGCTACCGCACGGGGAGGTAGTCGACCTTGTCCCGCACGCCGCAGTCCGAGCACCGCCAGGTGTCGGGAATCGCGGACCAGGGGGTACCGGCCGGGAAGCCCTCGCGCGGCTCGCCGGCGGTCTCCGAGTAGTGGTGTCCGCAGTTGGGGCACACGTACTCCCCGGTCGGGGAGGTCTGGTCGGGGGCGATGTCGGTGTCCGGGAGCACCTGCTCGGCGACCGCGGTCGGTCCGGCCCCGTACCGCGCGAGGATCCTGTCGCGCTTGGACGGCTGGATGTTGGCGCGGGAGATGTCACCCCCGTAGTGGGCCAGGACGCGCTTGTCCATGACCCTGCGCCACAGCGGCGGCACGTACGCCAGCACCATCATCGTGGCGTACCCCGACGGCAGCTGGGGGGCCTGCTCGAAGCTGCGGAGCACCTGGTAGCGGCGCATGGGGTTGGCGTGGTGATCGGAGTGACGCTGGAGGTGGTAGAGGAAGATGTTGGTCACCAGGTGGTCCGAGTTCCACGAGTGCTCCGGGCGGCAGCGCTGGTAGCGGCCCGCGGAGGTCTTCTGGCGCAGCAGTCCGTAGTGCTCGAGGTAGTTGACCACCTCCAGCAGCGAGAACCCGAAGACGGCCTGGACGGCGAGCCAGGGGGCGATCTCCCACCCGAACACCGCGATCAGCCCGCCGAACAGCACGACGGTCATGAGCCAGGCGTTGAGGTTGTCGTTCCGGATGGTCCACGGGTTCTTGCCCAGGCGGCCGAGCCGCTCCTTCTCGAGCCGCCAGGCGGACGTCAGCGACCCGACCACGCTGCGCGGCAGGAAGGCCCAGAACGACTCGCCGAACCGCGAGCTGGCGGGATCCTCGGGCGTCGCGACGCGGGCGTGGTGGCCCCGGTTGTGTTCGATGAAGAAGTGGCCGTACCCGGTGGTGGCGAGCGCGACCTTGGAGAGCCACTTCTCGCTGCCCGCGATCTTGTGGCCGAGCTCGTGTGCGGTGTTGATCCCGATCCCGCCGGTGATCGCGACGGTCCAGGCCACGCCGATGGAGGCGGCGATCCCGAGGCCCCCGTCGTAGCCCAGCCACGACAGGTCGTCGGCCGACCACAGGTAGGCGGCCGCGATGAGGGACGCGTACTGGAAGGGGATGTACAGGTAGGTGCACCACCGGTAGAACGGGTCCGCCTCGAGCCGGTCCATCACCTCGTCCGGCGGGTTCTGCCCGTCGGCGCCCACGGCGAGGTCGCCCAGCGGGATCGCCACGTAGACCAGGACCGGGAGCAGGAACCACGCGACGGTGGCGGCGGGCCCCCAGCCCAGGGCGTTGAACCCCGCGACGAACGGCATGGACAGGAACAGGCCCATCGCGGGGATGAGCCCGAGCAGCCACAGGTACCGCTTGGCGTCGGTCCAGGCGTACGGCTCGACGTCGGCGTGGTGGTGGTGCGCGTCGTGGGCGTCCGCCCCCCCGGCCTGGCGGATGTACTCGGTGCTGGACATCGGACGACCTCCGAAGATCGACATGAGTGTGGCGTATGCCACTGTGTGGAGACCAGATTAGACAAAAGACGGCGTCGTGTCTAGACAAGCGCCGGGATTTTGTCCACGAGCGACGGCGACGAGCCTCGCGACCACGGGGCCGGGCCGGAATAAGTGGGCGGTGGGCCGGGTTGTACCGACCGGTCGTCGGGACTCCTCTCCCGGCGTCAGAGGAGTCGACGACGTGACAATGCAGCAGGCCGCCATGCGTACGCTCATGCGGGCCGAGAACACCAACATCTCACTGGATCGAAGCGTCTTCACCCGCGAGAACTTCCGCCGCATCGGGCGGTTCGCCCGCCCGCACACCCGGCTGATCGTCCTCTTCCTCATCCTGTCCGTCTTCGGTGCCACCCTCGCCGTGGTCACCCCGCTGCTCGCGGGCCGGGTGGTCACCGCGATCGTCGACCGGGCCGAGGTGCGCGTCATCTTCCTGCTCGCCGCGGCCATCGCCGTGATCGGTCTGGTCGAGGCGGTCAACAACGTCGTCACCCGCCTGTGGTCCGCCCGCATCGGTGAGGGTCTGATCCTGGACCTGCGCAGGTCGGTCTTCGACCACGTCCAGACCATGCCGGTCGCCTTCTTCATGCGCACCCGGACAGGTGCGCTGGTGAGCCGGCTCAACAATGACGTCATGGGCGCCCAGCGCGCGTTCTCCGACACCCTCTCCGGGGTGGTGTCGAACCTCGTCCAGTTGGTGTTGACGCTGATCGTCATGGCGGGGCTCAACTGGCAGTTGACGGTGATGTCGGTCCTGCTGTTGCCGGTCTTCCTCTTCCCCGCCCGGTACGTGGGCCGGCGCCTCGCCCGCCTCCGTCGCGAGGCCTCGGACCTCAACGCCTCGATGAACGACCAGATGACGGAACGCTTCAACGCCGGCGGCGCCACGCTGGTCAAGCTCTTCGGCCGCCCCGAGGCGGAGTCGGCCGAGTTCGCCTCGCGCGCCGGCCGGGTCCGGGGGATCGGCGTCCGCACGGCGCTGCTCATGAGCGTGTTCATGAACTCCCTGACCCTGGTCTCCACCCTCGCCCTGGCACTGGTCTACGGCGTGGGCGGATGGTTCGCCCTCAACGGCGGGATGGACGCGGGCTCCGTCGTGGCGCTGGCCCTCCTGCTCACCCGCCTGTACGGCCCCCCGACCTCGCTGGCCAACGCGCCCATGGACGGGGTGACCGCGGTCGTCAGCTTCGAGCGCGTCTTTGAGGTCCTGGACCTGGAACCGCTGCTCAAGGACTCCCCGGACGCCGTGGACATCCCGGAGGGCCCGGTGACCATCGAGTTCGAGGACGTCCGGTTCTCCTACCCCTCGGCGGACAAGGTCTCCCTGGCCTCGCTCGAGGAGGTCGCCGTGCTCGACTCCCGGGGTGGGCAGGAGGTCCTCCACGGGGTCAGCTTCCGGGCCGACCCGGGGCAGATGGTCGCGCTCGTCGGGTCGTCCGGCGCCGGGAAGTCGACCATCGCGTCACTGCTCCCGCGGCTGTACGACGTGGACTCCGGTGCGGTCCGGGTATCCGGTCTCGACGTGCGCGAGGTCACCTCGTCGTCGTTGCGCCGGACGGTCGGCATGGTCACCCAGGACGGCCACCTCTTCCACGACACGATCCGGGCCAACCTGACCTTCGCCCGGCCCGAGGTCACCGACGAGGTGGTCTGGGACGCGCTGCGGCGGGCCCGGCTGGAGGCCCTGGTCCACTCGCCCCGGGACGGCCTGGACCCCGTGATCGGTGACCGCGGCTACCGCCTCTCCGGCGGCGAGCGCCAGCGTCTCACCATCGCCCGGCTGCTCGTCGCCGAACCCTCCGTCGTGGTGCTGGACGAGGCCACCAGCGCGCTGGACTCCACCAACGAGTCCGCCGTCCAGGAGGCCCTCGGCGAGGCGATGTCCCACCGGACCTCGCTCGTGATCGCGCACCGGCTGTCCACGGTCCGGGCGGCCGACCGCATCCTCGTCCTGGAGGGGGGAACGGTCGTGGAGTCCGGCACGCACGCCGAGCTGCTGGCCGCCGGGGGCCGCTACACCGAGCTCTACGAGACGCAGTTCGCGGACCAGGAGTAGCGGCCGGTCAGACCGCGCCCGCGGCGATCGCCGCCGCGACCCGGTCGGTGTCCTGACCGGTCCACCCGGGGGGATCGAGGATCGCGGCCCACATCCAGGCCGCGTCCGGGCCGAAGGAGTGCCCGTGACCGTCGGGGACGTCCGCCGAGAACACCATGTCCAGGGTCACCTGCCAGAACGTCACGAACGGCATCCACCGCACACCGGGGTCGAGGTCGGGGCCGAGGGGCTCGCGCAGCCAGTCCGGCCGCTGCAGCAGCAGGTCGAACGACCACCAGGTGATCGGGTCGGACGCGTGCTGCCAGTACACCACCCGGGGCGAGCCCCACGGTGCGCCCTCGAGGTCGAGGTCCGGTCCGCCCGCCGCGAATCGCACGTGCTCGCCGCCGTCCACCACCGGGAGCCGCTCCGGGGAACCGGGGTCGCGGTGGGCGGTGACGTAGGCCCACTGCGGGGAGAAGTTCGGCGTCCCCACCCAGAGCGCGCCGTCGGTCCGGGCCACCATGTCCTGCGTTCCCCCGAACGCGCTCTGGCCGCCGAACGACCCCAGGCTCTCGCCGAAGGTCACCAGCTCCGGGCGCTCGCCCTCGGGACGGTCCTGCACGGCCCGCTCCACGGCCTCGAACAGGGCGCGGCCGGCGATCTGCGGCGACTCGCGGTCGGCGAGGAAGGACAGGGGGCTGGGCAGGAACGAGTACTGCATGGCGGCGATCGCGGAGTCGCCCCCGGCCGTGTACTCGAGTCCCGCGGCGACCCCGGCGTTGACCCAGCCGCGGCCGGTCGTGGTGGCCACCGCCACGACCGACCGGTCGAACGCCCCCGTGCGCTCGAGCTCGTCCACCACCAGGTCGGCGACCTCCTCGATGGTCGCGGCGGCGTCATGCCCGGCGTAGACGCGGATCGGGGTGAGCGCCGGTCGCCCGGTCACCTCGGCGATCCGTGCGGCGGAGGGCCCGCCCGCGACGAACGTCCGCCCCTCCTTGCCCAGGCTCTCCCACGGCTGCGTGGACGCCGGCGAGCCGGACCTCTCGGGGGCGTCGGGCCGCCAGACGCCGTCGGCGGTGCCGTTGTCCGCGGCGGCGGCCATCCTCCCCGCCGCCCCGAGCAGGCCGCGGTAGGCCACACCGTTGACCGACAGCACGGCGATCACCGCCACCAGGACCAGGGCCACCAGCCGGGCGACGGGGGTCGGGACACGGCGCGCGACGACCCGGGTCAGCGCGGCGGTGCCCCGCCGGATCCCGCGCGCCGCCGCGAGGAGCAGCGCCGCGACCGCCACGGCCAGCACCAGGACCAGCAGGTAGTTGGCCCGGTCGATGCGCTCGACCCCCGCCAGGTCCCGGGTGATCTGCTGCCACCACGAGCCCAGGACCAGGAACGTCGGCACCGTGACCGCCGCCGCGGCGGCGAGCGCCCACCAGCCGATCCGGCGGAGTCGCGCGGGGACGTCCGGGGAGACACCGCAGGACCGGACCGCCCAGGCGAGCAGACAACCCAGGCCGTATCCGGTCGCGAGGCTGATGCCCGTCGCCAGCGCCTGCAGGTACCAGGCCCGGGGCAACAGCGACGGCGTCATGGACCAGACGAAGAACAGCAGCGCCAGCGTGAGCCCGGCCGGGTGGAGCGATCGTGCGTACTCGCGGATCCGGACCGCGGCGGGGGAGGTGGGCATCGTCCGTCCAAGTGGCTCGTGACCGGAGCGGACCGCCCGGCGCGTGCACGAAGCATATCTGCCTCCGCGCACGCGCCGAGGGCTCAGCTCTCCAGGTTCAGGCCCAGCTCGCGGGCCGCGAGGGCGGCGTACTTGGAGGTCTGCTCGAAGGCGGACTCGAGGGGCTGGGCGTCGGTGAGGTCGGCGATCTCGTTCCAGCGTTCGGCCACGACCTCGGGGGTGCGGGCACCGTCGGGGAGGTAGACGCCGCGGCTCTCGACCATCTGGGAGACGGCGAACACGCCCGCGCCGGCGCCGAGGATGGTCTTGGTGGGGGCCTGGTCGCTGACCATGAACAGGGCGCCGGGGGCGATGGTCTCCGGGCCCATGATGTCCAGCACCTGCTGGGGGAGCAGGTCCTCGGTCATGCGGGTCGCGGCGGTGGGGGCGATGGCGTTGACCCTGATGTCCTTCTTCGCGCCCTCGATGGCCAGGACGTTCATGAGGCCGACGAGGCCGGACTTGGCGGCGGCGTAGTTGGACTGCCCGAAGTTCCCGTAGATGCCGGAGGTGGAGGTGGTCATGAGGATGCGGCCGTAGCCGGCCTCGGCCATGTGGGGCCAGACGGCCTTGGTGCAGTTGACCGAGCCCATGAGGTGCACCTCGAGGACCTTGCGGAAGTCGTCGGTGGACATCTTGGCGAAGGACTTGTCGCGCAGGATGCCGGCGTTGTTGATGAGGACGTCGATGCGTCCCCACTTCTCGATCACCGAGGAGACCAGGGCGTCGACCGCGGCCTCGTCGGTGATGTCGTTGCCGTCGACCATGGCCTGGCCGCCGGCGGCGGTGATCTCGTCCACGACGAGTTGGGCCGCCGAGGCGGTGCCGCCCTCGCCGTGGACGTCGCCGCCCAGGTCGTTGACGACCACCTTGGCGCCGCGCTCGGCCAGCGCGAGGGCGTAGGCGCGGCCGAGGCCGCCGCCGGCGCCGGTGATGATCGCGACGCGATCGGTGAAGTCGATGGTGTGGGCCATGAGGTGCTCCTGGGGTCGGGAGGGGATCGGGTGGAGTGGTGTGCGGGCTGGTCAGCCGAGTTCGCCGCGGACGTACGCCTCGTAGGCCGGGAGGTCGAGGAAGCCGTGTCCGGACAGGCCGATCACGATGGACGGGCCGGTACCCGCCTCGCCGGTGTGCTTGCGGGCCTCGGCCACCGCGCCGGCGATCGCGTGGGTGGACTCGGGGGCGGGGACGATGCCCTCGGCCTTGGCGAACTCCACTCCGGCGGCGAACGCCACGTTCTGCTCCACCGCGATGGAGTCGAGCAGGCCGAGGTGCTTGACGTGGCTGACCAGCGGCGCCATCCCGTGGTAGCGGAGGCCGCCCGAGTGGATGGGGTCGGGCACGAAGTCCTGGCCGAGCGTGTACATCTTCATGAGCGGCGTCAGCCCGGCCACGTCACCGTGGTCGTATCGGAACTCGCCCTCGGTCATGGACGGGCAAGCCGTCGGCTCCACGGCGACGACCCTGGTCTGCGCCCCGGCCAGGTTCTCGCGGATGAACGGGAACGCGAGGCCGGCGAGATTGGAGCCGCCTCCGGCGCAACCGAAGAGGTAGTCGGGCGCGCCCTCGCCGAACATCTCGAGCTGCTTGAGCGCCTCCTCGCCGATGATCGTCTGGTGCAGGCACACGTGGTTGAGCACGGAACCCAACGAGTACCGGGACTCCGCGTCGCCGGCCGCGACCTCCACCGCCTCGGACACCGCCATGCCCAACGACCCCGGGGTCTCGGGATCCTTGGCCAGGAAGGACCGGCCGGCCTCGGTGAGGTCGGAGGGGCTCGGGTGCACCGTGGCGCCGAAGGTCTCCATGAGCATCCGGCGGTACGGCTTGGACTCGAACGAGGCCTTGACCTGCCACACCTCCACCTCGATGCCGAAGGCCTGACCGGCAAACGCGAGGGAGGCCCCCCACTGGCCGGCCCCGGTCTCGGTGGTGAGCTTGGTGATGCCCTCGGCCGCGTTGTAGTAGGCCTGCGCCACGGCGGTGTTGGGCTTGTGCGACCCGACCGGGCTGGTGCCCTCGTACTTGTAGAAGATCCGTGCGGACGTGCCGAGCGCCTTCTCGAGGCGCCGGGCGCGGATGAGGGGCGAGGGACGCCACAGCCGGTAGATCTCCTGCACGGCCTCCGGGATCTCCACGTAGCGCTCGGGCGTGACCTCCTGCTCGATGAGCGCCATCGGGAAGAGCGGCGCCAGATCCTCGGGACCGAGAGGTTCCTTGGTGCCGGGGTGCAGGTGCGGCGCCATCGGCTCGGGCAGGTCCGCCTGGATGTTGTACCAATGGGTCGGCATCTCGCTCTCGGGGAGAATTGCCTTGACCAGCGAGCCGGACGCGTCTGTCGTCATGTGGTGTCCTCGGAGGGTGTGTGTGGGGGGTGAGCCGCGTCTCATCCTAGGAGGTCTCGCCGCATGGGCAGGTGGGGGATCCTCTCATCGAGGTAGTCCTCGCCGCTGCGGACGAAGCCGAACCGCTCGTACCACCCCTCCAGATGGGCCTGCGCGCCGATCTCGACGGGCCGCTCCCCGCACAGTGCGAGGCCCCGCCGGATCAACCGGGCGGCGATCCCCCGCCCCCGCCATCCGGGTGCCGTGCACACGCGCCCGAGGTGCATGGCCCCGCCGTGGTCGTCGGGGCCGAAGACCCGCAGGGTCGCCACGAGCCGGTCCGGCTCACCCGCGTCGCCCGGGGTCCAGGCCAGGAGGTGGGTGGTCCCGGGGTCCGCGTCGACGTCGTCGATCTCCGCGTACGGGCACTCCTGCTCGGCGACGAAGACGTCCACGCGCAGCTTGTACAGCGCGTGGACGTCCATCGGGCCCAACCCGGCCAGGGGAGAGGCGAGGAGCCTGAGGTCGGGGTGGTCGCTCGGCTCGTCCCCGCGTGTCACTCGCCGGTCGTGGACCCGTCGCCGGGCACGTCGTCCGACGGCTGCGGCGCGGAACCGGCCGCCGCACCCGGGACGGCGCTGCCGGCGGCGGGCGAGGTGTCGGCGTCCTGGTCGGCGGGTCCCTCGGGATCGGGGGAGTCGATGGTCAGGTCCTCGCCCGTCTCGCCCGTCTCGGCCGGCGCGGCCGCGGGGGCCGGAGCCGGCGCCGACGGACCGGGGCCGCGGAGGAAGTACGCGGTGGCGCCCGCCACCGCGGCCCCACCGGCGAGGCCGACGATCCACAGCGGGGCGAAGCGCCGCATCGGGCTGCGCTTGGCCTGGGGCTGGGCGAGGGCGGAGGTCTGCTCGCGCAGCGCCTCGGCGTGCTGCCTGGCGTCCGCGGCGAGGCCGCCGAGGATCTCGGCCTGCTCGGCGCGACGGTCACGCACCACCTGGAGGCCGCGGCTCGCACCGAAGAGGGCCAGGCCCACGGGCCCGCGGGTGGCGGCGAGGGCGGCCTCGCCGAGGAACCGGGGGTCCTTGAGATCGAACGCCTTGCGGGCGGCGGTCCTGGCGGCCCGGATCTCCTTCTCGGCCTGCTTCACTGCTTCTCGCTCGGCGGCGCGGTCGCTTCGTCTGCTCATGGGTAGATGGTGGCACAGGCCCCGGGTGCCGACCACCTCCTCGCCGACATCGCCCGCGGGGGCGTGGCAGGATGGAGCGCGTGAGCATCGCAACGCAGACGGCAACCATCCACACGAACAAGGGCGACATCGTCGTCGAGCTGTTCGGCAACCACGCACCCGAGACGGTCGCGAACTTCGTCGGCCTGGCCGACGGGTCGAAGGACTACTCCCAGGCCAACGCCAAGGGCGAGAAGACCGGTCCGTTCTACGACGGCTCGGTCTTCCACCGCGTCATCTCCGGCTTCATGATCCAGGGCGGAGACCCCACCGGCACCGGGCGCGGCGGCCCGGGCTACCAGTTCAAGGACGAGTTCCACCCCGAGCTGCAGTTCTCCGAGCCCTACCTGCTGGCCATGGCCAACGCCGGCCCGGGGACCAACGGTTCGCAGTTCTTCGTCACCGTCGGCCCCACGCCGCACCTGAACAACCGGCACACCATCTTCGGCAAGGTCGCGGACGCGGACTCGCAGAAGGTCATCGACGCCATCGCCACCACCAAGACCGGCGCCATGGACCGCCCGGTCGAGGACGTCGTGATCGAGTCGATCGAGATCTCCTGACGGACCATCCGTCCGCACCGGCGGCGCGGGACCGGGGGAACCCGTCCCCCGCCCCCGGGCTGTCAGCCCCATCGGCCCGGACCCCATGAGCACCCAGACCCACGGCGGGGGCGCCCTCTCCCGCTTCTTCCGCCC
>NZ_CALMYY010000040.1 GCF_937873725.1 uncultured Dietzia sp.
CCCGGGGTGATGCGGCGCAGGGCGTCGAAGATCGCGCGGTCGAGCACGTAGCGTCCCGCGGCGGCGAGGTTGGACGGCGCGTCCTCCGCGGCGGGCTTCTCGACCATGCCGAGGACCTTCTTCACGGCGGGGTCATCGGTGTCCTCGACCTTGAAGACGCCGTAGGAGGACACCTCCTCCGGGCTCACCTCGAACGCGCACAGCACGCTGCCGCCCCGCTCCGCCCGGACGGCCGACATCCGTCGCAGGATCCCGAACGGCAGCACCAGGTCGTCCGGCAGGAGCACGGCCACGGCCTGCTCGTCCGCGTCCAGCACCGACTCGACCTGCGCCACGGCGTGCCCCAGCCCCAGCGGCTCGTCCTGCCGCACGTCCACCACCTCGATCAGCCCGGGCGCGCGGCGGACCTTGTGCAGCAGGATGTCCTTCCCGCGGTCCTCGAGCGTGCCCTCGAGGACCGGGTCGTCGGCGAAGTGCGCCATCACGCCGACCTTGCGCTCGGAGGTGACGATCGCGAGTCGGCCGGCCCCCGCCTCGGTCGCCTCCTCGGCGATGAGCTCGATGCCCGGGGTGTCCACCACGGGGAGCAGTTCCTTGGGCACCGTCTTGGTGGCGGGGAGGAAACGGGTCCCGAGGCCGGCGGCCGGGACGACCGCGGTCCGGAACTGCGAGTCGGGCGAGGCGGTGGACGTCATGCGGACCACCCTAGACGGAGGGCGCCCCGGTCAGGGGCAGGACCACGGACGGCACACTGGAGTGATGGAACCCGACAAGACCGCGGTGCGCCGGGCGGTCAGGCTGCGGCGCGCCGCGGTGCCCGCGGCCGTCCGCGCCCGGCGGGACCGGGCGATCCACGACCGCCTGGCGTCCGTGGTCACCGGGGGGATGGTGGTCTGCGCGTACGTCCCCGACGACGACGAGGCCGGCGGACCGGGGCTTCCCGAGGCGCTCTCGCGGTGGGGGGCGCAGGTCCTCCTGCCGGTCTCCCCCGCGGTCGGCCCGCTCGGCTGGGCGGCGTACGCCGGCCCGGAGGACCTGCGTCCGGGCCGGTTCGGCATCCCCGTGCCGTCGGCCCCACCGTCGGGCCCGGAGCGGATCGCCGACGCCGACCTCGTCCTGGTCCCGTCGGTGGCCGTCGACCGGACCGGCAACAGGCTCGGGCGCGGGGGCGGGTACTACGACCGCTCGCTGGCCCTGGCCCGCCCGGGGACCAGGCTGCTCGCGGTCCTGGATCCCGAGGACGTGCTCGACATGGTTCCCGCCGAGCCGCACGATCGGCCGGTCCACGGGGTGGTCACCCCGGACGAGGTTCTCGAGTTCCGAACCTGGCACTCGAGCGAGTAGAGTGCCAGTCGATATCCGACTCTGACCCGGAGGCCCGATGCCCACCTACTCGTACCGGTGCCGCGACTGCGACGTCGCCTTCGACATCCAGCAGTCCTTCGACGAGGACACGCTCACCGCCTGCCCGCAGTGCGACGGGCGTCTGCGCAAGCTCTTCAACACGGTGGGTGTGGTCTTCAAGGGATCGGGCTTCTACCGCACGGACAGCCGCGAGGCGGGCAAGACCTCGACCGCCGCGAGCAGCTCGGGCACGTCCTCCTCAGGGTCCTCGACCAGCGCGTCGGGCTCGGGCTCCTCCGGATCCGGCTCGTCCACCTCGGCGGGTTCGGGCTCGTCGTCGACCCCGTTGTCGTCGAGCCCTTCGTCCTGACGGTCGCCGGCCTGCGGTCCCCCACTCCCCCTCGCCCCCCGGCGCCCTTTCCTCCACAGCCCCCGGCGGCTCCACAGGCCGGGGCGCCGGCACCGCCGGCCGCACGATCCCCCGCCCGAGCGCCGGATACGGTCTGTCCCACGGCGTGACGACCGACGGGGGACCACATGCGCACAGGACCGGCGGCAGCCACAACGCCCCGGCGTCGGCGGCACCTGCGCCTCGCGCGGATCGCCGTGGCCTCCGGGCTGGTCCTCGCGGCCCCGTTCGCCGGCCGGGCGGCCCACGACCCCCCGTCCGATCCGCCGCGGTCCGCCGGGTCCGGACCGTCCGCCGGCACCGCCCCGGCCGGAGGGTCGGACGAGGGCGTCGGGGGTGACGACCGCCCGATCCGGGTGGTCCCCGTCCCGCTCGCCGACCCCGCCCTCGCCGAGCTCCTGCAGCCCGGCGATCTGGTGGACCTCGTCGGCACGGCGGACACCGGTCCCGCCGGGGACCCCGGTGCCGTGCCGGTCCTGGTCGCCCGCGCGGTCCGGGTGAGGAACACCCCCGACACCCGGGGCGGGGGCCGGACGATCCTCGTGGAGGTCCCCGTGGCGGACGCCGCCCGGGTGGCCGCGACCGCCGCGGGGACACCCCTGGCCGTGCTCGTGCACGGTTGACACGCGAGGTCACGGGATGTCTGGAAGCGGCCCCGGCTGGTAACGTCCCTGCGGTTCAGACCAATCATTCGTGAAGACCATGTGGTGGACCGCGCCACGTCAAGAGAGGATGTGCACGATGCTCAAGGGCTTCAAGGACTTCATCATGCAGGGCAACGTGATCGACCTCGCGGTCGCCGTCGTCATCGGTTCCGCGTTCGCCTCGATCGTCGACGCCTTCACCAGCGCGATCATCAACCCGCTCATCGCGATGCTCGGGGGCAACAGCGAGATCGGTTTCGCCGTCCAGCTGCTCGACAACAACCCCGCGACCACGATGGACTTCGGTCTCCTCCTCACCGCGATCATCAACTTCCTGCTGGTCGCCGCGATCATCTACTTCGTCCTGGTGGCGCCGATGAACAAGATGAAGGAGGCCGCCGCCAAGCGCAAGGGCATCGAGGCACCCGCCTCGGACAACGACCTCCTGGTGGAGATCCGCGACATCCTCGCCGGCCGTCCGCTCACCCACCCGTCCGATCCGGACAGCCCGTCCAGCAACTCCTGACGCGCCGCACGAACGCCGAGACCCCGCATCCCGGAAGGGATGCGGGGTCTTTGCTGCACCGTGGTCAGCCGTGGTGCGGCGGACGTTGGTCCTGCCACCACGCGTCGTCGATCCGGCCGTCACGGCCGCGCGCCTCGTCGGAGGTCGTCTCCGGCAGGGTCTCGCCGAACACCTCGTCGATCCTGGCCTTGTCCACCCGGCGTGGGCCGGTGCCCCGCCGGGCGGCCGGGCCGTCGGTCACGGCTCGTCGAAGGCCGAGAGCTGGGCCACCACGTACGAGACGAGCGGACACAGCGTCGCCATGCCGTCCCGGATGGCCGCCCGACTCGGCGCGAGGTTGGCCACGACGGTGCTGCCGGACACCCCCACGTACCCGCGGGAGATGATCGAGTCGACCGCACCCGCGGTCAGGCCCGAGGACCGGATGGCCTCGGCGATGCCGGGCAGTCGCTGGTCCAGGATCTCCTCGGTGGCCTCGGGGGTGATGTCGCGGGGCCCGACCCCGGTGCCGCCGACGGTCACCACGAAGTCGAAGCCGCCGACCACCGCGATCTCGAGGGCTTTGCGGACCTCGGCCTCGTCCGCGGGGACGCCGACGACGCCGCCCACGAGGAAACCCTCCTCCTCGAGAAGCTCGGTCACCAGCGGACCTATCGAGTCCTCCCGCTCGGACAACCGGTCGGTCACCACCACGACCATCGCCCGGCCCGCGATGGGGGTGTCCGCGGGCTCGGCGGCCGCCGGGTCGAACTCCACGTCCGTCGGCAGCGGGCGCCCACCGGGCAGGCTCCTCGGGTCGAATCTGGTGCTCATCTCGCCTCTCCCAGTACCACGTCGACGGTCGTCGGCTGATCGCCCACACGAGCAGCATAGGTGACGGAGACCGTGTCCCCCGGCGCCCGCGACCGGATGGCCGCGACGAGCGCGTCGCCGCCCTCGGTCACGCGATCACCCACCTTGACGATCACGGCACCATCCCGGATGCCCGCGCGTTCCGCGGGCCCGCCCGGCTCGGTCGCACGCACCAGAGCCCCGTCGGTGTCGGGTGCGTCGCTCACCGACACGCCGAGCACGGCGCGGGTGGCGTACCCCTGCTTGATCAGCTGATCCGCGATCCGCCGGGCCTGGTCGACCGGAATCGCGAACCCCAGTCCGATCGAGCCCGAGTTCCCCGAGCCCAGCGAGGCGATGGCCGAGTTGATGCCCACCAGTTCGCCGTTCATGTTGACCAGCGCTCCCCCGGAGTTGCCCGGGTTGACCGCGGCATCGGTCTGGATGGCGTCGATCACCGTGCTCTGGTCCGACTGCTCACCCCCGGCCCGGACCGGTCGGTTGAGCGCGGAGATGATGCCGGTCGTCACGGTGCCCGAGAGCCCGAGCGGGGAACCCACCGCCGCGACCGCCTGCCCCTCGTCGAGGGTCGCCGAGCTCCCCAGCGCGATCGGGGTGAGCGACCGGGTGGTGTCCGCCTTGATCACGGCGATGTCGGTGGCCGGGTCCGTGCCGACGATCGTCGCCGGGGCGGTGGTGCCGTCGTCGAAGCGGACCTGGATCCGGCCGGCGTTGGCCGCCATGGCGATCACGTGGTTGTTGGTGACGATCAGCCCGTCCTGGGTGAGGATCACCCCGGACCCCTCGCCCCGCCCCGCCTGCGCGCGGACATCGACCGAGACGACGCTGGGCAACACCTTGTCCGCCACCGCCTCCACGGTGCCGTCCGGCGCCGTCCCGACGGGCTGTGCGGTGTTGACCGGTGCGGACAACCCGGGCCCGTTGTTCCCGCCCGCCACCGTCGCGCCGATCCAGCCCCCCAGTCCGCCCGAGACGAGCATCGCGGCCACCAGTCCGGCGGCGAGCAGCCCCCGCCCCGACGACCGTGGCGCGACCGGACCCGTCTCGCCCGGTCCGGCACCCGGTTGTGCCGGGTAGGCCGCTGTCGGCCCGTCGGGGCCGCCCCACCCCGCGGTGGGGGCCGCGCCGCCGAACTGCATCGGGCCGGGCTGCGCTGGTCCGGGCTGCGCTGGTCCGGGCTGCGCTGGTCCGGGCTGCGGGGCTCCGTACGGGTTCTGTCCGGTCGGCCGGTGCCAGAACCCACCCGGGCCCGCGCCCGGCCCCTGGGCCCAGTCGTCACCGCGCCGGGGATCGGGCGCGCCGGTATCGTTCTCGTTCTCCATGGGCTCCATGCTTCCTCACCGCGCTGTGCGTTCGCTGAAACGGGGGGCGGGGCGGCGGCACTCAGTTCGGAGGGCTCTCGCTGCCCGGGATGGTCACCCGCACCTCGGTGCCACCGCCCTCGGCGGTGTGGATCTCCACGGTCCCGCCGTGTCTGGTCACCACCTGCCGGACGATCGCCAGGCCGAGCCCCGACCCCGGCATCGCCCGCGCCTCACGCGAGCGGTGGAATCGCTCGAACACGAGCAGCCTGTCCTCCTCGGGGATCCCGGGCCCATGGTCCGCGACCGCGAGTTCGACGACCGACTCCGACACCTGCCGCATGCGGACGGTCACCGTCCCCCCGGCGGGACTCCACTTGGCCGCGTTGTCGCAGATGTTGAGCACCGCGCGCTCGATCCCCGCGGAGTCCCCGAACGAATACCACGGCACCAGCTCGACGTCGAACTCCACGTCGTGCCGCCGGCGACGAACCCGCTCGAGTGCCCGGTCCACCGCCTCCGACACCGCGACGGGTTCAAGCTCCACCTCGCCCGAGTCCTCGCGCGCGAGCTCCACGAGGTCGCCCACCAGCTGACTGAGCTCCGAGATCTGCCCCATCACGTCCACCTCGAGGGAACCCCGGTCGGAATCCGGGATGGTCGGGGCGCCCGGCCTGCTCGCGGCGATGAGCAACTCCACGTTCGTCCGGAGGCTCGTCAACGGCGTCTTGAGCTCGTGCCCGGCGTCCGCCACCAGCCGTGACTGTCTCTCCCGGCTCTCCCCCAGTGCGACGAGCATGTGGTTGAAGCTGGTGGTGAGCCTGGCGATCTCGTCGTCGCCGGCCACGGGGATCGGCCTCAGGTCGTCGGTACGCGCGATGCGCTCCACCGCACGGGTCAGTCGCGCGACGGGTGCCAACCCGGTGCGCCCCACGGCGGTGCCCGCCACCGCGGCCAACGCGATCCCGGCGGCACCCACCAGGGTGAGGACTATGGCGAGGCGGTTCAAGGTCGCCCTGGTGGGCCCCAGGTCCTGGGCCAGGATGAGCGTGGAGCCGTCGAGGACCGCCACCGCGTAGATCTGTTTGCCCCCGGCCGTCCGCAGGCTCGACTCCGCCTCTCCCCGGACCACCGCGATCTCCGGGCCGCCGATGTGGAACGGCTCGCCGGTGGCCGTACGCACTCCCGAGGGGGCGACGATCTGCGCATCCAGGTTGGGGTTGAACGCCCGCAGGGCGATGAGGGTGCTCCGCGACTGGAGGCCGAACTCCGAGGCGAGCTCGCTGTTGACCAACTGGTCCGCCTGCTGCTCGAGCCTGTTGTTGACCTCGCTGTACATGGAACCGGACACGACGAAGTACGCCGCGACCGCCATCAGGGCAACAGCGACGCCCACCGAGCTCGCCGCCAGCAGGGTGACCCGCTGGTGCAGGGAGATCGGCGCGGTGGTCCCGCCCTGGCCCGTCGGCACTATGGCGTCTCGCGCAACACGTATCCCACCCCACGGACGGTGTGGATCAGCCGGGGCTCGCCCTCCCCCTCGGTCTTGCGGCGGAGGTACCCGATGTACACCTCCAGGGCGTTCCCGGAGGTCGGGAAGTCGTATCCCCACACCTCCTCGAGGATGTGGCTCCGGGTGAGCACCCGGCGGGGATGGTGCAGGAGCAGCTCGAGCAGCGAGAACTCGGTGCGGGTCAGCTGGATCCGGCGTTCGCCGCGGGTCACCTCACGGGTGGCGAGGTCCATGGTGAGGTCCGCGAACTCGAGGACCTCCTCGGCGTCCTCCGCCTCCGGTCCGCGACGACGCAACAGGGCCCTGAGCCGGGCGAGCAGCTCCTCCAGGGCGAAGGGCTTGGGGAGGTAGTCGTCGGCGCCGGCGTCCAGGCCCGCCACCCGCTCGGACACGGCGTCCCGGGCGGTGAGCATCATCACGGGCAGGTCGTCGCCCCGGCTGCGCAGGATCCGGCACACCTCGAGGCCGTCCCGGCGGGGCATCATCACGTCGAGGATCACCGCGTCCGGCCGGTTCGCGTCCAGCCGCTCCACCGCCTCGATCCCGTCCCCCGCGAGCTCCACGGTGTACCCGTTGAACGTCAGGGAGCGGCGCAGCGATTCGCGGACCGCCTGGTCGTCGTCGACTACGAGGATCTTCATGCCAGCGAGTCTCGCCTACCCTCCTGAACCAGGGCTGAGGATTGCGGCGAAACGGCCCGAACCGGCCCCGCCGGACGCCGACGAGCCCGGCGGGTCCTGGAGGATCCACCGGGCTCGTGACCGGGCGTGTGCGTGCGGCGCCGGGGCGCCGCCGGGCTCAGGTGCCCCGGCTCAGCGGTCGAGGTCGACCAGGCCGAGCTTGGCGGCCTTGACCAGGCGACGCGGCAGCACCACGGCGCGGCCGTCGATCTTGGTCTCCTGCAGGGCCGGGTTGTCGGCCTTCCACTGCGAGCGGCGGGAATGGGTGTTGGCGCGCGAGAGGCGACGCTTCGGAACTGCCATGACTGTTACGTCCTCGGGGTCTCGGGAGTGGGGCGGGCGGACCGGTGGGTGAGCACCGGCCACCGGCTCACTTCGTGCGGCGGGTGCGGTTGCCGTAGCGGCGCTGGAACTTCTCGACACGGCCGGCCGTGTCCATGACGCGCTGGGCGCCGGTCCAGAACGGGTGCGACTCGCTGGTCACGTCCACCACGATGAGCGGGTAGGAGTTGCCGTCCTCCCACTCGACCGTGCGGGCGCTCGTCGCGGTGGAGCGGGTGAGGAACTTGGTCCCCGTGCCCGAGTCCTGGAAGACCACCGGGTGGTAGTCGGGGTGGATGTCGCTCTTCATACTGGATCCCTCTAGCTCGGTAGAAGTCTTGGGTCTGGCGCGCGCACCCCTTGCGGGGAGCGTGCAGGTGCCAGTGGCCGAACCGGGGATCCCGGTCTCAGCACACGCATCGGTAGATGATACCCGCACCATGGCCGGGCACCCAATTCGTGCCGGTGACCTGCCCCGGATTCCGGCGCTGACGTGCTGATTACCGTTTCACGCGGTCGGGCCGTAAACTAGACCATCGCTGTTGTCTGCACGTTTGCTATCGCCTCCCACGGTGCCTGCGACGTGGTGATCCGCGCCCGTCCGGCCCAGGCCGTTCGCGGTGCATCCCCACCACGCGCCACCGCACGAGGAGTCGGAAGGAGAACCACGCCATGTCGGCGCATTGCCAGGTAACGGGACGGAAGCCGGGTTTCGGCAAGTCCGTCTCGCACTCACACCGCAGGACCAACCGTCGCTGGAATCCGAACATCCAGCGCCGTAGCTACTTCGTGCCCTCCGAGGGTCGTCGCGTCACGCTGACGGTCTCGACCAAGGGCATCAAGACCATCGACCGTGACGGCATCGAGGCCGTCGTGGCTCGCATCCGCGCCCGTGGGGAGAAGATCTGAGATGGCCCGTAACGACGTTCGTCCCATCATCAAGCTCAAGTCCACGGCCGGAACCGGGTACACCTACGTGACCCGCAAGAACCGCCGCAACAACCCGGACCGCATCGTCCTCAAGAAGTTCGACCCGGTCGTCCGTAAGCACGTCGAATTCCGAGAGGAGCGCTGACCCGTGGCCAAGAAGTCAAAGATCGCGCGTAACGAGCAGCGCAAGGCCAAGGTGGCCCGGTTCGCCGAGCGTCGGGCCGAGCTCAAGCGCATCATCAAGAACCCCGAGAGCACGGACGAGGCGCGTATGGACGCCCAGACCGCGCTCAACAAGATGCCGCGTGACGCCTCGCCCGTGCGGGTGCGCAACCGCGACGTCGCCGATGGCCGCCCCCGCGGCTACCTCCGCAAGTTCGGTCTCTCCCGCGTCCGGATGCGCGAGATGGCCCACCGTGGCGAGTTGCCCGGTGTCACGAAGTCGAGTTGGTGAGTAGGTAATCATGGCTAAAGCGCGTAGCACCCCGTCCAAGAAGATCCGTGCCCAGGAGGGCCGTCGGCCGAAGAAGAACCCGTTGAAGGTCGCGGGTATCGAGACGGTCGACTACAAGGACGTCAACACCCTCCGTACGTTCATCTCCGACCGCGGCAAGATCCGTTCGCGTCGCGTCACCGGCCTCACGCCGCAGCAGCAGCGTCAGGTCGCCGTCGCGGTCAAGAACGCCCGCGAGATGGCCCTGCTGCCGTTCACCAGCCGCTGAGCGACTAGCTCGGCGCGGGTCGAACCGCACCACCCGTCCCGACCGCGGCACACCACCGCCGACCGGACAACAGCAACCCGATCGGGGTCGTGTCTCCACCACCGGAGACACGACCCCTTTCGGCGTTACCGCTCCCCCTTCCCCCGAACCCGAGGAGTCCCCCGTGGCCGGCGTCCTCAACGGCTTCGCCGTGATCGTCGCCCTGGTCGCGCTGGGCTGGCTCCTCGCCCGGACCATGGTCCTGGGCTCCGATGCGCGGCTGGTGCTCAACCGGCTCGTGTTCTTCGTGGCCACCCCCGCCCTGCTCTTCGACGCCCTCGCGCGCACCACCTTGGACCAGGTCTTCACCGGCGTCTTTGTGGTCTCCGCCGCCTCGGCCGTCCTCATCGCGGTCGCCTACGTCGCGATCGCCAGGCTGTGGCTGCGGCGTCCGCCCGCCGACCTCGTGGTGGGCGCGCTGTCCGCCGGATACGTCAACTCCGCCAACCTCGGGATCCCCATCGCCCTCTACGTCCTGGGCGACCTCGGCTTTGTCATGCCTCTGCTGTTGTTCCAGGTGGTCGTGCTCCAGCCCATCGCGATCGCGGTGCTCGAACGTGCCGCGCGCGCCGAGGGCGACGATTCCACCGGCGGCGGGGCGCTCGACTCACTCCTCCAGGCGGTGAGGGCCCCGATCGTCCTGGCCGCGCTGGCCGGGGTGCTCGTGGCCGCCCTCCCCTGGACGCCGCCCGACGCCCTGCTCGAGCCCGTCCACCTGGTCGGCCAGATCTCGGTCCCCGGCGCGCTCCTGGTGTTCGGGATGTCCCTCTTCGGCGTGAGGGTGCTCGAGGCGGGCGCCTCGCCGCGCCGCGAGATCGCCGTGGCCAGCGTCCTCAAGCTGGTCGCGCACCCGCTGCTCGCCTACGGCATCGGCGCCGGGCTGATGGGCATGCGGGGTCACGAGCTACTCACCGTGGTGGTGGCCGCGGCCCTGCCCACCGCGCAGAACGTCCTGGTGGTGGCCACGCGCTACGGGCACGGGGTGCTGCTCGCCCGGGACTCCGCGGTCCTCACCACCCTCGGCGCGCTGCCCGTGCTGCTGCTGATCGCCGGGCTCCTGGCCTGAGGCGAGCCCTCACCCCGCCCCCGCGGCGACGAGCCCACCCAATACCACGGCGTTGTTGACCCCGTGCAGGACGATCCCGGGCACGATCGACCGGTACCACTCGGCCATGACGCACAGCGAGACGCCGACCACCAGCAGGTAGGGCAGCGCGGGCGGGACCAGGTGGACGGCCGCGAAGACGGCCCCCGCTGACGCGAGACCGGCCGTCGCGTGCAGGCGGGCCCGCAGCGCCGGCAGGACGATCCCGCGGAAGACCACCTCCTCGGCCACCGGCACCAGCACCGCGACGGTGAGCATCCCGAGGAGCACGAACGCCGGGCCGCCCGTGGCGAGGTCGACGATCGCCGCGTCGGTGGGGTCGGCGGGGCCGCCCAGCGGGGTCAACACGATCGCGGGGGCGACGGCGCCCCCCGCCATCACCCCCGGGATCTGCCACCGCAGGTGTAGAGGCGAGGGTTTTGGCCTGCGCAGGCCCACGTCCCCCCAGGCCAGGCCGCGACGACGCAGCAGGTGGACCCGGACCGCGACGAGCGCGGCCACGGCGGTGCCGGCCAAAACCACCACCGCGAGCAGCGCGGTGTCGGGGCGTGCAGTGCCCGCCGCACGTCCCCCGAGGAGACCGAGGAGGACGACGACGACGAGGCCGACCCCGTAGACCAGGACCCACGCCAACGCCGACAGCGCCACCCGACCCCGGACCGGTGTGGTCCAGAGTCCGGCGGCGCCTGTGCCCGGTGTCACCGCGGCAGGTCCCGCGACCGCGGCCGCGCGGTCACGTCAGTCCGTCGGCCACCCGGTACGGCGCGTCCGTGGCGGCGGCGACCTGCTCGAGGGTGACGCCCTCGACCAGCTCTATCAGGGTCAGCCCCTCGGGGTCGCGGTCGAACACCCCGAGCTCGGTGATGATGCGGTCCACGCACCCGAGTCCGGTCAGCGGCAGGGAGATCTCGGAGACGATCTTGGACGAGCCGTCCTTGGCCACCTGGTCCATCACCACCACGATGCGGCGGGCCCCCACGACGAGGTCCATCGCGCCGCCCATGCCCTTGACCATGGCGCCGGGGACCATCCAGTTGGCGATGTCGCCGGCCGGGTTGACCTCCATCGCGCCGAGGATGGCCACGTCGATCTTGCCGGAGCGGATCATGCCGAAGCTCATGGCAGAGTCGAAGATCGACGAGCCGGGGAGCGTCGTGACGGTCTCCTTGCCGGCGTTGATGAGGTCGGGGTCCACGTCGTCGGGGTGCGGGTACGGGCCGATGCCCAGCAGCCCGTTCTCGGACTGCAGCGTGACGTTGATCCCCTCGGGGACGTAGTTCGGCACCATGGTCGGCAGGCCGATCCCCAGGTTGACGTACTGGCCGTCCTCCAACTCGAGGGCCGCGCGGGCGGCCATGGCCTTGCGGTCGCGTCCGATCCTGCTCATCAGCGCTGTCCTTCCGAGGGCGGGTTGGTGGTGGTCTTCTCGATCCACTTGGTGTTCTCGACCTGCTCGGGGGTGAGCTGCACGAGGCGGTGCACGTAGATGCCCGGCAGGTGGATGTCGTCGGGCGCGAGCTCGCCGACCTCCACGATCTCCTCCGCCTCCACGATGCACACCCGCCCGGCCATGGCGGCCAGGGGCGAGAAGTTGCGGGCGGTGAGGTTGAACCGGAGGTTCCCGCTGCGGTCGGCGACCGCGGCCCGGACCAGCGAGTAGTCGGCCTCGATGGCCTGCTCGAGGACGTAGGTCTCCCCGCGGATCTCCCGGGTCTCCTTGGGCGGCGAGGCCAGGGCGACACCGCCGTCGGAGTCGTACCTCCACGGCATCCCGCCGTCGGCGACGTACGTGCCGACGCCGGTCCGGGTGAAGAACGCGCCGATGCCGGACCCGCCCGCGCGCATCCGCTCGGCGAGCGTGCCCTGCGGGGTGAGCTCCACCTCGAGCTCCCCGGACAGGTACTGGCGGGCGAACTCCTTGTTCTCCCCGACGTACGACGAGACGATCCGGCGCAGCTTGCCGCTCTCCAGCAGCATCCCGAGGCCCTTGCCGTCGACCCCGGCGTTGTTGGAGAACACCTCGAAGTCGCCGACGTCCCGGGACGCGAGGGCGGAGATGACGACCTGCGGGATGCCGCACAGGCCGAACCCGCCGGCCGCGATGGACGCCCCGTGGGGGATGTCCGCGACGGCCTCGGCGGCGGTCATGATCTTGCTGGACATACGCGTACTCCTTGGGTGTGTGGGGCGCTCAGGCGATGCCGAGGATCTCGATGGCCGTCTTGCGCATGTCCACCTTGCGGACCTTGCCGGTGACGGTCATGGGGAACTCGTCCACCACGTGGACGTACCGCGGGATCTTGTGCCGGGCCAGTTTCCCGGTGGCGAAGTCCCGGACCTCGTCGGCGGTGAGATCGTCGCGGCCCGGCTTGAGCCGGATCCACGCCATGAGCTCCTCGCCGTACTTGGCGTCGGGGACGCCTATCACCTGGGCGTCGAGGATGTCGGGGTGCGTGTAGAGGAACTCCTCGACCTCGCGCGGGTAGATGTTCTCGCCGCCGCGGATCACCATGTCCTTGATCCGGCCGGTGATCTTGACGTAGCCGTCGTCGTCCATCTCGCCGATGTCACCGGTGTGCATCCACCCGCCGGCGTCCACGGCCTCGGCGGTCTTGTCCGGCTGGCCCCAGTACCCCAGCATGACGCTGTAGCCCTTGGTGCAGAACTCCCCGGCCTGGCCGCGCGGGAGCGTCTCGCCGGTCGAGGGGTCGACGATCTTGATCTCGAGGTGGCTCCCGACCCTACCGACGGTGGACACCCGCCGCTCCAGCGAGTCGGCCGCCCGGGTCTGGGTAGACACCGGGGAGGTCTCGGTCATGCCGTAGCAGATCGACACCTCCTCCATGTTCATCTGGTCGATCACCTGACGCATCGTCGCCTCCGGGCACGGCGAGCCCGCCATGATCCCGGTCCGCAGGCTCGACAGGTCGTAGGAGTCGACGTCATCCAGGGCGAGCTCGGCGATGAACATCGTCGGGACCCCGTACAGGCTGGTGCACTTCTCCTGCACGACCGCCCTGAGCGTGGCGGCGGGGTCGAACGCCGGCGCCGGGATCACCATGCAGGACCCGTGGGTCGTGCACGCCAGGTTGCCCATCACCATGCCGAAGCAGTGGTAGAACGGCACCGGCAGGCAGACCCGGTCGACCTCCGAGTAGTTGACGGTCTCACCCACGAAGTAGCCGTTGTTGAGGATGTTGGAGTGCGAGAGGGTGGCGCCCTTGGGGAAGCCCGTGGTGCCCGAGGTGTACTGGATGTTGATCGGGTCCCCGGCGTCGAGCCCGGAGCGGATCTGGGCCAGTTCCTCCGAGTGGGTGGGCCCGGACATCATCGACTCCCACTCCTCGTCGCCGAAGAGCACCACCACCTCGAGGTCCGGGCAGCTCGGCTGGACCTGCGCGAGCATCCCCGTGTAGTCGGAGTCCTTGAACTGGGGAGCCGCCACGACGGCCCTGATCGAGGCCTGCTTGAGCACGTACTCCAGCTCGTGGACCCGGTAGGACGGGTTGATGTTGACCAGCACCGCACCGAGCTCGGCGGTGGCGTACTGGATCATCACCCACTCCCAGCGGTTGGGTGACCAGATGCCCACCCGGTCGCCGGTGCGGATCCCCAGCCGGTGCAGCCCGGAGGCCAGGCGCCGGACGTCGGCGAGGAACTCGGTGTAGGTCCAGCGTCGGCCGGCCGGGACGTCGACCAGCGCGTCACGGTCACCGAACCGCTCGACGGTGCCCGCCAGGTTGGCGGGGATCGTCTCGGTCAGCAGCGGGACGTCGGTCTCCCCGCGGGTGTGCGACAGCGAAGGGTCGAGATCGGTGGAATCGAGATCGGTGGTGGTCATCTCGGTGCTCCTCGAGAGTGGGGCCGTGCGGCCCACGGAGTGGGGGTCGGGGTATCAGATGGTGGCGGCCGCCGCGCGACGCAGGGTCGCCTCGGCCTGGCGGAAGACCGGCCCGTCGACCATGCGGCCGTCCAGCCGGAAGACGCCCTGGTTGTTCTCGGCGGCGGCGAGGACCTTCCGGGCCCAGGCCACCTCGTCGTCGTCCGGCGCGTAGGCCCCGCGGACCACGGCGACCTGGGACGGGTGGATGCAGGCGGTGGCCACGAAGCCCAGGGCGACGGCGTCGAGCGCCTCGGCCCGCTGGCCCGCCTCGTCGGCGATGTCCAGGTGGACCGAGTCCACCGCCCAGCGGCCGAACGCGGCCGCGGCGAGCGCGACCTGGGCGCGGGCGTGCCGGGGCACGTCGCGGTACTCCCCCGCGACGCGGGGGCCGCCGACCTCGACGCCGGCGAACCGGCTGGTCGACCCGCCCATGGCGGCGAGCAGGTCCTCGGCGCCCCACATCATCCCGGCGCACCCGGGCGCGGCGGCGATCTCCGCGGCGCGGACCACCCCGAGCGGGGTCTCGACCAGGGCGAGCACCGCGGCGCCGGTGGCGGCGTGGACGTCGGCCACCTGCGCGGCGGACTCGGTCTTGGCGAGCATGACGCACCGGTAGGCGGTGTCCGCGAGGGCCTCGAGGTCGGCGTCGTGGTCGTCGGTGCCCACCGGGTTGACGCGGACGATCGTCCGCTCCGGGTCCAGGTCCGACGCCCGCAGCGCCTCGCGCGCGGCCGGTCGGGCGTCGGGCGCGACCGCGTCCTCCAGGTCCACGATCACCACGTCCGCCCGCTCGGCGGCCTTGCCGTACCGCTCGGGCCGGTCGGCCGGGCAGAACAGCAGGGCCGGGCCGGGCGGGATCCACGCGGGGGTCACGCCCGGGCCTCCGCCGCCTGCTCGGCGGGCCGCTTGCGGACCAGGGTCTTGCGGACCGCCTTGGCCACCACGTCGCCGTGCTGGTTGCGGCCGATGTGCTCGAGGGTCACGATGCCCTCGCCCGGGCGCGACTTCGACTCCCGCTTGTCCGTGCACACCGTCTCGGCGTAGAGGGTGTCCCCGTGCAGGACCGGCTTGGGGAAGGTGACCTCCGAGAAGCCCAGATTCGCCACGATCGTGCCCTGCGTGAGCTGCGCGACGGACAGCCCGACCAGCGTGGACAGCGTGTGCATGGAGTTCATGAGCCGCTCGCCGCCGAAGCCGGGCTGCTCGGCCGACCACGCCGCGTCCAGGTGCAACGCCTGGGTGTTCATGGTGAGCGTGGTGAACAGGACGTTGTCCGTCTCCGTCATGGTGCGGCCCGGGCGGTGGAGGTAGGCGGTGCCGACCTCGTACTCCTCGAACCACAGCCCGCGCTGGACCACTTCCTTCCGCGCCGGGGTGCCGGCGCCGCCGTTGCCGGCGGTCTCGGCGTCGCTCACAGCCCGAGCCCCCGGGCGATCAGCATGAGCTGCACCTCGGTGGTGCCCTCGCCGATCTCGAGGATCTTGGAGTCGCGGTAGTGGCGGGCCACCGGGTACTCGTTCATGAAGCCGTAGCCGCCGTGGATCTGGGTGGCGTCGCGGGCGTTGTCCATGGCCGCCTCGGAGGCGACCATCTTGGCGATGGCGGCCTCCTTCTTGAACGGCTTGCCGGCCAGCATGAGGCGCGCGGCCTCGTAGTAGGCGCAGCGCGCGGTGTGGGCACGAGCCTCCATGCGGGCGATCTTGAACGCGATGGCCTGGAAGGAGCCGATCTTGCTGCCCATGGACTCGCGCTCACGCGCGTACTTGACCGACTCGTCCACGCAGCCCTGCGCGGCGCCGGTGGCCACCGCGGCGATCGCGACGCGGCCCTCGTCGAGGATCGACAGGAAGTTCGCGTAGCCGCGCCCCTCCTCGCCGAGCAGGTTCTCGGCCGGGACGCGCGCGTCGGCGAACGTCAGCGGGTGCGTGTCGGAGGAGTTCCAGCCGACCTTGTCGTAGGCCGGCTCGGCCGTGAATCCGGGGGTGCCGGACGGCACGATGATCGTCGAGATGGCCTTCTTGCCGTTATCCCGGACGCCGGTGACGGCGGTGACGGTGACCAGCGAGGTGATGTCGGTTCCGGAGTTGGTGATGAACTGCTTGTTCCCGTTGACCACCCACTCGTCGCCGTCACGCTTGGCCGTGGTCTTGGTGGCGCCGGCGTCCGAGCCCGCGCCGGGCTCGGTGAGGCCGAATCCCGCGAGCTTGGTGCCGGCGGCCAGGTCCGGCAGCCACGTCGCCTTCTGCTCCTCGTTGCCGAAGTGGTAGATCGGCATCGCGCCGAGCCCGACGCCGGCCTCCAGGGTCATGGCGGTCGACTGGTCGACGCGGCCCAGCTCCTCGAGCGCCAGGGAGAGGGCGAAGTAGTCGCCGCCCATCCCGCCGTACTCCTCCGGGAAGGGCAGGCCGAACAGGCCCATCTCGCCCATCTTGGCCACGACCTCGTACGGGAACGTGTGGTTGCGGTCGTGCTCGACCGAGGCCGGGGCCACGACCTTGTCCGCGAACTCGGCGACGGTCGACTTGAGATCCTGGTAGTGCTCTTCCAACTCAGGCATCGGTTTCTCCTTGGGATTCCTCGGTGGAGGGGTGGGGCTCGACGGTCGCGAGCAGGTGGTCGGCGGGCACCTGCTCGCCGGTGGAGACGTTGAGACGGACCACGCCGTCGATCGGTGCGGGCAGCGCGTGCTCCATCTTCATGGCCTCGACGGCCAGGATGTTCTGCCCCGCGGTCACCTCGTCGCCGTCGGAGACGAAGCAGGCGATGACCGACCCCGGCATGGGGCTGAGGATCTGTCCGTCGGACAGGCCGGCGTCGTGGATCCGGGAGTCGATGAGCGGGAGCAGTCGCAGGTCCCACGTGCCGCCGTCGCCGGCCACCCAGAAGGTGTCCGCGGCCCTGGGGTCGCGGGAGCGGGCCACGGTCCAGCGCTGCTGGGTGCCGTCGACGGTCAGGCGCAGCGACGCGCCGTCCCGCGCGACGCGCGCCCGGTGCCGCGAGGAGACCTCGGGCTCCTCGGTGGAGCCGATCGTGGCGTCGGTGATGCTCACCTCGGCGTCGTCGGGGGTCCCCCGGAGACCGACGGTGACGGGGTCCGAGCCCGGACCGGAGTCCACCCTGGTCCAGACCTCGGCGCGCCCGCCGACCCGCCAGCCGTTGGGCACGTCCCACGGACCGCGGCGGTCCGCAGGAACGCGCGCCCAGCGCTCCTCGGTGCGGTGCATGGCCACCGCGACCAGCGCGCCCTCGGGGGCGGGCGTGGCGGTGTAGGCGTCGAGGGTCCGGTCGAGCAGGCCCGTGTCCAGGTCGCCGGCGACGACCTCCGGCTGCGAGAGCAGGAAGCGGCAGAAGTCGATGTTGGTCCGCAGTCCCAGCACGTGGGTGTCCGCGAGCGCGGCATCGAGGCGGGCCAGCGCCTCCGCGCGGTCGGCGCCGTGGGCGATGACCTTGCCGAGCATCGGGTCGTAGTCGCTGCCGACCACGGTGCCCACGCGCAGCCCGGAGTCGACCCGGATGCCGTCGCCGGACGGCTCCTCGAGCCCGAGCACCGTGCCGCCGGTCGGGAGGAAGCCCTTGGCGGGGTCCTCCGCGTAGACGCGGGCCTCGATCGAGTGGCCGGTGAGCGTGATGTCGGACTGCCGGAGGGTCAACTCCTCGCCCGCGGCGATGCGGACCTGCCAGTCCACGAGGTCCACGCCGGTGACCATCTCTGTGACCGGGTGCTCCACCTGCAGACGGGTGTTCATCTCCATGAAGAAGAACTCGTCGGGGGCGTGCGCGGAGACGATGAACTCCACGGTCCCGGCGCCGACGTAGCCGACCGAGCGGGCGGCGTCGCAGGCGGCCGCGCCGATGCGCTGGCGGGTGGCCTCGTCGAGCAGGGCGCTGGGCGCCTCCTCGATGACCTTCTGGTGCCGGCGCTGCAGCGAGCACTCGCGCTCGCCCAGGTGGATCACGTTGCCGTGGGTGTCCGCGAGGACCTGGACCTCGATGTGGCGTGGGGTGTCGACAAAGCGCTCGAGGAACAGCGTGTCGTCGCCGAACGCGTTGGCCGACTCCCGCCGGGCGGACTCCAGCGCGGCGGGCAGGTCGGCGGCGTCGGTGACGCGCCTCATGCCCTTGCCGCCACCACCGGCGGAGGGCTTGACGAGGACCGGGTACCCGACCTCGGCGGCGCCGGCGATCAGGTCGTCGTCGGTCAGCCCGGGCCGGGAGATGCCCGGAACGGTGGGGACGTCCCGGGCCGACACGGCGGCCTTGGCCGTGATCTTGTCGCCCATCGTCTCGATGGCGACGGCCGGCGGACCCACGAAGATCAGGCCGGCCTCCTCGAGGGCCCGGGCGAACTTCGAGTTCTCCGACAGGAAGCCGTAGCCCGGGTGGACCGCCTGCGCCCCGGTCTCGCGGCACGCCGCGATCACCTTGTCGATGTCGAGGTAGGACTGTGAGGCCTGGGCGGGACCCAGGTGGACGGCGGCGTCGGCCATGCGCACGTGCAGCGCATCGGCGTCGGCGTCGGAGTAGACGGCGACCGAGCGGATGCCCGCTGCCCGCAGCGAGCGGATCACGCGGCACGCGATCTCGCCGCGGTTGGCCACCAGGACGGTGTGGAGTTTCTGAGACATGGGTGCGATCACATCCTGAAGACGCCGTTGTTGACCGGCTCGAGGGGGGCGTTGGCGGCGGCCGCGAGGGCCAGGCCGAGGACGGTGCGGGTGTCGGCGGGGTCGATGATCCCGTCGTCCCAGAGTCGTGCCGTGGAGTAGTACGCGGTGGACTGCTCCTCGAACTGCTCGCGGATCGGGGCGGTGAACTCGGCCTGCTGCTCGTCGGTCCACTCCCCTCCCGCCTTGGTGACCTGGGCGGCGCGGACCGAGGCCAGGGTGTCCGCGGCCTGCGGGCCGCCCATCACGGCGATCTTCGCGTTGGGCCACATCCACAGGAACCGCGGGGAGTAGGCGCGGCCGCACATGGAGTAGTTGCCCGCGCCGAACGACCCGCCCACGACCACGGTGAGCTTGGGCACGCGGGCGCACGCCACCGCCGCGACCATCTTGGCGCCGTTCTTGGCGATGCCGCCGGCCTCGTACTGGCGGCCGACCATGAACCCGGTGATGTTCTGGAGGAAGATCAGCGGGATCTTGCGCCGGTCGCACAGTTCGATGAAGTGGGCGCCCTTGAGCGCGGACTCGGAGAAGATCACGCCGTTGTTGCCGATGATCCCCACCGGGTGGCCGTGGATCCGCGCGAACGCGGTGACCATCGAGGTGCCGTAGTCCTTCTTGAACTCGGTGAACTCGCCGCCGTCGACGATCGTGCCGATCACGTCGCGGACGTCGTAGGGCTGCCGGGAGTCGACGGGGACCAGGTCGTAGAGGTCCGTCTGCGGACGCACGGGCTCGCGGGACTCGAGGACCTCCCAGTCCGGCGCGGGGGCCGGGGGGCAGGTCGCGATGATCTCGCGGACCTTCATCAGGGCGTCGTAGTCGTCGTCGGCCAGGTGGTCCACCACGCCGGAGGTCTTGGCGTGCAGGTCCCCGCCGCCGAGCTCCTCGGCCGTGACCTCCTCGCCGGTGGCGGCCTTCACCAGCGGCGGGCCGGCGAGGAAGATCGTGCCCTGGTTGCGGACGATGATCGCCTCGTCGCTCATCGCCGGGACGTACGCGCCTCCGGCGGTGCAGGAGCCCATGACCGCGGCGATCTGCGGGATGCCCTTGGCGGACATCGTGGCCTGGTTGTAGAAGATCCGGCCGAAGTGGTCGCGGTCGGGGAAGACGTCGTCCTGCTGCAGGAGCATCGCGCCGCCGGAGTCCACCAGGTAGATGCACGGCAGATTGTTGGCCAGCGCCACCTCCTGGCCGCGCAGGTGCTTCTTCACCGTCATCGGGTAGTAGGTGCCCCCGGAGACCGTCGCGTCGTTGGCGATGATCAGGCACTCGCGCCCGGAGACGCGGCCGATGCCGGCCACGACGCCCGCCGCGGGGGCCTTACCCCCGTACATCTCCTCCGCGGCGAGCGGAGAGAGCTCGAGGAACGGGCTGCCCGGGTCGAGCAGGACGTCGACACGCTGGCGAGGGAGGAGTTTTCCCCGCTCGAGGTGACGGGCACGGGCCTTGTCGCCGCCGCCCAGCGCGGCGCGCTCGAGGCGCCCGCGTAGGTCGGCGAGCAGATCCTCGTGCGCCTGGCGATTGGTGGTCGCGGAGGTCATCAGAGCCGCTCCCTTTCAGTTAAGTCGGATTAACTGAAACTGACCATAGTGCTGCGCCTCACAAAAGTAAAGGGGCAATCCCCCGCCACCCCGCCCCGCCGGGGCGGGCGGGCGACCCCGAGCACCCCTACAGTGGGGACGTGACCGAGGCCACCGAGATGACCGCATCCACCGCCGGGACGCGCCGCGTCCACGCCTTCCGCGACGACGCGCTGGGGTACGACGACGCCACCGCCCTGGCCGAGCGGGTCCGCAGGCGCGAGGTCTCGCCGACCGAGCTCCTCGAGTCCGCGATCGCCCGCTGCGCGGAGGTGGATCCCGTGCTCGGCGCGCTGGTCCACACCGACTTCGACCGCGCCCGCCACCGCGCCACCCGGCTCGACCGGTCCGCCCTCGCCGGCCCCCTCGCGGGCGTGCCGTCGGCGTTCAAGGACGCGGTGCAGGTGGAGGGCGCACCGATGCGCCTCGGTTCCCCCGCCGTCCCCGACACCCCGGCCCTGACCGACGGCCCCTACGCGCAGGCCTTCCGCGCCACCGGCCTCAACCCGCTCGGCATCACCGCCATGCCGCCGTTCGGCTGGACCGCGGCCACCGAGCGCCAGGGCGGCCTGGTCACCCGCAACCCCTGGGACACCGGCCGCACCAGCGGCGGGTCCTCGGGGGGCTCGTCCGCGCTCGTCGCCGCCGGCGCCCTCCCGATCGCCCACGCCAACGACGGCGGCGGGTCGATCCGCATCCCCGCGGCCGTGACCGGCCTGGTCGGATTCAAGCCGAGCCGCGGCAGACACCCGGACGAGACGTTCTCGCAGCGGATGCCGATCCCGATCGTCTCCCAGTCCGTCGTCTCCCGCTCCGTGCGCGACACCTCCACGTTCCTCACCGCCTTCGAAGCCGGCCACCGCCCGGTCGGGGTGCCGCCGATCGGGCCCGTCGCCCCGGCCCCCGCCCGGCGCCTGCGCATCGGACTGGTGGAGGAGAGCCCCGCGGGCGGGCCGACCGACGCCGCCACCCTCGCGGTCCTGCGTGCGACCGCCGAACGCCTGTCCTCGCTGGGGCACGAGGTGGTGCCCGTGCCGGCGCCCGTCCCGCCCACGTTCCGGCAGGACTTCATCGCCTACTGGGCCCTGCTCGCGCTGAGCACGTCGTCATCCGGGCGCAGCCTCTTCGGTCCGGGCTTCGACCCCGACCTGCTCGACCCCTTCACCGTGGGCCTGGCACGTCTGGCCCGTCGCAACCTCCCCCGGATCCCCGTCCACCTGGCCCGGCTCGCGCGCGTCCGACTCCGGTTCGACGCCGCGTTCGGCGACGTCGACGTGTTCCTCAACCCGGTGGTGGCCCACGAGACCCCGGAGGTCGGCTACCTCGACGCGGACCTGCCGTTCGAGACCCACCTCGAGCGCGTCTCCACTTGGGTGACGTTCACCCCGTTGCAGAACATCGCGGGCTCTCCCGCCGTGTCCCTGCCCACCGGACAGGCCCCGG
Source organism: uncultured Dietzia sp. (assembly GCF_937873725.1). Classification (GTDB taxonomy): domain Bacteria; phylum Actinomycetota; class Actinomycetes; order Mycobacteriales; family Mycobacteriaceae; genus Dietzia. The sequence goes on from NZ_CALMYY010000040.1 coordinate 21,960, forward strand.
ACGGGATGCCGATCGGCGTGCATTTCTCGGCGAGGAGGGGGCAGGACCGCCTCCTGCTGGAACTCGCCTCGGAGTACGAGGCCGCCCACCCGTTCGCGCGGATCTGGGCGTAGCCCTCACCCGTCCAGCAGCTGGGTGACGCGGGGCCCGACCCGCTGCCGCAGGATCACCTCGGTGCGGGTGCGCAGGACGCCGGGCGTGGCGATGATCGCGCTGAACACCTCCTCGAGGTGCGCGTGGTCCCGCGCGACGACCCGGCAGACGATGTCGAACTCCCCGGCCACGCTCATCACCTCGAGCACCTCGCGCACGCGCGCCAGCCCGTCGCAGGTCTCCTCCAGCCTGGCCTGGGCCAGCTGGATGTGGACGAGCGCGCCGAGGGGGTAGCCGAGGGCGGCGGCGTCGAGCCGGGGGGCCCACGTCGCGAGCACACCGCGGGCCTCGAGCTTGTCGAGCCGGGCCTGCGCGGTGCCGCGCGCCACCCCGAGGCGGCGCGAGAACTCGCGCACGCCGACCCGGGGGTCGTCCATGACGATCGCGAGGAGCCGTCGGTCGGTGTCGTCCAGTGCGGTCGGGGAATCCATGTGTCCACGCTAGCCGACGGCGAGGTGGACACATGGCCCAGGATGAGCCCCGGAACATCGGTCAGGGTGTACACGGTGACCGGCCCGGCGCTGGCCACGTGACGCGGCTCACGTCTGCTCCTAGCCTGGGGGCCCAGCCCACATGCGACTAAGGCCAGGTGTTGATCATGACCTCCCTCTCCGACCGCTACACCCGCGAGAGCGGGACGGTCTTCCTCACCGGCATCCAGGCTCTGGTCCGGACGGTCCGTGACCGGGCCCGCCTGGACCGGCGGCAGAACCTGCTCACCGCGAGCCTGGTGAGCGGCTACGAGGGCTCCCCGCTGGCGGGCTACGACCTCGAACTCGCCAGGCGCGCGGCGTTCCTCGATCCGTTCGACGTCGTGCACCGCCCCGCCCTCAACGAGGAGGCGGGCGCGACGGCGGTCATGGGCTCCCAGCTCGCCCGCCGCACGGGCACGCTCCGCGCCACCGCCCACACCGCGGGCGCCGCGCTGCAGGGCGTGGTGGGCTACTGGTACGGCAAGGCGCCGGGCCTGGACCGGGCGACCGACGCCCTCCGTCACGCCAACCTGATCGGCACGGACCCCCACGGCGGGGCGGTGGCGCTCGTCGGCGACGACCCGGGGGCCAAGTCCTCCACCGTCCCGTGCGCCTCCGAGCTCGCCCTGGCCGACCTCTACATGCCGACGCTCTATCCGGCGGACTCGCAGGACGTCCTGGACTTCGGCGTCCACGCGGCGATCCTGTCACGCGTGTCCGGCCTGTGGTCGGCCATGAAGATCTCCTCGCACGTGGCGGACGCGTCCTCGACCGCGCTGGTCGACCCGGACCGCATCCTCCCGGTCTACGGCGACCTCGGCACCAGCCCCCACGTGCCCTCCGGGCAACTGCTGGGCGCCAGCCTGATGGAGCTCGAGCAGAACCAGCTGACCGTCCGCGTTCCCCGCGCACTCGAGTACGCCCGGCTCAACGGGATCAACCGGATCGTGCAGCGCACCGCCGACGACAGGATCGGGATCGTCGCCGCCGGCAAGACCTACCTCGACGTCCGCGAGTCGCTGCGCCGGCTGGGCCTGGACGACGCGGAGCTCTCCCGCCGCGGGATCCGGATCCTCAAGCTGGGCATGGTGTACCCGCTGGAGCGGACGGTGCTCGACGAGTTCATGTCCGGACTGGAGGAGGTGATCGTGGTGGAGGAGAAGCGCGACTTCATCGAGACGATGATCCGGGAGATCCACTTCCGTCGCCCCGACGTGGCCAACGTGGTGGGCAAGAGCCACGAGGACGGTTCGACGCTGTTCAGCCGCTTCGGCGAGCTGGACGTGGACGCCGTCACCCGCGGCCTGGCCCAGCGGCTGGGGCGGGTCCACGGCATCCCCTCCGCGCTGGCGTGGCTCGAGGGCCCGGCCCGGCCCCGCACGCGCATCACGCTGCCCCTGGCCACCACCCGGACCCCGTACTTCTGCTCCGGCTGCCCCCACAACAGCTCCACCAAGGTCGCCGACGGCACGCTCGTCGGCGGCGGCATCGGCTGCCACGCGATGGTGCTGATGATGGACGAGAAGCAGGTCGGCACCATTACCGGCGTCACCCAGATGGGCGGCGAGGGCGTCCAGTGGACGGGCATGTCGCCGTTCCTCGAGGAGCGCCACCTGGTGCAGAACATCGGCGACGGCACGTTCATGCACTCCGGCTCCCTGGCCGTGCGGGCGGCGGTGGCCTCGGGCGACAACATCACCTACAAGCTGCTCTACAACGGCACCGTCGCCATGACGGGCGGCCAGGACCCGGTGGGCGCGATGACGCTGCCCGAGATCCTGCGCCTCCTCCGGGCGGAGAGGGTCGCGAAGATCGTCGTGACGACGGACAACGTCAAGGCGACACGGGCCCAGGGCCTGCCCCGCGGGATCGAGGTCCGCGACCGCGCGGACACCCTCGAGGTCCAGCGCGAGCTCGCCGCCGTCCCCGGGGTGACCGTCCTGGTGCACGACCAGTTCTGTGCCGCCGAGAAGCGCCGCCACCGCAAGCGCGGCACCTACCCCACGCCCGACGAGCGCGTGGTGATCAACGAGCGCATCTGCGAGGGCTGCGGCGACTGCGGCGCGAAGTCCAACTGCCTGTCCGTCCACCCGGTGCAGACGGAGTTCGGCCGCAAGACCCGGATCGACCAGTCCACCTGCAACTTCGACTTCTCGTGCGTGCAGGGCGACTGCCCGGCGTTCGTCACGGTGGTGCCCGGCCGGACGTCCGAGCGGGTGGCCACCGCGCCCCCGCTCGGGTCGGCGGACGTGCCCGAACCCGCCCGGGCCGACGTCGATCCCGATCGGGGCTTCTCCCTGAGGCTGACCGGCATCGGCGGGACGGGCATCGTCACCGTCTCCGCGGTGCTCGCCACCGCGGCCGTGCTCGACGGCAACTCGGCCCGCACCCTCGACATGACCGGACTGGCACAGAAGGGCGGCGCCGTGGTCTCCGACGTCCGGGTCGCCCGTACCCCCACGGAGCAACCGCCCAAGATCGGCGCCGGAGACTGCGACCTCTACCTCTGTTGTGACGGGCTGGTCGGCGCGGACAGCACCAACCTCAGGGTGGCGAACCCCGACCGCACCACCTCGGTCGTGTCCACCACGCAGATCCCCACCGGCACGATGGTGATCGACACGACGGTCCCCCACCCCGCGACCCCGGACATCCGGACCGCGATCGACCGCGCGTCCGCCCGGGGCGTGTACCTGGACGCGGGAGAACTCACCGAGAGCCTCTTCGGCTCCACCCAGACCTCGAACATGCTCATGGTGGGCGCGGCGTACCAGAGCGGCGCCCTGGCGATCTCGGCCGAGGCGATCGAGCAGGCGATCGAGCTCAACGGCGTCGCGGTGGACGCCAACCTGCAGGCGTTCCGTCGGGGCCGGCAGGCCGTCGCGGATCCGCGGGCCCTGGCCGCCCTGGTTTCCGGGCTGCACCGCCCGGTGTCCACCGCCACCCCGGACCTCCACGTGCCCTCCCCCGCCTGCGAGCGCCTGCTCGCCGGCCTGTCCGGGCAGGCCTCCGCCGGACTGCGCGCCGCGGTGGCCCTCCGGGTGGACGAGCTGATCGGCTACCAGGACGAGGCGTACGCGGCCGACTACGTGGGCCGGGTCGAGGCCCTGCGCGCGGCGGAGGCCCTGCAGGACCCCGCCGACGGTGGCGCCTCCGAGCGGCTCACCCTGGCGGTGGCCCGGAACCTCCACAAGCTCATGGCCTACAAGGACGAGTACGAGGTGGCCCGCCTGGCCGTGGACCCGGAGTTCGCGGCGCAGCTGACCGAGGACTGGGGCGAGGGCGCGGTGGCGAACCTCAAGCTCCACCCGCCGGCCCTGCGGGCGATGGGCATGAAGAAGAAGATCTCGATCGGCCCCGGGGCGATGCCCGCGATGAGGGCGCTGGCCAGGATGAAGCGACTGCGCGGCACCCGGCTCGACCCGTTCGGATACGCCGGCGTCCGCAGGGTCGAGCGCGAGCTGCTCGCCGAGTACCGCGACGTCGTCGAGAGCCTCACCGCGGAACTCCGGCGCGTGGGCCCCGTGGGCAAGGACGCCGCGTGGCGGGGCACCGCCGTCGCCCTTGCCGAGCTGCCGGACATGGTCCGCGGCTACGAGGAGGTCAAGCTCGGCACCGTGGCGCGCTACCGCGCGGAGCTCGCCGCGCTCGCGGCGGCGCTGGAGGGGTCGGTCAGGCCCGCAGGGCCGCCGACGCCATCCCCGTGAGCACCCGCCGCAGCTCGGCCTCCGCCATCGCCGGAAGCCTCGGGCTGGAGTTGAGCAGACCGAACACGGCGTGGACGTGCGCGCGGGCGTCGATGGTCGTCAGGTCCGGGCGCAACCGCACCAGCGCGTCCACCCACAACTCGGCGTACTCGCGCTGGAGGGTGCGCACCTCGTGCCGCGGTGCGGCCGGCAGAGAACCGAGATCACGGAACTGGACGCTGATGAGATCCGGCTCGGTCGCCACGAAGTCCATGTGCACCGCGAGCAGCGCGTCCACCACCTCGGCGGGGGCGCCGCCCCGCCAGACCGCCGCGCGCCCGCCGTCACGGAGCCGGCGGGAGATGTCGAGCAGCATCTCCGCGAGCACGTCCTCCTTCGAGGAGAAGTAGCGGTACATCCCGGGACCCGAGATGCCCACCTCGGCGCCGATGTCGTCCAGGCGGACCGCGTGGAACCCGCGCCGGGCCATGAGCCGAGCCGCCGCGACCAGGATCTCGTCGCGCCGTCGGGCCTTGGCCAGGGCACGGGGGGTCAGCGCGGCGGCGTCCTCCCCCTGCGGCCCCATCTCAGTGGAAGAAGTGCCGCGCACCGGTGAAGTACATGGTGATCCCGGCCTTCTCCGCGGCGTCGATCACCTCGGCGTCGCGGACCGACCCCCCGGGCTGGACCACCGCGCGCACGCCGGCCTCGGCCAGCACCTCGAGTCCGTCGGCAAAGGGGAAGAACGCGTCGGAGGCGGCGACCGCGCCGGCGACCCGCTCCCCCGCCCGCTGCACCGCGAGCCGGGCGGAGTCGACCCGGTTGACCTGGCCCATGCCCACGCCGACCGTCGCGCCGCCGGTGGCCAGCAGGATCGCGTTGGACTTGACCGCCCGGCACGCGCGCCAGGCAAAGAGAAGGTCGCGCAGCGTCTGCTCGTCCGCATCGGGTCCGCAGGCCTTGGTCCAGCCGGCCACCACGTCACCGGGGGCGTCGAGCGAGTCGCGCTGCTGCACCAGCACCCCGCCGGAGATCTGCCTGCGCTCGTGCTCACCGGCGGCGGGCGCCTGCGCCTGCAGGATGCGGATGTTCTTCTTGCGCTGGAGGATCTCCACGGCGCCGTCGGCGTAGGACGGCGCGATGATCACCTCGGTGAAGATCTCGGCGACCTGCTCGGCCATCTCCACGCTCACCTCGCGGTTGGCGGCGATCACGCCACCGAACGCGCTGACCGGGTCGCACTCGTGGGCGGCGCGGTGGGCGGCGGCGATGTCGGCGTCGATCGCGATCCCGCACGGGTTGGCGTGCTTGATGATCGCCACGCAGGGTTCGGCGTGGTCGAAGGCCGAGCGCCACGCGGCGTCGCCGTCGACGTAGTTGTTGTAGCTCATCTCCTTGCCGTGCAGCTGGCGCGCCTGCGCGAGGCCGGGCGCGGCGGCGGGGTCGGTGTAGAGGGCGGCGCTCTGGTGCGGGTTCTCGCCGTAGCGCAGGGTGGCGGCCAGGTCCAGGCTCTGCCCCTGCCACACGGGGTAACCCTCCTCGTCACCGGCGGTCTGCTCGGTCATCCAGGTGGCCACCGCGACGTCGTAGGCGCCGGTGTGACGGAACGCGGCCGCGGCGAGCCGGCGCCGCTGCTCGAGCGGGAACCCGCCCGCGGCCACGGCCTCCAGCGCCTCGCCGTACCCGGCCGGGTCGACGAGCACGGCGACCGACGGATGGTTCTTGGCGGCCGCGCGGACCATGGACGGTCCGCCGATGTCGATCTGCTCGACGCAGGCGTCGTAGTCCGCGCCGGAGGCGACGGTGGCGGTGAAGGGATAGAGGTTGACGACGACGAGCTCGAACGTCTCCACGCCCAGGCCCGCGATCTGCTCGAGGTGCTCGGGCTTGCGGGTGTCCGCCAGGATGCCGGCGTGGACCCGCGGGTGCAGGGTCTTGACCCGACCCTCGAGGCACTCCGGGAACCCGGTCAGCGCGTCGACCGGCGTCACGGCGACCCCGGCGTCGGCGATCCGCTGCGCGGTGGACCCGGTGGAGACGATCTCGACCCCGGCGTCGGCCAGGCCACGGGCGAGGTCCTCCAGGCCGGTCTTGTCGTAGACGCTGATGAGGGCGCGGCGTACGGGCCTGCGGGAGTTGTCCGGCTGGGAGGTCACGATCGGTGCACCTTTCGACCTTCGATGTGGAGTCGGCCACTGGCGGCGGCCGAGAGGACGTCGACGAGCAGCTCGCGCTCGACGATCTTGATTCGTTCGTGGAGGGTGGCCTCGGAGTCGTCGGCGAGCACGTCGACGGCGCGCTGGGCGATCACCGGGCCGGTGTCCACCCCGGAGTCGACCAGGTGCACCGTGCAGCCAGTCACCGTGACGCCGTACGCGAGCGCGTCCCGCACCGCGTGGGCGCCGGGGAAGGCCGGCAGCAGGGCGGGGTGGGTGTTGATGACGCGGCCGGGGAACTCGCCGAGGAAGGTTCCGCCGAGGATCCGCATGAATCCGGCCGAGACCACCCAGTCGGGAGCGAACTCGCGGACGACTCGGGTCAGCTCGCGGTCCCAGGCCGCCCGGTCCGGGTGATCGGCGGGCCGGACCACGACCGTCGGCAGGCCGACCCGCCCGGCGTGGGCGACGGCCTCGCACTCTCGGTCCGAGACCAGGGCGATGATGCGGTACGGGCTGTCCGACTCCCCGGCCGCGTCGATCACGCTCTGGGCGAGCGTCCCGGCGCCGGAGGCCAGGAGCACGACGGGGCAGGGGTCCACGGACTCGGCACTGACCACGGACTCGGCATTGACCACGTCCTCTGCTCCTGCCCGTCGACCCCCGTGTCCGGGGATGCCCGGGACACTGTGGGGAGTCTAGTCGGCGGCCCCGGGGGCCTCGTCAGGGTCCTCGTCAGGGTCCTCGTCGGCGCGGTCGGAGGGCGCCTCGTCGGGCTCCCGTCCGGGCACCGCGTCACCCGGCACCGGCTCCTCGGGCGGGGCGTCGGACGACCCGCCGTCGACGTCGATCGCGTGGTCCTCGACCGCCTCCCCCGCCCCCGCATCGACGGGCTCGGGCCGATCAGCGGCGGCCTCGTCGTCGTCGGGCTCGCGGTCGTCCGGCTCGTCATGACCCGGCTCGTCATGACCCGGCTCGTCACGATCGGGCTCGGACAGGGACTCCTCCACGGGCGCGGGGCCCTCCCCGACCTCGTCGGGCTCCCCACCGCCGGCGGTCCCGGCCCTGCGCCGTCGGCGCTCCAGGTCGCTGGCCGCCTTCTCGCGCCGACGCGTGAGGCCGGCCAGCGACAGCGCGATGGTCGCCGATCCGATCACGCCGAACAACGCCAGCGCGGTCCCGGCCGCGATGAGCGAGCCGGTGCCGACGGTGCCGAGGACGCCGAGCTCGCCGCCCGCGACGACCGGGCTCACCGAGATGACCACGGCGACGATCACGGCGCCCAACCAGGAGGCCTTGACGGCGTCGGCCGTGGTCCGGAACCAGTGCGCGACCGACCGGGCGAGCGCCGCCGCGACGAGCACGGTCACCAGCAGCAGACCCTGGACCACCCAGTGCGGATCGGTGGTGGGCAGCGCGGCGGCGAGGGGCACCTCGGGCATCGGCCCGCGCGAGACCGCGAACACGCTGTAGGACGCCTCGCCCAGATGCGCCTCCCCACCCACGGCGAGGGTCGCGGCGGCCACCACCACGTTGGGCAGGTACGCGACCGAGATCGCGGTCAGCGCCCCGGTCCCCACGACGCCCTTGCCGATCTCCATCACGGCCCCGACCGGCTCCCAGGCCCCCACCAGGCCGACCAGCACGAGGAGCGTGCCGATCGCCCAGGTGGCCGCGACGAAGGCCGTGCCGAGGTGGATTCCACCCCGCACCCACAGGGGCAGGATCTCGCGGAGGTCCCGTCGGAAGTACAGCCACACGCCCAGACCGGAACCGACGACGGCGACCGTCGCGGTCCAGAGCAGGGCCACCGGCAGGGACGCCTCACGCACGGCGAAATCGGACGCCGCCGAGCCCACGAGCAGGGAGGCGAGCGCCGTGAGGAGCAACCCCGCCGCGGTCACGCCGGCCACCGCGGCCCCGGCCTCCCGTGGACCCGGCTGCTCGATGTCGGACAGCACCGCCCTGGTCTGGCGCGCGAGCACCGCCATGTAGAGCAGCGGGGGCAGCAGCGGGAGGAACCCGAGGGGCACCGCGTCCACCGTCAGCGGAACCCTGTTGACGACGAGCCATTCCACGGCGACCACCGCGAAGAGGGAATCGAACCCGCGCGCGCTGAACACCAGGAGCGCGAGGGTGAGCGCGACGAGGACCAGCACCGTGACGATGACCGGAAGGGCCGCGGCGGCCGCCGTCCACAGCAACGACCGGGCCCCCGCGGGCGCACGGTTCGCGGCGGGCCGGATCACACGGGGAGGACTCACCCTGCCACCGTAGATACCCGGCCGGTCCGGGCACCCCCGGCACGCCGCGACCCCCCGCCATCCGGGGATGACGGGGGGTCGCGAACCGCGTGCGGTGACCGGGTGGGTCACATGGCGTCGAGGATCTCCTTGGCGAGCGCGGCGGTCGCGGACGGCGTCTTGCCGACCTTGACGCCGGCGGCCTCGAGGGCCTCCTGCTTGGCCTGCGCGGTGCCCGCGGAGCCGGAGACGATGGCGCCGGCGTGGCCCATGGTCTTGCCCTCGGGAGCCGTGAAGCCGGCCACGTAGCCGACGACCGGCTTGGTGACGTTGGCCTTGATGTAGTCGGCGGCACGCTCCTCGGCGTCGCCGCCGATCTCGCCGATCATCACGATGACCTTGGTCTCCGGGTCGTTCTCGAAGGCCTCGATGCAGTCGATGTGCGTGGTGCCGATGATCGGGTCGCCGCCGATGCCGATGGCGGTCGAGAAGCCGTAGTCGGCGAGCTCGTACATCATCTGGTAGGTCAGGGTGCCCGACTTGGACACCAGGCCGATCGGGCCCTTGCCCGCGATGTTGGCCGGCGTGATCCCGACCAGCGCCTCACCCGGGGTGATGATGCCCGGGCAGTTGGGGCCGATGATGCGGGTCTTGTTGCCCTTGGCGAGGTTGTAGTTCCACGCGGTGGCGGTGTCCAGGACCGGGGCACCCTCGGTGATGACCACGGCGAGCGGGATCTCCGCGTCCACGGCCTCGATGATGGCGTCCTTGGTGAACGGCGGCGGGACGAAGAGGATCGTCACGTCGGCACCGGTGGCCTCCATGGCCTCCTTCACCGAACCGAAGACGGGCAGCTCGACGCTGTTGCCGTCGGCGTCCTTGTGGGCCACGGTCGTGCCCGCCTTGCGCGCGTTGACGCCGCCGACGACCTGGGTGCCGGCCGCGAGCATGCGGGCGGTGTGCTTGGTGCCCTCGCCGCCGGTGATGCCCTGGACGATGACCTTGCTGTCCTTATTGAGGAAGATCGACATATCTTGTGGTTCCTTCTCTTCCTACTTGGAGGCCAGCTCGGCGGCCTTGTCGGCGCCGGAGTCCATGTTGTCTGCCAGGGTCACGAGCGGGTGGTTCGCGTCGGCGAGGATCTTGCGACCCTCCTCGACGTTGTTGCCGTCCAGTCGGACGACGAGCGGCTTGTTGGCCTCGTCACCCAGGATCTCGAGGGCCTTGACGATGCCGTTGGCCACCGCGTCACACGCGGTGATGCCGCCGAACACGTTGACGAACACGCTCTTGACCTGCTCGTCACCCAGGATGACGTCGAGGCCGGCGGCCATGACCTCGGCCGAGGCGCCGCCGCCGATGTCGAGGAAGTTGGCGGGCTTGACCCCGCCGTGGTTCTCGCCCGCGTAGGCGACCACGTCGAGGGTCGACATCACCAGGCCGGCGCCGTTGCCGATGATCCCGACCTCGCCGTCGAGCTTGACGTAGTTGAGGTCGTTCTCCGCGGCCTTCTGCTCGAGCGGGTCTGTGGTGCCCGCGTCGGCGAAGTCGGCGAACACGTCCGCGTGGCGGAACTCGGCGTTCTCGTCCAGGGTGACCTTGCCGTCGAGCGCGAGGATCTCACCGTTCGGGGTCCGGACGAGCGGGTTGACCTCGACGAGCGTGGCGTCCTCCTTGACAAAGACCTCGTACAGCTTGGCGATCGTCACGGCGGCGGTGTCCAGCACCTCCTCGGGGAGATGACCGGCGGCCGCGATCTCGCGCGCCGTGGCCACGTCGACGCCGACCGTGGGGTCGATGTTGATGCGGGCGAGGCGATCCGGCGACTCCTCGGCGACCTGCTCGATCTCCACGCCGCCCTCGACCGAGCACATGGCCAGGTAGTTGCGGTTGGCACGGTCGACCAGGAAGGAGATGTAGTACTCCTCCGCGATGTCGCTGGCCTCGGCCACGAGGAGCTTCTTGACGATGTGGCCCTTGATGTCCAGGCCCAGGATGTCCTCGGCCCGCGCGCGCGCCTCGGTGGCGTCCTCCGCCAGCTTCACGCCGCCGGCCTTGCCGCGGCCTCCGACCTTGACCTGCGCCTTGACGACGACAGGCTTGCCGATCTCGGCCGCGACCTTCTCGGCCTCTTCCGCAGTGTCCGCGACGCGCCCCGGGGTGGTGGGAACGTCATGCTTAGCGAAAAGAGCCTTTGCCTGGTATTCAAAGAGATCCATCAGCTCACCATCTTGACGTGGATAGATTAGCCCGGCCCTGTTGAAAGCCGAGTCATCCCTCATCCTAAGCGTGGAGTGTGTCGCCCGTCGCACAGTGGGGGTAACCCTGTGCGTCGGATCACAGGGGATTCGGCGCGCCGGACCCCGATCGGGGCAACTCGTGCCCCACATGCCACGGGCGAGTTCTCGAACCACTGGAGTCACACGTGTGTGACCCACCCCTCCCTGCCGCTCCGCCGAGCACCTTGCGGCGCTGTTGCCGATCCGTTACTTTGGACGAGTCTTAGTCACGAAACGATCACAGCACGACTTCAGAGGGGAAACGCCACCGGTGAACTACGAGTCGCATCACGTGCCACCAGCGGCTCCTGTCGTCATTCCCCCCTCCGGCGCGCACCGGCCCGGCCGCCATCGGCTGCCCGCCCCCCCGCAGGCCCTCCGCGGCCGCGCGGCCGTACTGGCCGTGGCCGCGGGCGCCGCGGTGTCCGCCGCGTCCGCCGGGTCCATCCTGGACGTCTCGGGCATCCACTCGACCGACGCCGGCGACATCGCCCTCCTCGCCAACGGCGAGTCCGTGCCCGCGAGCCCCGCGCCGGGGGCCTCGGCCACCGCCACGGCCACCCCCTCGCAGCCCGAGCCCGTCGTGGTACCGACCGTCGCCGCGGTGTCCGAGAACCCGCAGTCGGCCATGCTCTACGCGGGCACCGAGATCAACACCCAGCGCGAGATCGCCGAGGAGCAGGCCCGTCGGCCCAAGGTGGCCATCCCCGCCGTGGGTGCCTTCACCTCCGGGTTCGGGATGCGCTGGGGCGCGATGCACGCCGGCATCGACATCGCCAACGCCAACGGCACCCCGATCCTCGCGGCCACCGACGGGGTCGTGATCGACGCGGGCCCGGCCCAGGGCTACGGGAACTGGGTGCGGATCATGTCGGACGACGGCACCATGACCGTCTACGGCCACATGGAGACCGTCGACGTGCAGAAGGGCGAGCGCGTCTACGCGGGCCAGAAGATCGCCGGCATGGGCAACCTGGGCTTCTCCACCGGAACCCACCTGCACTTCGAGGTCCTGGTCAACGGGGGCACCCAGCACGTCGACCCCCTGATCTGGCTGGCCCAGAACGGCCTCGCGCTGGCCGGCGCCGCCAGCTCCGAGGCCTTCGGCTCCCTCGGCGGCTGACACTCCCCGGCGGCCGTCACAGCGCCGCGCGGAGCCGCTCCTCGAGAGTGACCCGGCACGCCGGCCACTCCTCCACGGTGATCGAGTAGATGGCGGTGTCCCGCCACGTCCCGTCCTCCCGGAGGACATCGCGCCTGGCCACCCCTTCGAACCGGGCTCCCAGGCGGATGATCGCGGCCCGGGAACGCACGTTCCTGATGTCCGCCTGGAGCTTGACCCGTCCGAAGCCCAGGTCGTCGAAGACGTGGGACAGCACGAGCAGCTTGGTCTCCACGTTGACCCCGGTCGCCCAGTAGTCCCGCCCGTAGAACGTCCAGCCCAGGTGGAGCTTCTCGTTCCGCGGATCGATCTCGACCAGCGACATGGTCCCGGCGATCGCCCCGACCGGACCGAGCGACGGCGAGGCCACTCGGACCGTATAGGGGACCGCCCCGGGCACGAGACGGTCCGCGACGAACTCCCTCGTCCGGGCGAGATCGGCGTGCGCGGTCTCGAACGGGTACCCCGACCCGAACGCGCGGGGATCAGCCATGAGTGGGAACAGCCCCTCGGCGTCGTCGGCGGTCATGGGATCGAGCCGGACCAGGCGCCCCGGCAGCGAGACGCCTTCGGGCATGCGTGCGGGCACGGCCGCTCCTAGAGTTTCTGCATGGGGACGCCGCCGATGAGCATGAGGCGGACCTTGCCGGACGCGCCGAAGTCGATCGTGGCCGTGGCCCTGGGGCCGGTCCCGTCGCACGCGAGCACCTTGCCCAGCCCGTACTTGTCATGGGTCACGCGGTCCCCCGGCACCAGGTCGAGCACGGGGGCGGAGGCCCGGGCGCGGGGGATGCCGGACGACCGCCCAGCTCCACCCCCGGAGCCGACGCCACCGCCGGATCCCGACCCGAACCGACGCCGTGGCGCGTCGTAGGCCACGTCACCGAAGCCTCCCCCGCCCGCGGGCTCCTCGCGCTGCCACTCGATCGCCTCCGAGGGGATCTCCTCGAGAAAGCGCGACCCCGGATTGGTCATGGGCTGCCCCCACGACGAGCGCATCATGGCGCGGGTCAGGTACAGCCGCTTCCTGGCGCGAGTGATGCCCACGTAGGCCAGCCGTCGCTCCTCGGACAGCTCCGCCGGGTCCCCCAGGGCGCGCATATGCGGGAAGAGCCCGTCCTCCATGCCGATGAGGAAGACCACCGGGAACTCGAGCCCCTTGGCGGTGTGCAGCGTCATGAGCGTGACCTGCCCCTGGTCATGGGCGGGGATCTGGTCGGCGTCCGCCACGAGGGACACGCGCTCGAGGAAGGCGGCGAGCGACCCGGGCTGCGCGAGGCCCTCGTCGAGCTGGGCCTCCGCCTGGTCGGCGACCGCTCCCGCGGCGTCCCCGACGGGCTCCCCCCCGAAGCCCTGCTCCCGGGCGGAGCGCTGCAGCGCCGCCTCGGAGGAGAACTCCCGGCCGACCCCGACGAGCTCGTTGAGGTTGTCCAGGCGCGCGGCGTCCTGCGGGTCGTTGGAGGCCTCCAACTCGGCCCGGTAGCCGGTCCGCTCGAGCACCGCCTCGACGAGCGCGCCGACATCGGGGTCCGATTCCTCGCCCCCGGCGTGGTCGCTGCCGTCCAGCAGCGCGCGGAGCCCGTCGAGCATCTGCACGAACCCGGCGATCGCCTTGACCGACCGCGTCGGCAGCAGCGCGACCCGTCCACCGGCCGCGTCGCGGAGCGCCTGCCCGAACCCGATCGCCCGTTGCTCGGCGTGGACCACCACGCACGCCTCGGCCCGGTCCCCGATCCCCCGCTTCGGGGTGTTGAGGATCCGGCGCAGCGCCACCGTGTCGTCGGGATTGGCGAGCACCTTGAGGTAGGCCACCACGTCGCGCACCTCCTTGCGCTCGTAGAACCGTGTCCCGCCGACGACCTTGTACGGCAGGCCGAGGCGCACGAACACGTCCTCGACGACGCGGGAGGAGTTATTGGTCCGGTAGAACACGGCCACGTCGGAGTAGGCGGCGTCGCCGGAATCCACCAGGCGGTCGATCTCGCCGGCGATGAACCTCGCCTCGTCGTGCTCGTTGTCCGCCACGTAGCCCACCAGCAGATCGCCCGCGCCCTCGTCGGTCCACAGGTTCTTCTCCCGGCGCCCCGGGTTCCGCGAGATCACGGCGTTGGCGGCGGAGAGGATGGTCTGCGTGGAGCGGTAGTTCTGCTCGAGCAGGATCGACCGGGCGTCGGGGTAGTCGTGCTCGAAGTCCTCGATGTTCCGGATGGTGGCACCGCGGAAAGCGTAGATCGACTGATCGGCGTCACCCACCACGCAGAGTTCGGCCGGGGGGACGCCCACCTCGTCGTCGTCCCCCGCCACCCCGCCGACGAGGGTCCGCACCAGGACGTACTGCGCGTGGTTGGTGTCCTGGTACTCGTCCACCATGACGTGCCGGAACCTGCGCCGGTAGTACGCGGCCACCTCCGGGTGCGCGCGGAGCAGGCCGACGGTCTCCCCGATGAGGTCGTCGAAGTCGAACGCGTTGGCCGCCTGGAGACGTGACTGGTACTCGGTGTAGACCGCCGCCACCGTCTGCCCGGTCCGGTCCGAGTCCTCGAGCGCCCGGTCCATGGCGTCCGACGGCTCGCGCAGTTCGTTCTTGTGGTTGGAGATGGCCGTGGCCAGCATGCGCGGCGTGAACTTCTTGACCTCGAGCTGCTGTTCCTTGGCGATCATCCCCAGCAACCGCCGGGAATCGTCCGAGTCGTAGATCGTGAAGTTGGAGTTGCGGGTGCCCAGAAGCGCGGACTGCGCCCGCAGGATCCGCACGCAGATCGAGTGGAACGTGGCCACCCACATCCGCTCCGCGTGGGGTCCGACGAGGGCCGAGACCCGCTCGCGCATCTCGGCGGCGGCCTTGTTGGTGAAGGTGATCGCGAGGATCTGGCCCGGGTGGGCACCGCCCTCGGCCAGCAGATAGGCGATGCGCCGGGTGAGCACGCTCGTCTTGCCCGAGCCCGCCCCGGCCACGATCAGCAGCGGGCCGCCGCGGTGCGTGACCGCGGCGGCCTGCTGCGGGTTGAGCCCGTCCAACAGGGGCGAGGCGGGGCGGGTGGGGGCGTGTGCGGTGTCGGTCATCGTGGGTCCAATCTACCCACTGGGTCCGACACCCCGGACTCAGCGTTGACCGGCCCCCATGAACTCCTTCACCTGTGCGGCGGACGCGTTCAGCCCCGGGTCGTTGTCCAGGTAGTGACGCGTCTCCCGGACGATGAGGCCGGACAGGACGAGCAGCCCGATGAGGTTGGGGATGGCCATGAGTCCGTTCATCACGTCGGCGAAGTTCCACACCACCTCGAGCTCGGTGACCGCGCCCACGAACACCACGCAGGTGAAGACCATGCGGTACGGGATGACGCCGCGCGCGCCGACGAGCCGCTCCGTGCACCGCTCGCCGTAGTACGACCATCCGAGGATGGTCGAGAACGCGAAGAACGCGATCGACACCGCGACGAGCTTGTCGCCCTCCGGAATCGCTTGCGCAAACGCGGTCGCGGTCATCGTCCCGGCGCTCCCCCGACCCTCCTGCCACACCCCGGAGGTGACCAGCACCAGGCCGGTGAAGGTGACGACGATGATGGTGTCGATGAACGTCTGGGTCATGGACACCAGACCCTGCCGCGTGGGGTGGGTGGTCTTGGCCGCGGCGGCCGCGATGGCCGCCGAGCCCATGCCCGACTCGTTGGAGAAGATGCCGCGGGCGACACCCATCTGGATGGCGTAGAGGATCGCCGACCCGGCGAAGCCGCCGACCGCGGACGTCCCGGTGAACGCCTCCGAGAAGACCTGCACGAACGCCGACGGGATCGCCTCGGCGTTGACGACGAGCACGACCAGCCCGCCGAGGATGTAGAGCAGGATCATCAGCGGCACGAACCCGGCCGTGACCCTGCCGATGGACTTGATGCCGCCGAGCAGCACCGCCCCGGTGAGGACGAACATGACGATGCCGGTGGCCACGGGCGTGATCCCGAACGAGTTCTCCAACTGGGTGGCCACCGCGTTGCCCTGGGTCATGTTGCCGATGCCGAAGCTGGCCAGCACGGCGAAGACGGCGAACACGATCGACAGGACCAGGCCGATCCTGCCGCCGGTCCGGCCGTAGACCTCGGCCAGCCCGCGGTGCAGGTAGTACTGCGGGCCACCGGACTGCTCGCCGCGGGCGTCGGTGACGCGGTATCGCACCCCGAGGAACGCCTCGGAGTACTTGGAGGCCATGCCGACGAGCGCGGTGACCCACATCCAGAACAGCGCGCCGGGGCCGCCCAGCGCGATGGCCGTGGCCACACCCACGATGTTGCCCACGCCCACGGTGGCGGCCAGGGCCGTGGTGAGCGCCTGGTACTGCGAGATGTCGCCCACGCCGCCGTCGTCCTGGCGCTGGAACAACCCCAGCCGGAGGGCGGGGCCGAGCTTGCGGAACTGCAGCATCCGCAGGCGGATCGTCAGGAACAGGCCGGTGCCCAGGAGCAGCGGGATGAGGACGAAGGGCCCCCAGATCACGGATCCGATGTCCGCCAGGGTCGAATTTAGGTTCTCCACGGGCGCACACATTAGACGGTCCCGCCGAGGTATCCGACCGCAGTGGGATAATCACCGCATGACCACCGACCCCGCCGGCACGGACGACCCGCTGTCCGAGGCCCAGATCCAGGAACTCCGCCTGGAGATCGACCGGCTCGACGCCGAGATCCTCAACGCCATCGTCCGTCGCAGCGAGATCTCCAAACGCATCGGCCGCACCCGCATGCAGTCCGGCGGGACGAAGCTCGTCCACACCCGCGAACTCAAGGTCTACGAGCGCTTCTCCTCCCTCGGCCAGGAGGGCCAGACGCTCGCGGGGATGCTCCTGCGCCTCGGCCGGGGCCGGCTGGGCTGACCCAGCCGGGGCCAGGGACCCGGACGTCGTCGGTGGGGGTGAAATCGGCCAGGTCGGACGTGTCGACGACGACGAAGCCCGCCTTCCCCTCCCTATTCCCGGCTAGCCTCGCTGACAGGCGAGTACCTCTGGGCAGGAGCGGTGATGACCGACATCAGCACGACGGAGCAGTGGGCAGCGGTGGAGGACCTGGTCCCCGCGATCGGCGAGGTGTCGCTGCGGGAGCTGTTCGAGGCCGACCCCGAACGCGGACGCCGGATGTCGATCACCGCCGGAGACCTCCACGTGGACCTGTCCAAGAACCTCGTCACCGACGAGATCCTGGCCGCCCTCATCGAGGTCGCCCGCGCCGCCCACCTGCCGGCGCAGCGGGCCGCCATGTTCCGGGGCGACCGCATCAACACGACCGAGGACCGGTCCGTCCTCCACACCGCGCTCCGCCTCCCCGCGGATGCGGAGCTCGTCGTCGACGGGCGCGACGTGGTGGCCGACGTCCACGCGGTCCTGGCGGGCATGACCGACTTCGCCCACCGCGTCCGCTCGGGCGAGTGGACCGGGCACACGGGCGAGCGGATCGACACGGTGGTCAACATCGGCATCGGCGGCTCCGACCTCGGACCCGTGATGGTCGACAAGGCCCTGCGTCACCTTCAGACCGCCGGCATCCGCGCGCGCTACGTCTCCAACGTCGACCCCGCGGACCTCTCCGCCGTGCTCGCGGAGATCGCCCCCGCCACGACCCTGGTCGTGGTGGCCTCCAAGACGTTCACCACCCAGGAGACCATGGCCAACGCGCACGCGGCCCGGCGCCACTTCGTCGAGGCCCTGGGCTCCGAGGACGCCATCGCCTCGCACTTCGTCGCGGTGTCCACCGCGGCGGAGAAGGTCGCCGAGTTCGGCATCTCCGCGGACAACATGTTCGAGTTCTGGGACTGGGTCGGCGGGCGGTACTCGGTGTCCTCCGCCATCGGGCTGTCGGTCATGGTCACGGTCGGCCCCGCGGCGTTCGTCGAGCTGCTCGAGGGCTTCCACACGATGGACCTGCACTTCGCCACCGAGGACCCGGAGCACAACGCGCCGGTCCTCATGGCGCTGCTGGGGATCTGGTACACGTGCTTCCTCGGCGCCCAGTCCAAGGCCGTGATCCCCTACGCCCAGGACCTCCTGCGGTTCCCCGCCTACCTCCAGCAGCTCACCATGGAGTCGCTCGGCAAGTCGGTGCGCCTCGACGGCGCCGACGTCTCCTACCCCACCGGCGAGGTCTACTGGGGCGAGCCCGGCACGAACGGTCAGCACGCCTTCTTCCAGCTCCTGCACCAGGGCACCCAGCTCGTCCCGGTGGACTTCATCGGCGTCGCGCGGCCGATCACGGACCTGCCCATCGCCGATGGCACCGGGTCCATGCACGACCTGCTCATGGCCAACCTGTTCGCACAGTCGCGGGTGTTGGCGTTCGGCAAGACCGAGGAGGAGGTGCTCGCCGACGGCGTGGACCCCGCGCTCGCCCCGCACAAGGTCATGCCCGGCAACCGGCCGTCCACCACGATCCTCGCCCCGTCGCTCTCCCCGGGCGTGGTCGGGCAGCTCATCGCGCTCTACGAGCACGTGGTGTTCGTCCAGGCAGCCGTCCTGGGCATCAACGCGTTCGACCAGTGGGGCGTCGAGCTGGGCAAGGCCCAGGCCGGCGAGCTGTTGTCCGCCCTCACCGCCGAGAAGCACCCGGGCGACGGCTTCGACTCCTCCACCGATTCGCTCGTCGAGATCTACCGCGAGGCGCGCGGTCGGCGCTGAGGACCTGCGCCGCCACCAGCCCGGACGGGTTCATCGCCGACCGCGAGCTCGCAAGACGGTTCGCCGACCTGAGGTCGACGGGCGGTTCACGCCCATGCTGCTCGGCGTCGCCGGACCCGGACCGCGCGAGGATGCTCGGCCCGCCGAACGCACGGATTGACCCTTGCATGTTCGAATGTGTGTACGTATCATAGAACACAGGTTCGAGATCG
>NZ_CALMYY010000041.1 GCF_937873725.1 uncultured Dietzia sp.
CCCCCCGGGGGAGAACGCCGCCCGGCGCGCGGTCGCCACAGGGGCGGGGTTGGGGCCCGCAAGGAAAAACCTGCGCCCCGGGGGGTTCCCCCCGCCCCCGCCCCCCCCCCGCCACGCCTCGCAGCAGTCCGATTCCAGCCGGATGGCCAGCAGGACCGGAGAGGTCGAGACGTCGGGCGCCGTGAGATAGCCGACCGGCGCAGGGGCGGCGCCGGGCCACAGCCTCTCGGCGGCATCGCGGCGGGCACGGTGGGCGGCGAGCTCCCGTCGCACCGCCGCTCGGATCCCGGCGTCGGCGCCGGCGAGCACGAGACCGTAGCCGTAGACGGCGGCGTCCTCGGCCGCGAGCCCGGGCGGCGTGGTCACGCGAGCACCACCTCGAGCGCCGCGGTGCAGGCCGCCGACACCGAGGCCGCGAGCTCGGAACGGTATCCCCGCGAGGACTCCGCGACCTCCCCGGCGCGTCTGGCGTCGTCGCGCATCCGCGCGCGCACCTGTCCGATGGGCGGGCAGACCGGGGGCGGTCCGGTCTCGGCCGTCCCCTCGGCCGTCCCCTCGGGCGCGAGCCGGCGGATCTCGGCGGACAACCGCTCGGCCTGCGTCCGTCTGGCGTCGGCGATCCGGCGGAGCCGCGCCACGTCCTCCCCGTGGGTGGCGTCCGCGGCGGCGAGCTCCCGCGCATCTCGTTCGGCGGCGTCGGCCAGCTGCTGGAGGGGGTCCGGCTCGTCGGCCGCCCGGGGCGGCGTGCAGCCTCCGGCGGCCACGAGCCCGCCGACGCCGGCGGTCAGGCCGACGAACCGGCGTCGCGACAGGGGAGCGGGGGCGGAAAGGGGCACCACGACATCCTGCCAGGGGGCGGGGCCTGCGGGGTGGAGGCGGTACAGTGATCCGGCCCGACCGCAGACCCGGATCGGGAGTCACCAGTACCGACGCCAGGAGCATCGTGATCGTCCCCGAGCCCGACAGGGCCCACATCAGCAAGACGGTCTCCGACCGTGGTCTCCAACTCGAGGAGATCCGGGAGGATTCCCGGTCGACCACCTGGCAGGTCGTCGTCGTGGTCGATGGTGACAGGGGGGTCTCGCTCGACGACCTCGCGGAACTGTCCTCCGCGTTCGACTCCGTCGCGGAGGCCTGGGGCGGGCCCGAACGCGCCGTGACCCTCGAGGTGACCAGCCGCGGGGTGGACGCGCCCCTGGAGCAGCCGCGGCACTGGCGACGGGCCCGCGGACGCCAGGTCGACGTCTCCTACGTCGACGGCGTCGACGGACCCGCCCGCGGACGGGTCGGCGATCTGGACGAGGAGGCCGGTTCGGTGCGGCTCGTCTCGAGGTCGGGTCGTGGGATGCGGGTCGACTCGGTAGCGTTGGAAGACATGGCCCGCGCGGTGATCCGGGTGGAGTTCCAGCCCGCGCCGGCGGATGAACTCGCCCTCCTCACGGAGCCCGAGAACCCCGGACGTGGCGTGCGAGAAGGAGAGAACAGTTGAACATCGACATGGCGGCCCTGAACATGCTGTCCCAGGAGCGGGAGATCCCGCTCGACGACCTGGTGCGGACGCTGGAGAATGCACTGCTCACCGCGTACAAGCGGACCGAGGACGCCCATCGGGTCGCCCGCATCGAGTTGAACCGCAAGGCCGGGACCGTGGCGGTCATGGCCGCCGAGGTCGACGACGAGGGAAACAGGATCGGCGAGTTCGACGCCACCCCGTCCGACTTCGGGCGGGTTGCCGCGTCGACGGCTCGTCAGATCATCCTCCAGAGGCTCCGCGAGGCCGAGACGGAGCGGATCTACGGCGACCTGGTCGCGCGCGAGGGGGAGGTGGTCAGCGGCGTCATCCAGTCGGATTCCCGCGCCAACGCCCGCGGAATCGTCGTGGTTCACATCGGACCGGAGAACGGGGGAACCGAGGGCACGATCGCGCCGGCCGAGCAGGTGCCGGGCGAGACCTACCGTCACGGCGAGCGCATCAAGTGCCACGTCGTGGGCGTGCACAAGGGGCCGCACGGCGCCTCGGTCTCCCTCTCCCGCACCCACCCGGACCTGGTCCGCGGGCTGTTCGCGCTCGAGGTCCCCGAGATCGGGGACGGGTCGGTCCGCATCGCGGCGATCGCGCGCGAGGCCGGGCACCGGACGAAGATCGCCGTCGAGACGACCGTGTCGGGGCTCAACGCCAAGGGGGCGTGCATCGGCCCGAACGGGGCTCGCGTCCGAGCGGTGATGGCGGAGTTGAACGACGAGAAGATCGACATCGTGGACTACGACGAGGACCCCACGGTGTTCGTCGGGAACGCGCTTTCGCCCGCCAAGGTCATCTCCGTGACGGTCGCGGACGCCGACCTCCGGGCTGCCCGCGTGGTGGTCCCGGATTATCAGCTCTCGCTGGCGATCGGGAAGGAGGGCCAGAACGCCCGCCTGGCCCACCGCCTGACCCAGTGGCGCATCGACATCCACAGTGACGCGGAGTGAGTCCCGCCGCGCGCCCGACCACGCGGTCGGGCGCGCCGTTAGTGCTCACGCCGTGCAGCCTGTAGACTGAGCAGTTGTCACAGTGACTTCACGTCCACCCGGCCTCGCCGGGCGGGACGGCGAGATACCGAGGCGGCCGATTTGCGGGTGGTCAAGAACCAGCAGGACGGTCACGCCGGAGTGCCGGGTCCGATCAGGACCTGCGTCGGCTGCCGAAGTCGGGATTCAGATTCCCGGCTACTCCGGATCGTTCACGATCCGGAGACGGCGGCTCTCTTGCCGGACCCCCGCCGTCGGGCGGAGGGACGAGGAGCCTGGGTGCACCGCGACCAGCGGTGCATCGCGACAGCACTCGACCGCAGGGCCTTCATCAGGGCCTTGCGCGTCGCCGGGAACGTGTCCCAGGACGCGATCTCGGAGGTGGTCGGGACTCTCGTCGTCCCGGGCACGAGACCACCCGCCGGCCACAATGGCCGGTAGGGGGAGCACAAGAAGAGGAACGGACCAGACACGATGAGAACACCGTGAAGCTCCAGCGATGAACGTCCATCGAATGTAGACCGAGGTCGCGCGGCCAGCCCTGCCGTGGAGACCTCGCAGTGAGGAGAGCAGTGGCAGGCAAGCCCCGGGTACACGAGCTGGCAAAAGAGTTCGGTATCACCAGTAAAGAACTTCTGACGAAACTCCGCGATCAGGGAGAGTTCGTCAAATCCGCGTCGTCGACACTCGAGGCCCCGGTCGTCCGGCGCCTCCGCCAGTCGCACGCGCCGGCCGACGGCGGCACCGACGCCGCACCGGCCGCGCCCGCGACGGGTGGATCCAGCGCGCCGAAGCCCGGCGCGGCGTCCAAGCCGGCTCCCGGCCCCCGTCCGGGGGCGGATCCGCGCAAGGCGGCACCCAAGCCCGCCGCCGAGCGGCCCACCCCGGGCGCCAGGCCCGCGGCTCCGGCCCCGTCACCGGCGCCGCAGCCCCCCGCGGCCGAGCGGCCCACCCCGGGTGCCAGGCCTGCGGCTCCGGCGCCGACGCCGACGCCGCAGCCTGCCGCCGAGCGGCCCGCCCCGGAGGCGGCTCCCGACGCCCCGGCGGCTCCCGCCGCGTCGCGTCCGGCTCCCGGCCCGCGTCCTGCGGGTCCGAAGCCCGGCCCCAAGGCTCCGCGAGTCGGCAACAACCCGTACTCGAGCGGGACCACTCCTGCGCCGCGTCCGCAGGGCGGCGCCCGCCCGGCACCCGGCCAGGGCGGTCCCCGTCCCGGGGGTGCCCGTCCGGGCGCGCCTGGTCAGGGCGGTCCCCGTCCGCCGCAGCGTCCGGGTGCCCCGGGTCAGGGCGGTCCCCGTCCGGCGCCCGGCAACATGCCGCCGCGTCCCAGTCCCGGCCAGATGCCCGGTCAGGTCGCGCGTCCCGCGGCCGGTCGCGGTCGCCCGGGCGGGCCGGCCGGCCGGCCGGGTGGCGGAGGCTTCCGCCCCGGTGGCGGCGGCGGAACCGGCGCTCCCGCGGCCGGAGGCGGCGGTTTCCGCGGTCGCCCGGGTGGCGGTGGCGGTAACCGTGGTCGCGGCGGTGCCGCGGGTGCGTTCGGTCGCCCCGGCGGCGCGCCCCGCAGGGGCCGCAAGTCCAAGCGGCAGAAGCGTCAGGAATATGACTCGATGCGGGCCCCCGAGGTCGGCGGCGTCCGGTTGCCGGATGGTCGCGGCCAGGTCCTGCGCCTCGCGCAGGGTGCCTCGCTGAGCGACTTCGCGGACAAGATCGACGTCAACCCGTCCCAGCTGGTCCAGGCGCTGTTCAACCTGGGGGAGATGGTCACCGCGACGCAGTCCGTCACCCCGGAGACGCTGCAGCTCCTCGGCGAGGAGATGGGCTTCAAGGTCCAGGTCGTCAGCCCCGAGGACGAGGACCGTGAGCTGCTCGACTCGTTCGACCTGTCCTTCGGTGAGGATGAGGGCGGCGAGGACGATCTCGAGATCCGCCCCGCGGTCGTCACCGTGATGGGTCACGTCGACCACGGCAAGACCCGGTTGCTCGACAGCATCCGGTCCGCCAAGGTCGGCGAGGGTGAGGCCGGTGGCATCACCCAGCACATCGGCGCCTACCAGGTCACGGTTCCGGTCGACGGATACGACCGCACGATCACCTTCATCGACACCCCCGGTCACGAGGCGTTCACCGCCATGCGTGCCCGCGGTGCCAAGTCGACGGACATCGCGATCATCGTGGTCGCGGCGGACGACGGCGTGATGCCGCAGACGGTCGAGGCGATCAACCACGCGCAGGCGGCCGACGTGCCGATCGTGGTGGCGGTCAACAAGATCGACAAGGAGGGTGCGCAGCCCGACAAGATCCGCGGCCAGATGACCGAGTACGGCCTCGTGCCGGAGGAGTACGGCGGTGACACCATGTTCATCGACATCTCCGCCAAGCAGGGTCTCAACATCGATTCGCTGCTCGAGGCCGTCGTCCTCACCGCGGATGCGTCGTTGGACCTCCGGGCCAACCCGGACATGGACGCCCAGGGCGTCGCGATCGAGGCGCACCTCGACCGTGGCCGCGGCCCTGTCGCGACGGTGCTCATCCAGCGCGGCACCCTGCGGGTCGGCGATTCGATCGTCGCGGGTGACGCGTACGGCCGGGTCCGCCGGATGGTCGACGAGCACGGCGAGGACGTCAAGGAGGCGACCCCGTCGCGTCCGGTCCAGGTCATCGGCCTGACCAGCGTCTGTGGCGCCGGCGACACCCTGATGGTCGTCGACGAGGACCGCACGGCCCGGCAGATCGCCGACCGCCGCAACGCGCGCAAGCGCAACGCGATGGCCGCGCGCAGCCGCCGCCGGATCAGCCTCGAGGACCTGGATTCGCACCTCAAGGAGACGAGCCAGCTCAACCTCATCATCAAGGGCGACAACTCCGGTACGGTCGAGGCCCTCGAAGAGGCCCTCATGGGTATCGAGGTCGACGACGAGGTGCAGTTGCGCGTCATCGACCGCGGAGTCGGCGCGGTGACCGAGACCAACGTCAACCTGGCGACGGCTTCCGACGCCGTGATCATCGGGTTCAACGTCCGAGCCGAGGGCAAGGCCACAGAGCTTGCCAACCGCGAGGGCGTGGACATCCGGTACTACTCGATCATCTACCAGGCGATCGACGAGATCGAGAGCGCGCTCAAGGGCATGCTCAAGCCGATCTACGAGGAGAAGAAGCTCGGACAGGCGGAGATCCGCAACATGTTCCGCTCCTCCAAGGTGGGCAACATCGCGGGCTGCATGGTGCTCGACGGCATCATGCGTCGCAACGCCAAGGCGCGGCTCATCCGCGACGGCAACGTCGTGGTCGAGGAGATGACCGTCTCCTCACTGCGCCGCGAGAAGGACGACGCGACAGAGGTCCGCGAGGGCTTCGAGTGTGGCCTGACGGTGACGTACTCCGACATCAAGATCGGCGACGTCATCGAGACCTACGAGCTCGTCGAGAAGCCGCGCGACTGACGTCGACGGTGACACTAGTGGGGGCAGGTTCCGTGGTGCACGGGCCTGCCCCCACGGCATGCTGGGGAAGAAGCGGTCGCACGGCGACCGCGCCACGTCTAGGAGGATCGCCATGGCCGGTAAGGGACGGGCCGGACGGCTCGGCAAGCGGATCGGGGAGATCGTCGCGACGGCGATCGAACACGAGATCAAGGATCCGCGTCTGGAGTTCATCACCATCACGGACTCCAGGATCACCGCCGATCTCCGGGTGGCGACGTTGTACTACACGGTCCGCGGGACGACTCTCGACGAGGAACCCGACCTCGAGGCCGCGGAGGACGCCCTCGCCACGGCCCGGGGACGGCTCCGGACGATGGTGGGCAGGCAGACCGGGGTCAAGTTCACCCCCGAGCTGACCTTCGTGCTGGATTCCGTGCCGGATGCGGCGCGCCAGATGGAGGAGTTGCTGGCCAAGGCCCGCGCGCAGGACGAGATGGTCCGCCGCGTGGCGGAGGGCGCGCGCCCGGCGGGTGACGAGGACCCCTATCGGAGGGACGAGGAGGCGGCGTCACCGGAGGACGACGACCGGTGACCGCCCTGGTGGACGCCGGCGGCGCGGCCGAGGTGCTGGCCCGGCACCGCGAGGTGACCGTCCTCTGCCATATCCGGCCCGACGCCGACGCCCTCGGCAGCTCCGCGGGTCTGGCCCGGGCGCTGCGTTCGCGGGGCGTCACCGTCCACCACTCCTTCGATCCCGGGATCGTCCCGGACGCCCTCCGGGTGATCCCGGGCACGGAGCACGTGATCCCGCTGGGTGAGGTGCCCCTGCACCGTGGTCTCGTGGTGACGCTGGACTGCGCCAGCGCGGACCGTGCCGGTGACTGGACGCCGCTCGCCG
Organism: uncultured Dietzia sp.; assembly: GCF_937873725.1. Taxonomy (GTDB): domain Bacteria; phylum Actinomycetota; class Actinomycetes; order Mycobacteriales; family Mycobacteriaceae; genus Dietzia. Next base: position 6,826 of record NZ_CALMYY010000041.1, read on the forward strand.
ACGCCGCCACGGAGGTCCTCGTGGTGGACCATCACGGGTCCAACCCCGGGTTCGGGTCGCACCTCCTCCTGGACCCGGGCGCGGCGTCGACCGCGTCCCTCGTCCTGGACATCCTCGACGCCGGGCGCTACGAGATCGACGCCGACGTGGCGACGAGCCTCTACGCCGGTCTGGTGACCGACACCGGCTCCTTCCGCTGGGGCGGTCCGGGCTCTCACGACACGGCCCGGCGCCTGCTCGCCGCGGGCGCGGAGTCGATCGACCTCGGCTTCGCGTTGCTCGACGCACACCCGTTCTCCTGGCTCCCCGTCCTGGGCGGTCTGCTGGCCTCGGTCCGTCTCGAGGCGTCCGCGGTGGGCGGTCGGGGCGCGGTGTGGCTGCACGTTCCCCACGCGGTGATCGCGACCGCGGAGGAGGCGGACGTCGAGTCGATCGTGTCGCACCTCCAGGGGGTACGCGAGGCTCACGTGGCGGTCCTGCTCAAGGAGTTCCGTCCGGGGGAGTGGGCGGTGTCGCTGCGGTCCCGCGGCGGAGCGGTGGACGTCTCGGCCGTGGCCGCGGCCCTGGGCGGTGGCGGGCACCCCGCGGCGGCCGGGTGCACGATGCGGGGGGGACTCGGCGACGTCTCCGCGAGGCTCCGTGACCTCCTCGGCTGAGGTGCCCGACGACCGGTCCGTGGGGGTGGGCCGACTCGGCCGCCGGTTGTGGTCGATCGCGCTGCCCGTCCTTCCCGTGCTCGCCGCCGAGCCGCTCTACCTGCTGGTCGACGGGATCGTCGTGGGCAGGCAGGGGGCGGGGGACCTCGCGGCGCTGGGCGTCGGTGCGCTCGTGCTCCTGGTGTTGGGCACCCAGATGAACTTCCTCTCGTACGGGACCACCGCGCGCGCGGCCCGGCTCCACGGTGCCGGTCGGCGGGCCGACGCGGTGGCCGAGGGCGTCCAGGCCACCTGGATCGCGCTGTCGGTGGGGCTGGTGGTGGTCGGGACCGTGTCCGCGCTGATGGGGCCGTTGACCCGGGTGCTCGCCGCGGACGCACAGGTGGCCGCGGACGCCTCCGCGTGGCTCCGGGTGGCGGTGTGGGGCATCCCGTGCATCCTCGTGGCGTCCGCCGGCCACGGCTGGATGCGGGGGGTGCAGCGATTCCGGACGCCGCTGGTGCTGGTCGGGGTGGGGATCGGGCTCTCCACCCTGGGGTGCGTGGTCCTGGTCCCGGGGCTCGGCCCCGCCCCCTCCCTCGGCCTGGTGGGCAGCGCGTGGTCCAACCTCGCGGGTCAGGTGGTCATGGCGGGCGGGTTCCTCGCGGCCCTGGTGCTGGAGCACGAGGGCTCCCTGCGCCCGCGCGTGACCGTGATCGTCAGCCAGCTCCGTCTGGGTGTCGACCTGGTGATCCGGACGGCGTCCTTCCAGGTGACCTTCGCCGTGGCCACCACCGCGGCCGCCGCGGCCGGGGTCGAGTCGCTCGCGGCCCATCACCTCGCGCAGCAGATGTGGGCGCTCTACGCCCTCCTCCTGGATTCGGTCGCGATCGCCGCGCAGTCCCTCGTGGGTGCGGCGCTGGGTGCCGGGCTCGCCGCGCAGGGCAGGGCCCTGGTCCGGGCCGTGGTCCTGTGGTCGCTGGGTCTGGGGGTCGCGCTCGCCCTGCTCACCACCGTGTTCCGCTCCCCGATGTCCGCCCTGCTCTCGGGCGATGCGCAGGTCGCCGACCGGCTCGTGGTGGCGCTGCTGGGCATGGCCGTCGTGGTGGTGCCCGCCGCCCTGGTCTTCGGCCTCGACGGCGTCCTCCTGGGGGCGGGCGACGCCGCCTTCCTGCGCACCACCACCGTGCTCGCGGCGCTGCTCGGCTTCCTCCCGGTGCTCCTCGCCACCAGGCACTACGGCTGGGGACTCGCCGGCATCTGGTGGGGGATGGGCGCGTTCGTGGCGTTGCGTCTGGTCGCGGTGGCCTCGCGGGTCCGGGGCGACCGGTGGCTGGTGCTGGGGGCGGAGACGCCGTCCGGGCCCACCCGGGAGCAGGCCACGGCATGACCGATCACCCGAGCCTGCGCGCGGTGTCCGACCTCCACGTCGGCCACCGGGGCAACTCCGACGTCCTCGGGGACATCCGGCCCTCGCATCCGGGGGACTGGCTCATCGTAGCGGGCGACGTCGCGGAGAAGACCGACCACGTGATCGACGCCCTCGAGCGGCTGGCGGCGGCGTTCGAGCGGGTGATCTGGGTGCCGGGCAACCACGAGTTGTGGATCGGGCGCGACGACGCGGGGATCACCTCCCCCGCCAAGTACGACCGCCTGGTGGACGCGTGCCGGTCGATCGGCGTCGACACCCCCGAGGACCCGTACCCGTTGTGGACCGGTCCCGGCGGGCCGGCGTGGGTCGTGCCGATGTTCCTGCTCTATGACTACTCCTGGACGCGCGAGCCCGGCCAGTCGCGGTCCGTCGCCCTGGCCGGTGCCCGCGAGCGTCGGGTGGTGGCCTCCGACGAGTTCCTCATCGACACCGCCCCCTACCCGGACGCGGTGGCCTGGTGCCGCGAGCGGCTGGTGGCCACGACCACCAGGCTCGCCGCGCTCGACCCCGCGCACCCGACCGTCCTGGTCAATCACTGGCCGCTACTGCGGGGGCCCACCGAGGTCCTGCGCCACCCCGACTTCGCGCTGTGGTGCGGAACGGAGCAGACCTCGGACTGGCACCGCCGATACCGGGCGGTGGCCTGCGTGTACGGGCACCTGCACATCCCCCGCACCACCGTCCACGACCGCGTCCGGTTCGACGAGGTCTCCCTGGGCTACCCGCGGGAGTGGGGGGCGCGCGGTCGGCCCGATCCGCTGGCCCGGCAGATCCTGCCCGCCCCGGAACTCCCGCAGGTGCGGTGGATCCGCGGCGACGACGGGATGCCGAGGATCGCCCGACCCGGGGACACCGGGCCGGACCTGGAGGAGGAGCGATGATCCGCGACGTACTGCCCGGGGACGTGGTGGCGGTGACGTTCGACGAGTTGGGTCTCGACGACGCGGCCGCCCTCGACTCCCTGTACCCCTCCGAGGCCGAGCAGATCGGCCGGGCGGTGGAGAGCCGCCGGATCGAGTTCGCGGCGGCCCGGGCCTGCGCGCGCGAGGCGATGGACCGGATGGGCCTGCCGCCGGTACCGATCACCCGGGGTGGCCGGGGCATGCCGGTGTGGCCCGCGGGTGTGGTGGGCACGCTCACCCACACCGACGGCCTGCGCGCGGCGGCGTTGGCGCCGTCCGCCCGGGTCCGGTCGCTGGGGTTGGACGTGGAGCCGCACGGGCCGTTGGGGGACGGTGTCCTCGACGCGGTGGCCCTGCCGGAGGAGGCGGCGTGGGTGCGCGCCGCCACCGGGGAGGTGCCGTCCGTGCACTGGGACAAGGTGCTGTTCACGGCCAAGGAGGCCACGTACAAGGCGTGGTTCCCGCTCACCCGTCGGTGGCTGGGGTTCGCCGACGCGCACATCACCCTGGTGCCGGACGGGGACGACGACGAGGTGGTCGGCGGCGTGCTGCGGTCCCGGATCCTGGTGGACCCGCACGCGGTGGACGGGGGACCGGATCTGGTCGAGTTCCGGGGTCGGTGGGCCGTCCGCGACGGCTACGTCGTCTCGGCGATCGTGCTCCGGCCCGCCGGTGTGGATAACGTGGCCCCGTGACACCGCGCAGACCCGACCCCCGTCCCGCCCCCGATCCCGGACTGGTGGTGGTCGACAAACCCGGGGGGATGACCAGCCACGACGTGGTGGGACGGTTGCGCCGGTACTTCGGCACCCGCAAGGTCGGGCACGCCGGCACCCTCGACCCGATGGCCACCGGGGTGCTGGTGGTGGGCATCGAGCGGGCCACCAAGCTGCTCGGGCTGCTCGCGTTGGAGACCAAGTCCTACGAGGCCACCATCCGACTCGGCGAGACCACCACCACCGACGACGCGGAGGGGGAGGTCACCGCGCGGGTGGACGCCTCCGGGGTGACCGACGAGGCGATCGACGCCGGGGTGGCGGGGCTGACCGGGCGGATCGACCAGGTCCCGTCCGCCGTGAGCGCGATCAAGGTGGACGGCCGCCGCGCCTACGACAGGGTGCGGTCGGGGGAGGAGGTCCGGCTCCCGTCGCGGCCGGTGACGATCTCGCGCTTCGAGGTCCTCGAGCGCACGCGGACGGGCGCGGTGGTGGACCTCGTCGTCGTCGTCGACTGTTCCACCGGCACCTACATCCGCGCGCTGGCGCGTGACCTCGGTTCCACCCTCGGGGTGGGCGGCCACCTCACCGCGCTGCGCCGCACGGCCGTCGGTCCCTTCGGGCTCGACGCGGCCAGGACCCTCGACCAGCTGGAGTCCGACCCCCGGCTGTCCCTGGATCTCGACGCCGCCGCACTGATCGCCTTCCCCCGTCGTGACGTCGACGCCGACGAGGCGGAGGGGTTGCGGCACGGGCGGTGGCTCGAGGCCCGCGGCGATCGGGGGGTGACGGCGGCGGTGGGGCCCGACGGACGGGTCGCGGCACTGGTCACCGAGTCGGGGCAGCGGGCCGCTCCGGTCGTGGTCATGCGACCGGCGGGGCTGTGAACCCCGGGCGTAAGGTTGTCGCCGTGCAGCTGTGGCGGACGTTCGACGAGATCGTGATCCCTGACGGCGGGACCTCCGTCGCACTGGGGGTGTTCGACGGACTCCACCGGGGTCATCGCGGCCTCGTCGACCACGCGGTCGGTTCGGCGCGTGATCTCGGAGCGAGCCCGGTGCTGGTGACGTTCGACCCGCACCCGGTGGAGGTGATCCGGCCGGGGACCCACCCGCTGGTCCTGACGCCGCTCGAGCGGCGCGCGGAGCTGGCGGGGGAGTTCGGCATGGACGCGGTGTTCGCCCTGCCCTTCGACGCCGGGATGGCCTCGTGGGAGCCCGACGAGTTCGTGGACAGGGTCCTGGTCGAGGGGCTGGGCAGCCGCTCCGTCACCGTCGGCAGCAACTTCACGTTCGGGCGCCGCGCCGCCGGCACCCCGGGGGTGATGCGCGAGCTCTGCGCCGACCGGGGGATCGAGGTGCGGGTGGTGGACCTGCTGGAATCGGACGGGGAACCCATATCGTCGTCTCGGATCCGGCGCCTGATCTCGGACGCCGACGTCGCGGGTGCGGCGACGATCCTCGGCCGACCGCACCGGGTGTCCGGGGTCGTCGTCCACGGCGCCGGACGCGGCGGTCGCGATCTCGGGTACCCCACGGCGAACCTCGACCTGCCCGAGTACACGGCGATCCCGGTGGACGGTGTGTACGCGGGCTGGTTCACCCTCCTCGACGACCATCCGGTCGACGGGACGATCGTCCCCGGCCGCCGCTACCCCGCGGCCATCTCCGTGGGCACCAACCCCACGTTCGGCGACGCGGTGCGCAGCGTCGAGGCGTTCGTGCTGGACGAGTCGGCCGACCTCTACGGGCGCGTCGCCGCGGTGGACTTCGTCGACCACGTCAGGGACATGGAGAAGTTCACCTCGGTCGACGAGCTGCTGGTGGCCATGGACCGCGACGTCGCGCGGACCCGCACGGTCCTCGCGGCCGACGGCGCCGACGCCTGACCGCGGGGCTCGAGCTCGGGGGATTGGGCTCGCCCGCGTCCCGCCTGGTAGCGTCTCCACTCGGCCCGGCTGCGGTTCGCGGCGGCGGGGTCCTACATTTTCGCGGACTGGAACAACCAGGAGACACCCATGGCGTTGAGCACCGAAGAGAAGAAGGCCGTTCTGGCCGAGTACGGGATCCACGAGACCGACACCGGCTCGCCCGAGGCCCAGATCGCCATGCTCACCAAGCGGATCACCCAGCTCACCGAGCACCTCAAGACCCACCAGCACGACCACCACTCCCGTCGCGGACTGCTCCTCCTGGTCGGCCGCCGGCGTCGTCTGCTCAAGTACATCGCGAAGGTCGACATCGCGCGCTACCGCACGCTCATCGAGCGCCTCGGTCTGCGTCGCTGACCCCACCGTCGCGTCCCGGCCGCCGTTCCCCGTCCTCCCCGAGGGCGGGGAACAGTGCTTTCCGGGGGCGGTACCCCGGTGCGCCCCGGTGACCCGGGGCGTTTTCCCTGGTAGCCTGGACACGGCCGGTGCGCACGTACCGGGCGTCGACAGGTCCGATTGACGGTCCTCGGTAGTGGCCGCCGGAACGGCGGGTTCCCCTGGGAGGGGCACCGGTTCCGGCTGCTTCGATCGAAGACCGAGGTCGAACCGGGACGTTCCTGGCGTGTGGCCCGGCGGCCCGGCGGAAGAGATCCGCCCAGAGGCCCCCAGTCACCGACAGGACAGGACTACACATGCCAGAGATCACGGCCGTCGAGGTCGAAGACGGAGTCTTCGAGACCGTAGCGACCATCGACAACGGCGACTTCGGTCGCCGCGAGGTGCGCTTCGAGACCGGACGGTTGGCCAAGCAGGCCGCCGGCGCGGTCGTCGCGTACCTGGACGACGACACGATGCTGCTGTCTGCCACCACGGCGGGCAAGCACCCCAAGGAGCACTTCGACTTCTTCCCCCTCACGGTGGACGTCGAGGAGCGCATGTACGCCGCGGGCCGCATCCCCGGCTCGTTCTTCCGGCGTGAGGGCCGGCCGAGCACCGACGCCATCCTCACGTGCCGCCTCATCGACCGGCCGCTGCGCCCGACGTTCGCCGACGGTGTCCGCAACGAGGTCCAGGTCGTCGTGACCGTCATGAGCCTCGACCCCAAGGACCTCTACGACGTCGTGGCGATCAACGCCGCCTCCGCGTCCACGCAGCTGTCCGGCCTCCCGTTCTCGGGGCCCGTCGGCGGCGTGCGGATCGCCCTCATCCCGACGGCCGCCGACCCGGCCGGGCAGTGGGTCGCGTTCCCGACCGTCGAGCAGCTCTCCGACGCCGTCTTCGACATGGTCGTCGCCGGTCGCGTCGTCGGTTCGGGTGACAGCGCCGACGTGGCGATCATGATGGTCGAGGCCGAGGCCACCGGCAACGTCATCGAGAAGATCGCCGGTGGCGCCCAGGCACCCACCGAGGACGTCGTGGCGCAGGGCCTCGAGGCCGCGAAGCCGTTCATCGCCGAGCTGTGCGCCGCGCAGCAGGCGCTGGCCACCGCCGCGCCCACCGAGGCGCGCGAGTTCACGCTGTTCCCGCCCTACCAGGACGACGCGTTCGCCGCCGTCTCCGAGGTCGCGGAGGCGAAGCTGGGCGAGATCATGGCCGTCGCCGACAAGCAGGAGCGCGACGGCGCCACCGACGCGCTCAAGGCCGAGGTCCTGGCCGCGCTCGGCGAGCGCTTCGAGGGCCGCGCCGGGGAGATCGGCGCCGCCTTCAAGTCGCTCACCAAGAAGATCGTCCGCCAGCGCATCCTCACCGACCACTTCCGGATCGACGGACGCGGCACGCGCGACATCCGTGCGCTGTCCGCCGAGGTCGAGGTCATCCCGCGCGCCCACGGCTCGGCGCTGTTCGAGCGTGGCGAGACCCAGATCCTCGGCGTCACCACGCTCGACATGGTGAAGATGGCCCAGCAGATCGACTCGCTCGGTCCGGAGACCAGCAAGCGCTACATGCACCACTACAACTTCCCGCCGTACTCCACCGGCGAGACCGGTCGGGTGGGCTCTCCGAAGCGTCGCGAGATCGGTCACGGTGCGCTCGCGGAGCGGGCGCTCATGCCGGTCCTGCCGAGCGTCGAGGAGTTCCCCTACGCCATCCGGCAGGTCTCCGAGGCCCTCAGCTCCAACGGCTCGACCTCCATGGGGTCGGTCTGCGCCTCCACCCTGTCACTGCTCAACGCCGGCGTGCCCCTCAAGGCCCCCGTCGCGGGCATCGCGATGGGCCTGGTCTCCGACGAGGTCGACGGCGAGACCCGCTACGTGGCCCTCACCGACATCCTCGGCGCCGAGGACGCGTTCGGCGACATGGACTTCAAGGTCGCCGGCACGGGCATGTTCGTCACCGCCCTCCAGCTGGACACCAAGCTCGACGGGATCCCGTCCGAGGTCCTGGCCGGGGCGCTGACCCAGGCCCGCGAGGCCCGGCTGACCATCCTGGACGTGATGGCCGAGGCGATCGACGAGCCGGACGAGCTGAGCCCGTTTGCGCCGCGCATCATCGCGATCAAGGTGCCGGTCGACAAGATCGGAGAGGTGATCGGGCCCAAGGGCAAGATGATCAACTCGATCACGGAGGAGACGGGCGCCTCCGTGTCGATCGAGGACGACGGCACCGTGTACATCGGTGCCACCGACGGCGACTCCGCCCAGGCCGCGATCGACAAGATCAACGCGATCGCCAACCCGCAGCTGCCCAAGGTCGGCGAGCGCTTCCTCGGCACCGTCGTCAAGACCGCCCCGTTCGGCGCGTTCCTCTCCCTGCTCCCGGGCCGTGACGGCCTGGTCCACATCTCCAAGCTGGGCCAGGGCAAGCGGGTCGGCAAGGTCGAGGACGTGGTCAACGTCGGCGACAAGATGCAGGTCGAGATCGCGGATATCGACAACCGCGGCAAGATCAGCCTCATCCCGGTCGGCGACGAGTCGGCCGCTGCGGAGCCGGCCGCCGACGCCGGGAACGACGACAACTGATCCACCGCCGGGGGCCGCGACGGCTCCCGGCACCCCACGAGGCACGCACCCCGCACCCGGGGTGCGTGCCTCGTATCGCTCGAAGGGAGTTCGCGACGTGAGTTCGACGATCCGTGTGGACCGGTCGATCCCCGGGTTGCGGGTGGTGACGGAGAGTCTTCCGTGGTGCCACACCGCCGCCGTCGGGATCTGGATCGCGGCCGGTTCCGCAGACGAGGCGCCCGACGAGCACGGTGCCGCCCACTTCCTCGAGCACGTCCTGTTCAAGCGGACCACCACGGCGACGGGGCGGGAGGTGTCCGAGCGGATCGACCTGTTGGGCGGTGACCTCAACGCCTACACGGGTCGCGAGCACACCTGCTACCACGTCCACGTTCCGGCGGAGGGGCTCGGGACGGCTGTCGACGTCCTGGTGGACGTGGTCGCGAACGGATCGTGCGAGCCGGAGGACGTGGAGATCGAGCGCGAGGTGGTGCTCGACGAACTCGCCGGCCGCGGTGACGATCCGGAGGACCTGGCCTGCGAGCTCGTCACCGGTGCCGTGCTCGGGGGTGACCCGCTCGCCCGGCCGATCATCGGAACCGAGGAGTCGGTGCGGTCACTGGATGCCGACACGCTGCGGGCCTTCCACCGGAGGGTGCTGCGGGCCGGCGACGTGGTGGTGGCCGCGGCCGGCCGGATCGATCACGATGACCTGGTCAGGCGCATCGCCGGGGGTCCGCTGGCCGCCGTCCTCGCCGACGGGGTCCCCGCGCCGGAGGGGTCGGTCCGGACGGTCGGGCTCCAGGGGTGGGCGTCGTCGTCGGTCTTGGTGGGGGAGGACGAGGACGCCGAACAGGTCCTCCTGGCCCTGGCCCGCAGGACCCCGGCCCGCGACCATCCCGACCGCGCCGCCGCGCAGGTCGCGACCGCGGTCCTGGGAGGGGGCCTGAGCTCGCGGCTCTTCCAGCGTGTGCGGGAGGAGCTGGGGCTCGCGTACACCGTCTATTCGTCGCTGGACCAGTTCGGGTCGACCGGACTGGTCTCGGTCGTGGCGGGCAGCCCGGTCGGACGCTTCGACGCACTGTGCGGGGCGGTGGCCGATGTGGTGGCCGGGATGGTCCCCGCCCCTCCCGGGACCGACGAGATCGAGCGGGCGGTCGGGCATCTCACCGGATCCATCAGGCTCGGGTTGGACGACCCGCTGTCGCGGATGACCCGGATCGGCCGCCATCTCCTGGACCGGGACACGGTGGTGACCGTGGAGGAGTCGCTGGGCAGGCTCCGGGCCGTGTCGCGGGACCACGTGGCGGCGTACTGGCTCGGCGAGCCCGCGCCCTGGTGTCTGGCGGCGGTCGGTCCGGGCATGCCCGACGACCACGGCGGCGCGGCTGGATTGCTCGCCGCCGTCGGCGGATAGGCTGGTGACCGGCTTGACGACCATGGAGGAGACGATGACGGTGACGAAGGTCGGGGTGCTGGGTGCACGCGGCAAGGTGGGAACGGCGATCTGCGAGGCCGTCCGGGCTGCGGACGACATGGATCTCGTCGCCGAGGTGGACCAGGGGGACAGCCTGCAGGCGCTCGTCGACTCCGGCGCCGAGGTGGTCGTCGATTTCACCCACCCCGACGTGGTGATGGAGAACCTGGAGTTCTGCATCTCGCACGGCATCCACGCGGTGGTGGGGACGACCGGCTTCACCGACGAGCGCCTGGACCGGCTGCGGCGGTGGCTCGCCTCCAGCCCCGGCACCGGGGTGCTGGTGGCCCCCAACTTCGCCATCGGCGCGATCCTCATGATGCGCTTCGCCGTCCAGGCGGCGAGGTACTTCCCGTCGGCGGAGATCATCGAGCTGCACCACCCCAACAAGGCCGACGCCCCCTCGGGCACCGCGTACCGGACGGCCGAGATGATGGGTGCCGCCCGCGCCGAGGCCGGGCTCGGCCCCGCTCCCGACGCCACCACCACCGAGCTGGACGGCGCACGCGGTGCCGAGGTCGACGGGGTGCGGGTCCACTCGGTCCGGTTGACCGGTCTGGTCGCCCACCAAGAGGTCCTCCTGGGGACCCAGGGGGAGACCCTGACCATCCGCCACGATTCGCTCGACAGGACCTCGTTCGCCCCGGGGGTCCTCCTGGGGATCCGCTCGATCGCGGGCGCCCCCGGCCTGACCGTGGGGCTCGACGCCTTCATGGATCTGTAGGCAGCCGGCGTGGACAGAGTCGTCAAACCCCTGGTCATGGCCCTCACCGCGGTCGGGTTGGTGGTGGCCTTCGGCTACCTGTTCTTCCTGGGGTGGACCATGATCAGCCGCTCGGAGTACCTCGCGATGCGGGGACTCGGGGTGGGCATCATCCTGCTCACCGCCGTCGGTGTGTGGGCGACGTGGGCGATCCTGCGGAACGGTGTGGAACTGCAGCGGATCTCCGCGGCGGCGTCCGCCGAGGGGATCGAACTCGACATCTCCGGGCTCGACAGGCGCCCGTCCGGTCGTCTCGACCACGCCGCCGCGGACGCGCTGTTCGACGCGGTCAGCGCCGAGTACCGGGCCGCCCCGGATGACTGGCGGACCAACTACCGGCTCGCCCGTGCGTACGACCACGCGGGCGACCGCCTCCGGGCCCGCGAAGTGATGCGGGTGGCCATCACCCTGCGCGAGGCGGAGACCCGGCCGACCGGAGAGCCGCGGTGAACACCGTCCTGGTGGTCCATCACGCGCCGTCGCCGCGACTGCGGCGCATCCTGGAGGCGCTCGAGGGCGGGCTCGCGCACCCCGACCTCGAGGGCGTCGCGGTCGAGTCGGTGCCGGCGCTGGCCACGACGGACGACCACGTCCTCCGGGCGGACGGATACGTCCTGCTCACGCCGGCCAACTTCGGCTACATGTCCGGGGCCCTGAAGCACTTCTTCGACCGCACCTACTACACCTGCGAGGGTGCCGTCGCGGGTCGCCCGTACGCGCTCTGCGTGCACGGGGACGACGACACCTCCGGGGCGGTCACCTCCGTCGAACGGATCACGACGGGGTGGGGACTGCGCCGGGTCGCACCCGCGGTCCGGCTCACCGGCGAGCCCGATCGGGGGGACCTGGACGCCGCGTCCGAGGTCGCCTCGACCGTCGCCGCACATCTTCTCGGCTGAACCGCCGAACCTCACGCGATCAAGGGAGACACATCATGTCCGAGCTCGTCCGGCGGCAGGTCCGCATGGTCGCGCACACCGCGTTCACCCCACCCGACGAGATCGGGTGGGACACGGACGCGGACGGCGGATCCGCGCTGGCGGAGTTCGCCGGGAGGGCCTGCTACCAGAGCTGGGACAAGCCCAACCCGCGCACCGCGACCAACGCCGGGTACCTCAGGCACATCCTCGAGGTGGGTCACCTGTCGGTGTTCGAGCACGCCACCGTGACGTTCTACATCACCGGGATCTCCCGGTCGTGCACCCACGAACTCATCCGTCACCGGCACTTCTCCTACAGTCAGCTCTCGCAGCGCTTCGTCCCCGAGCACGACTCGAAGGTCGTGCCCCCGCCGGCGATCGCCGATGATCCGGAACTGGTGGAGATCTTCCGGCGGGCCACCGACGCGTCCCGGGACGCCTACGCCGAGATGCTGTCCAAGCTCGAGGACAGGTTCGCCGACGTCCCCAATCCCATGCTCCGACACAAGCAGGCCCGCCAGGCCGCGCGATCGGTCCTGCCCAACGCCACGGAGACGCGGATCGTGGTGACGGGCAACTACAGGTCGTGGCGGCACTTCATCGGGATGCGGGCCACCGAACACGCCGACACGGAGATCCGCGGGCTGGCCATCGACGTCCTGCGTCAGCTCCGCGACGCCGCGCCGGCGGTGTTCTCCGACTTCGAGATCGCGGCGCTCGAGGACGGTTCCGAGATCGCTGTGAGCCCGTACGTCCTGGAGGGATGACGAGGACCCCCGGGCCGGAATCGGGCCTACCGATCCCCTGGGGGTACTCTGGGAGACCATGACACACGTGACCACTGGGGGCCCGACGACGGCCGTCGGCCAAACGGCCTCCGCCGAATCCGGGCGACCCGCTCCGTTCGGTACGGTGCTCACGGCGATGGTCACCCCTTTCGGGTCGGACGGTTTCGTCGACCTCAAGGCCGTCGCTCGTGTCGCGGAACACCTCGTGGAGACGGGATGCGACGGTCTCGTCGTGTCCGGGACCACGGGGGAGTCACCCACCACCACCGATGCGGAGAAGGTCGCGGTCCTCGAGACCGTCCTGGCGACGGTGGGGGACAGGGCGACGATCGTCGCCGGGGTCGGGACGTACGACACCGCCCATTCCGTGCACCTCGCACGGCAGGCGGCGTCGGTCGGTGCCCACGGAATGCTCGTGGTGACGCCGTACTACTCCAAGCCCACCCAGGCGGGACTCGACGCCCATTTCCGGGCGATCGCCGATGCCACCGACCGGCCGGTGATGCTCTACGACATCCCACCGCGGTCCGTGGTGCCGATCCAGGCGGACACGCTCATCGGACTCTCGTCTCACCCGAACATCGTGGCGGTCAAGGACGCCAAGGGCGATTTCCACGACGCCGTCACCGTGATGTCCCACTGTGACCTCGTCTACTACTCGGGAGACGACCAGCTCAACCTTCCTTGGCTCGCCGTCGGAGCGAGCGGTGTCGTCAGCGTGATCGGCCACGTCGCCGCTGGGCGGCTCGTCGAACTCCGCAACGCCTTTCTGTCCGGAGACGTCGAGACCGCGCGACGGATCAACCTCGGGCTCCTCCCGCTGTTCGACGCCCAACGGGCGCTCGGCGGCGTGTCGATGTCCAAAGCAGCTCTCGAACTTCTCGGGATCCCGGCCGGAGTGCCGCGACTCCCGCAGTTACCACCCACCACCGAGCAGCGGGACGCACTGGCGTCGCTGCTGCACAGAGCAGGAGTCATCACATGACGGACAATCCCACCACCAGCCGCGGACGCGGTCGCACCCGACGTGCGGCAGGTCGCCCCTCCGGCGAGCCCGCCCCCGCCACGGCGGTGCAGTTCACCGAGCCCACGCCCGTCGCCGACCCGCCCGCGTCGAGCGGCGGCGGGGACCGGTCGGCCCAGGAGCAGCCCCAGAAGTCACGCGCCCAGCAGGACAAGGGGCAGCAGGAGAAGGCCCAGCAGGACCAGAACCAGGATGCGTCGAAGGGTGGATCCCGCAGCCGCGGCCGGGGATCCTCCTCCGGTGGAGGCCAGGGCGGTAGCCAGGGCGGCGGAAACCAGGGCGGCGGCGGCCAGAACCGCGGTCAGAGTGGCGGAAACCAGGGCGGCGGCCGCGGGGGCCGTGGTCGGGGACGCGGGACCGGCTCCACCTCGACGGCGGAGTTCGGTGGCGTCAAGACCATGCAGGGCGGGGACATGACCGTCCGCATGCCCAGCCCGCCGAAGCCGCGCAAGGGTGCGCTCCGCCTGGTCGCGCTGGGTGGCATCACGGAGATCGGCCGCAACATGATGACCTTCGAGTACGACTCGAAGCTGCTCATCGTGGACTGCGGTGTCCTCTTCCCGAGCGCCACCGAGCCCGGCGTCGACCTCATCCTCCCGGACTTCGGGCACATCGAGGACCGGCTCGCCAAGGTCGAGGCGTTGGTCCTCACCCACGCCCACGAGGACCACATCGGCGCGATCCCGTTCCTCCTCAAGCTCCGTCCGGACATCCCGGTGGTCGGGTCCAGGTTCACGCTGGCCCTGGTGGCGGCCAAGTGCCGCGAGCACCGGATCAAGCCCGTCTTCCACGAGGTCGACGAGTCGAGCGTGAACTCGTTCGGACCGTTCGAGGTCCGCTACTTCGACGTCAACCACTCGATCCCCGAGTGCCTGGGCGTGGTCGTCCGCGCCGGCGGGAACTCCGTGATGATGTCGGGCGACATCAAGCTCGACCAGCTGCCCACGGACAAGCGGCCCACGGACCTGGCCAAGATGGCGCGGTTCGGCGACGAGGGCATCGACCTGTTGCTGCTGGACTCCACCAACGCCACCACGCCGGGCGTCAGTCGGTCCGAGTCCGAGGTCGGTCCGGCCCTGCAGCGGCTCATCAGCGACGCCCGCAGGCTCGTGGTGGTGGCCTGCTTCGCCTCCAACGTCTACCGCGTCCAGTCCGTCCTCGAGGCCGCCGCCGCGAACGGCCGCAAGGTGGCCCTCACCGGTCGCTCGATGATCCGCAACATGGAGATCGCCCTCGAGCTGGGCCTGCTCACCGACCCCAAGAACGTGATCATCGACATGGACACGGCTGCCAAGCTGCCGTCCGAGAAGATCGTCGTGATGACCACCGGGACCCAGGGTGAGTCCATGGCCGGCCTCTCCCGGATGGCCCGCCGTGAACACCGCCAGATCAACCTCTCCGAGGGCGACACCGTCCTCTTCTCCTCGTCGATCGTCCCGGGCAACGAGGAGCCGGTCTTCAGCGTGCAGAACAGCCTGTCCCAGATGGGCGTGAACGTGGTGACCAGTCGCGAGGCCAACATCCACGTCTCCGGCCACGGCGACGCGGGCGAGCTGCTCTTCGTCTACAACGCGGTGCGCCCCAAGAACGCCATGCCGGTCCACGGCGAGTGGCGTCACCTGCGTGCCAACAGGGCGTTGGCCGTGGCGACCGGCGTCCCCGCGGAGAACGTGGTCCTGGCGCAGAACGGTGTGGTCGTGGATCTGGTCGACGGCAAGGCGACC
Source organism: uncultured Dietzia sp. (assembly GCF_937873725.1). Taxonomy (GTDB): domain Bacteria; phylum Actinomycetota; class Actinomycetes; order Mycobacteriales; family Mycobacteriaceae; genus Dietzia. Next base: position 22,079 of record NZ_CALMYY010000041.1, read on the forward strand.
GCGGTGGGCCAGATCCCCGTCGGGCACCTGTACGTGGACGGCCTGTCCACCGGCGATATCGGGGACACCGTCCTGGCGGACCGCACCGCCCTGAGCGAGGACGGCTTCATCGTGGCCACGGTCGTCGTGGATCCCCGCACCGGTCGGCCGGTGAGCAAGCCCCAGATCATCGCCAAGGGGTTCACCGACGAGCCGGGCGCGCTCGCGCCGGTCGTCGAGTTGGTCGAGAACGCCCTGTGGGACCTGGCAGGGGAGGGCGAGACGGATCCGTACCGACTCGCGCAGGCCGTCCGTCGCACCGTCGGCAAGTGGGTCGCCGAGAAGTGGCGTCGCAAGCCCATGATCGTCCCGACCGTCATCACCTCCGTCCCCGCCGAGGGCTGAGACGCGTGAGCGGCGATCGCTCGACTCTGGCCCGGAGGGAGCGCACCGCTCTCGTCGAGACGATGCGTGCCGCCGGGCCGGAGGCGCCGACGCTGTGCGACGGGTGGACCACGAGGGACCTCGCCGCGCATCTCGTGGTGCGCGAGTTCCGCCCCGACGCGGCCGCCGGCGTGGTCCTGCCGGTCCTCGCCTCACGCATGGAGGAACTCCGGCTCCGCGAGGCGGAACGGCCGTGGGACGAACTCCTCGGGAAGATCGGCGGTGGCGCGCCGTGGTACTCGCCGCTGCGCTACGTCGACAGGGTCGCCAACGCCGCGGAGTACCTCGTCCACCACGAGGACGTCCGCAGGGCGGGGGAGGGGTGGACCCCGCGGGACTTCGACGCCGAGGACCTCGACCGTATCTGGTCGATCGCCACCACCCTGTGCAGGGTCTCGCTCCGGCGGGTCCCGGCACGGATCGAGCTGCGGACCCCGCCGGAGATCCGGTCGACCAGGGCCGGCACCGTGTCGACGGGGGCCGCGCTGGCCCCGGTCGTCGGCATCACCGCCGCGCCGGTCGACCTGCTCCTGTGGGCGTTCGGGCGGGACGCCGTCGACGTGGACATCTCGGGGGCGCAGCGGGGGATCGACGCCGTGAAGGCCGTGTCGCGGGGGTTCTGAACCCCCGCCACCCGTGTGGCTGCTGTTACCAATGGGGTCCGGGGCGATAGAGTGACGCCCATGGCATCCAGTTCGACCACGCGCTCCCCCCGTGCCCCCGGCGGCCGACGTCCGGCATCGAAGTCGGGAGCGCAGCGATCGACCGCGGCCGCCTCGCCGTCGTCCCGTGGGGGTGGTTCCCGTCGCGGCGCGGTGGTCTCGACGCCCAGGACGGGGACCCGCGGTACCTCCCGCGCGGCCGCCCCGGCCCCCGAGCGCACCTCCGGCGCGTTCGGCGCGGTGGGTCGTGGCCTGCGTGGCGGCTGGTCGGCCGTGGCGAAGGGCGTCGGCCACGGAGTCCGGGGCCTGGGTGGCGGCGACGACGACAAGGTGGCGCCACCGCATCGCCGAGACGGTCTCGGGCTGATTCTCGTCGGCATCGCCATCGTGTTCGCGGGCGCCGTGTGGTTCGGGGCCGCCGGGCCCGTCGGTCAGTGGATCGACACCGGGATCCGCACCGTCGTCGGCACGCCCGGTGCGCTCCTCCCGTTGCTGGTGGGCGGCTGGGGCGTTCTCGTGATGGCGAGGGAGCCGCGACCCGACGTCCATTCCCGATGGCTCGTCGGCACGACCATCACGGGGCTGGGCGTCCTCGGCCTGTGGCACCTGGGGTCGGGATCGCCCGCGGATCCCCAGGGTGTCCGCTCGGGGGCCGGCGTGCTCGGCCGGATCGTCGGAGGCACGCTCGAGGCGGGGCTCTCGGTGTTCGTCGCCGTGCCGTTGCTGCTGTTGCTGGTGGCGTTCGGCGTCCTGGTGCTGGTCGGTCGCCCGGCCCGCGAGATCCCGGGCATGGTCCGGGGGTTCTTCGGGTGGGACGGCAGGGGTGACATCGTCGATCACGACGACTACGACCCCGACGCCGACCGTGACGCGGACCGCGGCTACGCCCGCGACCCGGGCGTCGGATACGGGGACGACCCGGACGCCACGACCGCGTACCCGCTGGCCCGGGACGGGTCGCCGGTGGCCCAGGAGCCCGCGCCCCGCCGGAGCCCGCGTCGCCGCGTGGCGGCGTGGTCGCAGACCCCCACCGCGGGCAGGACCGTCGAGATGCCCGCCGCGGCCGACGCCGGTGCCGAGCCCGTCGTCGAGCCCCCGACCGCCCCGGTCGAGTCGCCGGACGTCCCCGTCGAGCCCCCCGCGCGGACCCGGCGCGCGCCCCGCACCCCGGTCGCCGCCGCTGCCCGCGCCGTCGACACGGCGGTGCCGCAGGCCGACATCCCGCAGCCCCACACGGCGGCGGACGGCGACGCCGAGGTGCTCGATTCGCAGAAGCAACTGCTCAACGGGGTCGAGTACACGCTGCCGCCGGTGGGCCTGCTCACCGCGGGTGACCCGCCCAAGGCGCGCAGCGAGTCCAACGACCAGATGATCGACGCCATCCAGGGCGTCCTCGAGCAGTTCAAGATCGACGCGGCCGTCACCGGGTTCACCCGGGGCCCGACGGTGACCCGCTACGAGGTCGAGCTCGGTCCGGGCGTGAAGGTCGAGAAGATCACGGCCCTGCACCGCAACATCGCCTACGCGGTGGCCACCGACAACGTGCGGCTCCTCGCCCCGATCCCCGGCAAGTCGGCGGTCGGCATCGAGGTCCCCAACCTCGACCGTGAACTCGTCCGTCTGGCGGACGTCCTCAACGACCCCAAGACCGCCAACAAGCAGAATCCCATGCTCATCGGCCTGGGCAAGGACATCGAGGGCGACTTCGTCACCGCCGACCTGTCCAAGATGCCGCACCTGCTGGTCGCGGGCTCGACCGGCTCGGGCAAGTCCAGCTTCGTCAACTCCATGCTCGTGTCGCTGCTCACCCGCGCGACCCCGGACGAGGTCCGGCTGATCCTGGTCGACCCGAAGATGGTCGAGTTGACCCCGTACGAGGGCATCCCGCACCTCATCACGCCGATCATCACCCAGCCCAAGAAGGCGGCGGCCGCGCTGGCGTGGCTCGTGGAGGAGATGGAGCAGCGCTACCAGGACATGAAGTCCACGCGGGTACGACACATCACCGACTTCAACGAGCGGGTGAAGTCGGGGGTGATCACGACGCCTCCGGGCAGCGAGCGCGTGTACCGCCCGTACCCGTACATCGTGGCCGTGGTCGACGAGTTGGCGGACCTCATGATGACGGCTCCGCGCGACATCGAGGACGCGATCGTCCGCATCACCCAGAAGGCCCGCGCCGCCGGAATCCACCTGGTGCTGGCCACCCAGCGCCCGTCCGTCGACGTGGTCACCGGCCTCATCAAGACCAACGTCCCGTCCCGTCTCGCGTTCGCCACCTCGTCGCTCACCGACTCGCGGGTCATCCTCGACCAGGCGGGCGCGGAGAAGCTCATCGGCATGGGCGACGGGCTCTTCATCCCGATGGGCGCGTCACGGCCCGTGCGCATGCAGGGCGCGTTCATCACCGACGAGGAGATCCACGCGGTCGTGGACTACGCCAAGAACCAGGCGGAGCCGGACTACGACGACACCGTCACCGCGGCGAAGGAGGAGTCCAGGAAAGACGTCGACGGCGACATCGGCGACGACCTCGACGACCTGCTCGCCGCCGTGGAGCTCGTGGTCTCGAGCCAATTCGGGTCCACCTCGATGCTCCAGCGCAAGCTCCGGGTCGGGTTCGCCAAGGCCGGTCGCCTCATGGACCTGATGGAGTCGCGGGACATCGTGGGACCCTCCGAGGGATCCAAGGCCCGCGACGTCCTGGTCAAGCCGGAGGAGCTCGCCTCCGTGATCTGGATGATCAAGGGCGGGACGGCGCCGGAGCAGGATCCGGGGGACGTGGAGGACCGGAGCGAGAGCCCGGCCGGGGCGCCCGTGGGCTGACCCACGGCGGCGGTCGCACCGGCCGGGGCCGTGGGTCAGGCGAGCACGCCGAACACGGGCATCCACTCCCGGACGGTGGTCTCGGAGACCATCCCGCGCACGCAGTGCGGGTCACCGGCGATCAGGGCCCTCGCCTCCTCCGGGCCGGGGGCGTCCACGACCAGTAGCGCACCGGATCCGTCGACGAACGGTCCGACCGAGCGGATCGTGCCCGCCTCGACCTGCGCGGACAGCCATTCGCGGTGGGCGGGCTTGTTCGCCTCGCGGTCCTCGCTCTGCGAGGCGTCGTAGCGGTAGGTCACGGCGAAGAGCGGCATGGATCGATACTCCCTGGGATCGGCGGGTGGGCTGTGCGGTCAAGGGTATTCCCGTCCGTCTCGCTAAGGTGAGGGGGTGACTTCTCCCACGACCGAAGACGGCCGCTCCGGCACCGAGGTCCCCGTCCTCAACATCGCGAACGTCCTCACGGTGGTGCGGATCGTGCTCGTGCCGGTCTTCCTCGTCCTGTTCTTCGTGGCCGATGCGCAGGACGCGTGGTGGCGCGTCGGCGCGTTCCTGGTGTTCCTCGTGGCGATGGGGACCGACTACGTGGACGGGTACCTCGCCCGGAGACTGGGCTTGGTCACCGATTTCGGCAAGATCGCCGACCCGATCGCCGACAAGGCGCTCATGGCCGCGGCGATGATCTCGTTGTCCCTGGTGGGCGAGCTGTTCTGGTGGGTGACGATCGTGATCCTCGTCCGCGAGGTCGGGATCACCCTGTGGCGCCTCTTCGGCGTCGACCACGTGGTGGCCGCGAGCAGGGGCGGGAAGCTCAAGACGGTCACCCAGACGGTCGGGCTGGGGATGCTCATCCTCCCGCTCCCGCGCTGGGTGTGGCCGATCGAGTGGGCGGTGATCGGGGTGGCGCTCGTCCTGACCGTCTACACGGGTATCGACTACCTGGTCAAGGCCCGGCAGGCCGCCCGGTCCGGCCTCTGAGGCGCCGGGAACCCGCGATGTCCCCCTCGCCTCCCCCCGACACGAGGGCCGTGGCGGCCGTGTCCGCGCTCCGGGCGCGTGGGTGGACGCTGGCGACGGCGGAATCCCTCACCGCGGGGCTGCTCTCCGCCACGGTGGCGGAGGTTCCCGGGGCGAGCCTGGTGCTGCGAGGCGGCCTCGTGGTCTACGCCACCGATCTCAAGCACGAGCTCGCCGGGGTGCCCGAGGAGATGCTGGCGCGGCACGGGGCGGTCTCCGGCGAGACGGCACGGGCGCTCGCGGCCGGCGCGGCCCGTCGATGTGGTGCCGACGTCGGGGTGGGGCTGACCGGCGTGGCCGGACCGGATGGTCAGGAGGGGCGGGCGGTGGGGACGGTCCACCTCGGGGTGTGCACGCCGGGCGTCGAACCGTGGTCTGTCGAGCTGTCCCTGGACGGGGACCGCGGCGCCATCCGTCGAGGGGCCTGCGCCGCCGCGTTGGAACTGCTGGTCCGGGTTGCCGACGGTGCCGGGAACGAATCGGGGACATGAGGCGTTGTACCCCGTGATGCCGAACATCCAGATGACCACGCTGCCCCGACCGGACCACCGGAGCGGGCCCCCACTCCTACGCGAGACCCTCGGCACGGTGCTCCGTCGCCTGCGGGGCGAATCCGGTCGGACGCTGCGGGACGTGGCCGACGCCGCCCGCGTGAGTCCCGGGTACCTCTCGGAGATCGAGCGCGGACGCAAGGAGGCCTCGAGCGAGTTGCTCGCCTCCATCTCCGGGGCCCTCGAGGTGTCGCTCGGTGAGATCCTCATCCGCGCCGCCCTGGAGGTCTCCCCGCCCGGGACCGTCGCGGAACCGGTCCTCGCCGCCTGAGTTCCCCCGCAGCCGCCGGAACCGCCCGGTGGTCCCACGAGGGCGTTGTTCGGTACCGTGGTATCGACCCGTCGTCCGAATCGGCAGAAGGACACTACGCAGCGATGGCCAATCCGTTCACCAAGGCATGGCGCTACCTCATGGCGTTGTTCGATTCGAAGATCGACGAGAAGGCCGACCCGAAGGTCCAGATCCAGCAGGCCATCGCCGACGCCCAACGCCAGCATCAGCAGCTCTCCCAGCAGGCCGCCGCCGTCATCGGCAACCAGCGGCAGCTGGAGATGAAGCTCAACAGGCAGCTCGCGGACATCGAGAAGCTCCAGGGGTCGATCCGTCAGGCACTTCAGATGTCCGAGCAGGCCCGGCTCAACGGCGACGCGCAGAAGGCGACGGACTACGAGAACGCCGCGGAGGCATTTGCCGCGCAGCTCGTCACCGCCGAGCAGAACGTCGAGGACCTCAAGGGACTCCACGACCAGTCACTCCAGGCCGCCGCGCAGGCGAAGAAGGCCGTCGAGCAGAACGCGATGGTCCTCCAGCAGAAGGTGGCGGAACGGACGAAGCTGCTCAGCCAGCTGGAGCAGGCCAAGATGCAGGAGCAGGTCAGCGCGTCCCTGCAGTCCATGTCCGAGCTGTCCGCGGGCGGTAACACCCCGAACCTGGACCAGGTCCGCGACAAGATCGAACGCCGCTACGCCAACGCGCTCGGCTCGGCCGAGCTCGCCCAGAACTCGGTGCAGGGGCGGATGCTCGAGGTCGAGCAGGCCTCCACGCAGATGGCCGGCCACAGCCGGCTCGAGCAGATCAGGGCGTCGATGAAGGCCGAGGGCGGTCAGCTCGGGCAGGCTGCCGGCGCCGCCGGCGAGCTGTCCCAGGGGCAGCCCCAGCAGGCCACCCCGCCCCAGCAGCAGGCGCAGACCGAGCAGCAGTGACTCTGTCGACCACGGGCCGCCGGCGTTCAGGCCGGCGGCCCGTCGTCGTCCGCGGAGGAGGACGGGTCGGATGACGTTGACGGAGTTCCGGGCCAGGACCGCGGAGGCGTTCGGTGATCTCCGGGCGGACCACCTCGTACGGTCCCACCACCTCGCGACCTTCGGCGGGCGGACGGCGAGCGAGGCCATCGATGCCGGGGAACCGGTCAAGCAGGTGTGGTTGGCACTCTGTGCGGAGTTCGAGGTCCCCGACGCGCTCCGGTGAGGACACGCCGGGGCGCGCCTGCGGATCTCGAACAGGCGTTCGGCTACACTGGGATCACGCGTGGACGGGGGTACCGATCCACAGGGAGTCATCCCTCCACAGGGGGCGGTCGCCGGGCCTCGTACGACGCTTCGTGTCGTACCCGGCCCGTAACGTCCGCCAGTGAGCAGACCACACAGACCCACCGACACCCGGGGGTCGAAGCACGAACGGAGATCATCATGGCAGCCAAGGCCAGGACGCACACGGGCAAGCCGGGCGCGGCCCAGAATCGCGAGCAGGCGCTGGAGTTGGCGCTCGCGCAGATCGACAAGGCGTACGGCAAGGGTTCGGTCATGCGACTCGGGGACGACACCCGGCCGCCGATCCAGGTGATCCCGTCCGGCGCGCTCTCCCTCGACGTCGCGCTCGGAGTCGGGGGTTTCCCCCGGGGTCGCGTCGTGGAGATCTACGGCCCTGAGTCCTCGGGTAAGACCACGGTCGCGCTGCACGCGGTGGCCAACGCCCAGGCGGCCGGCGGCATCGCCGCGTTCATCGACGCGGAGCACGCGCTGGATCCCGAGTACGCCCGCAAGCTCGGGGTGGACACGGACAACCTCATCGTCTCCCAGCCCGACACGGGCGAGCAGGCGCTGGAGATCGCCGACATGCTTGTCCGGTCGGGGTCGATCGACATCCTCGTCATCGACTCGGTGGCGGCGTTGGTGCCGCGGGCCGAGATCGAGGGCGAGATGGGCGACAGTCACGTGGGGCTGCAGGCCCGGCTCATGAGCCAGGCGTTGCGGAAGATGACCGGTGCGTTGCACAACACCAACACCACGGCGGTGTTCATCAACCAGCTGCGCGAGAAGATCGGCGTGATGTTCGGTTCGCCGGAGACCACCACGGGTGGCAAGGCGCTGAAGTTCTACGCGTCTGTCCGGCTGGACGTGCGACGCATCGAGACGTTGAAGGACGGTGCCGACGCGGTCGGCAACCGCACCAAGGTCAAGGTGGTCAAGAACAAGGTGGCGCCGCCGTTCAAGATCGCCGAGTTCGACATCCTCTACGGCGAGGGCATCAGCCGCGAGGGGTCGCTGATCGACATGGGCGTGGAGAACGGCTTTATCAAGAAATCCGGTTCCTGGTTCACCTACGGGCCCGACCAGCTGGGGCAGGGCAAGGAGAACGCCCGTCGGTATCTCAAGGAGAACCCGGAGGTCCGGGACGAGATCGAGCGGAAGATCCTCGACAAGCTCAACATCGGTGCCGGAGCGGAGATCGCGGAGATCGAGGCCGAGTCCGACGCGGACGCGCCCATCGACGTGGTGCCCGTCGAGTTCTAATGGCGGCGCAGGAGCGTGGGCCGTCCGGGCCCGGGGGCCGGCTCGACGCGGATCAACTGCGCTCGGCCGTCGACGCGGTGCAATCGCGGGCCTCGAGCACCTCGGACCTACCACCCCTGGCGCCCGAGGCGCACGAGGCGGCGTCGGCCGCGCTCCGGCTGCTGCGGTACCGGCCGCGGAGCGAGCACGAACTCCGCGAGCGGCTGCTGTCCAAGGAACACGAACCCCGGGCGGTCGACGAGGCGCTGGAGCGGATACGGATCTGGGGTCTGATCGACGACGCGGACTTCGCCTCGGAATGGGTCCGCGGCCGACGACGTCGGAGGGGACGCTCGCGGGGCGCGCTCGAACGCGAACTGCGGGAGAAGGGCGTCGCGGAGACGCATATCGCCGGCGCGGTGGCGGGAATCGAGGAGTCGGATGACAGGAATCAGGCCGCCGAGCTCGTGCGCGGCCGCCTGGCGAGAAAGCCGGCGGCGATCGGCCCCGGGGCGGATATCCAGGGGGAGAAGCGCAGGCTGGTGGCCTTCCTCGCCCGGCGGGGTTATCCCACGGGGTTGGCGATGTCCGTGGTGAACGCCGAATTGGCGGCCCAGGCGTCGGGCTGAGTACCCTGGCCTGCGTGGATTCTCTCGTGACCGACCCGCAGACGGTAGACGCGGACGCCCGCGTCGAGGGCGTCGGTGTCCGCACCTATCAGGTGCGGACCTTCGGATGCCAGATGAACGTCCATGACTCGGAGCGGCTCTCCGGCGTCCTCGACGCCGCCGGCTACGTCCCCTTCGAGGGTGAGGCGGACCCGGCGGAGGGGAGCCTGCCCGACCTGGTGGTGTTCAACACCTGCGCCGTCCGGGAGAACGCGGACAACCGGCTCTACGGCACCCTCGGCCACCTGCGACCGTGGAAGGACGCCAATCCGCGGCTGCAGATCGCCGTGGGTGGCTGCCTCGCCCAGAAGGACAAGGACGTCGTGGTGTCACGGGCGCCGTGGGTCGACGTGGTGTTCGGGACCCACAACCTCGGGCACCTGCCCGCCCTGCTCGAGCGCTCGCGGCACAACGAGCGTGCCGAGGTGGAGATCGCGGACTCGCTGCAGCACTTCCCGTCGACCTTGCCGGCCACCCGCGAGTCCGCCTACGCGGGCTGGGTGTCGGTCTCCGTCGGCTGCAACAACACCTGCACGTTCTGCATCGTTCCCTCCCTGCGGGGCAAGGAGGTGGACCGGCGCCCCGGTGAGGTCCTCGCGGAGATGCAGGCCCTGGCGGACGAGGGCGTGATCGAGGTAACGCTTCTCGGGCAGAACGTCAACGCCTACGGACGGTCGTTCCACGACCCCGGGGAGCCCTCCGACAGGGGCGCCTTCGCCAAGCTGCTCCGGGCGGCCGGCCGGATCGACGGCATCGAGAGGATCAGGTTCACCTCTCCGCACCCGGCGGAGTTCACGGACGACGTGATCGAGGCGATGGCGGAGACGCCCAACGTCTGCCCCCAGCTCCACATGCCGCTGCAGTCCGGCTCGGACCGGATCCTCCGCGCCATGCGCAGGTCCTACCGGTCGGAGCGGTTCCTCGGCATCCTCGACAGGGTCCGGGCCGTCATGCCACACGCGGCGATCACGACCGACATCATCGTCGGTTTCCCCGGGGAGACCGAGGAGGACTTCCAGGCGACCCTCGACGTGGTGGAGAAGGCCCGATTCACCAGCGCCTACACGTTCCAGTACTCGCCCCGTCCCGGGACGCCGGCCGCCACGATGGGCGACCAGATCCCCAAGTCCGTGGTGCAGGAACGCTACGAGCGGTTGATCGACCTGCAGGAGCGCATCACGCTCGAGGAGAACCGGGCGCAGATCGGCCGCGAGGTCGAGCTCCTCGTCACCGCCGACGAGGGCCGCAAGAACGCCGCCACCGCCCGGATGACCGGGCGGGCGCGAGACGGGCGGCTGGTGCACTTCGCCCCCGTCGGCGCGCACGCCGGGCGGATCCGTCCCGGGGACGTGATCACCACCCGGATCACCGCGGCCGCCCCCCACCACCTGCTGGCCGACGACGGCGTGCTGACCTGCCGCGCCACCCGTGCGGGGGACCGTCACGAGGCCGGCGAGAAGCCCGAGACCCCGCCGATCGGGGTGGGACTCGGACTGCCCACCCTGCGCCTCGACGTGGTCAGCGCCGACACCACCGAGAAGGGATGCCTCACGTGAGCATCGAGGATCGACCCGACCCCATCGCGGGGATCATGGACGTCACCCGGAACGCCGAGTCGGAGTTGCGGCGCAGGGACCGCGCCCTGGGCCGCACGCTGGTCATCGGGAAGGCATATCTGGCCTCAGCGGTGCTGATCGTCCTCCTCGCGGCCGCGCTCGCGCTTCCGCACAGCGCGGGCGTGCGGGGATTGGACGTGCTGTTCTTCACCGAGGTCGCCCGCGAGCAGGAGACGTCCCTTCCCTCCCATGTCTTTGTGCTGCTCTACTCCGTCGGGACGATCGTGTTCGGGGCCATGATGATCCTCACCCAGAAATGGTGGGCGGCGGGCATCGCCTGGGGCGCGAGCTGCGTGGCCGCGGTCTACGGGGTGCTGGCCATCTGGCTACGCCAGTCCGGACGCGGCCCCAATCCCGACTTCCCGCAGTTCGGTGCACCCGGCATCGGGTTGTATCTCAGCGAGATCCTGGTGTTGGCTCTGGTGATGACCCTCGCCGGGGTGCTGTTCGCGCGGGTGCCCGAGCAGTTCGACGTGGAGGAGTCCGCCCGCCACGGTGACTGAGACCGGCGGCGGCGACCGACCCACGCGGCGGCGTCAGCGGGTCTCGACGGCGTTCTCCGCGGCCTCTGCCCACTCCCTCCACTGAGCGGCCTGCGCGCGGGCCTCGCCCGCCTCGTCGGCCCGGCCCGCGGCGTCCGCCTTGGCGGCCTGCGCCTCGAAATCCTCGACCCGCACCCAGAACTGAGCCGCCCGGGCCTTGGCCTCGGGATCGGTCCGGCGCCACTCGGAATCCGCGGCGTCCGAGACCGACTTCTCCAGCGCCCGGATCCGTCCCTCGAGTTGGCCCATCTTCTCCCGCGGAACCTTCCCGATCTCCTCCCACCGGGTCTGCAGCTCGCGCAACGCCGACCGCGCGGCGGCCAGATCCCTGGCCGGGTCGATTCGGCCCTGGAACTCGGCGAGGAGGGACTCCTTGGCGGTGGCGTTGCCCTCGAACTCGGAGTCGCGCTCCGCCGCCGCGGCGTGCCGGGCGTCGAAGAAGGTGTCCTGGGCGGCCTTGAACCGCTTCCACAGCGCGTCGTCGGCGTCGCGGGGGGCCCGGCCCGCGGCCTTCCACTCGTCCATGAGCCGTCGGAACGCGGTGGCGGTGTCGTTCCAGTCGGTCGATCCCGAGATCGCCTCGGCGCGCTCGACCAGGTCCTCCTTGACCCGCCTGACGGAGGCCCGGTTACGGTCCAGGTCGGCGAAATGCGATCCGCGGCGTCGGTTGAACGCCTCCCGCGCCTTGGAGAATCGCTTCCAGAGAGCGTCATCGGTCTTGCGGTCGATCCCGCGGATGGTCTTCCACTCCTCGAGGATCGTCCTGAGGCGGTCTCCCGCGGCCTTCCACTGGGTGGAGGACTCCCCGATCTCCTCCGCCTCGGCGGCGAGGGCCTCCTTACGCGCGACGGCGGCCGCCCGCTCCTCGTCCTTACGGAGGCGGGCGTCCTTCTCCACCGCGGTGGAGCGCTCGATCACCGCTGCGGCGCGGGCCGCGAGCGAGTCCAGGTCACCCACGGCGGCGGCGGTCGGGATCTGCTCCGCGAGCGACTCGGCCGAGGCGCGGGTCTTGCGCGCGTCCTGCGGATGGGAGTCCAGGCGGGCTTCGAGCAGCGCGACCTCCGCGACGAGGTCATCGAAGCGGAGGCCGAAGTGGGCCAGGCCCTCCTCCGGGGCGCCGGCCTGCCAGGAACCGACCTGCCGCTCGCCGTCCGGGGTCCGGACGAACACCGCACCGGTGTCGTCGACCCGACCCCATTCGGACGGATCGGAGGCCCGGACGACCCGTGGTTCGGGGGACGTGGCGGGTCTCGCGGCGATCTTCCGGGCCAGTGCGGCGGGCGAAGGCGCACCCGGGCGAGGCCCGGGAGTCGGTGTGGGGGCCGCTGCGGCCCCCCCGGCGTCCGTGTCGCCCGGGGTGGTGGCTGGGTTGTCGCTCATCTCGTCCTCATTCCATTCTGCCGCGTGACACGGCACCGTCACCGGACTCTCGCCGGTCATCGCCTCGCCGGCCCCTCCCGGGGACGGCATCCCCCTAGTGTGTACCAACCACCGGCCGGAAGTCGGTGGATCCCCGCCGACTGGCCGACGAGCCCCCGTCGGGTCCGGAGGGCCGGCTCCCGGGGAGGTCAGTAAGGTGGCGGGGTGTGAGCACCTCAGTAGTCCTGTTGCCCGGTGCGCCGGTTCTGGTGCCCGAATTGTCCGGCGCGGCCGCGGCGGACACGGCCGATCAGGTCGCGCGGGCCGTGGCGGCGCTCAGGTCCGCCGCCTCCGGGTGCTCTCTCGTGGTGGTCCTGGGCTCCGATCCCCAAGGTCGCACCCTCTGCGATGTGCGGGCCTCCCTCGGCCGGTGGGGGGTACCCATCCCGGTCGGGCGACCGGGCAGCCCGGAGGCGGGGGATTCGCAAGTCCCTGACTCGGCGCTGCTCGGCTGGTGGTTCCTCGACCGCGCCGGGATCGACCTCCCGAGAGCGTTCGTGGGCGTCCCCGGCGAGGGATCCTCCCCGGGGGACCCGGTGTCGGATGCCCTCGTCGTCGTCGTGGCGGACGGTCCCGCCTCCCTCGCCGCCCGGGCACCGGTCCCCGAGGACCCCCGCGGCGTGGCGCTCGACGCCGCCCTGACCGACTGGGTGCGGCGCGGCGGAGCGCTGCCCGACCCGGGGGCCGCGGTGGCGGAGTCCGTGGGCTGGTGGACCCGGCCGGTGTGGGGTGTCCTGGCCCGGCTGGTCGGGGAGCGGGCCGCCACCCGGGCCGAGTCCTGGGCACCCTTCGGCGTGGGCTACCACTGCGCGCAGTGGGATCTCCCGTCGCCGGCGGCCCCGACCCCCGGTGGCCCCACGTGAGCGGGCCCGCGCCCGTCGCGGTGGTTGGGGCGACGGGGACCGGGAAGTCCGACCTCGCCCTCGATCTGGCCGAGCGGCTGGGCGGGGAGGTGGTCAACTGCGACGCGATGCAGCAGTACCGCGGCATGGATATCGGGACCGCCAAACTCCCGCCCTCCGAGCGTCGGGGCATCCCGCACCACCGGATCGACGTCCTCGAGGTCTCCGAGACGGCGAGTGTGGCCGACTTCCGCCGCGAGGCGGAGCGCGAGATCGCCGAGATCCGGGAGCGGGGCCACGTCCCGATCCTGTGTGGCGGCTCGATGCTGTACGTCCAGGCGCTGGTCGACGACTGGTCCATCCCCGACACCGATCCGCTCGTCCGGGCCCGGTTCGAGCGCCGCCTCGGGGAGGAGGGGGTGCAGGCGCTTCACGACGAGTTGGCGAGGGTGGACCCGGAGGCCGCGCGGACCATCCTGCCGACCGACCCCCGCCGCACGGTCCGCGCGCTGGAGGTCGTGGAGATCACCGGACGACCGTTCTCCGCGTCGCGCCCCACGATCGGTGAGCCACGGTGGGGGACACGGCTCCTGGGCCTCCGGTGCGCGCTACCGGAACTCGACGCCCGCCTGGCCGCCCGCACCTCCCGTATGTTCGCCGGGGGACTGGTCGAGGAGGTCCGCGACCTGGTCGCCGGTGGGCTGCTGGAGGGGGTCACCGCCCGCCGTGCCATCGGGTACGCGCAGGTGCTCGACGAGATGGACGACCGGCTCGCGCTCGACGAGCAGGCGGTGTCCCGGGCGCACGAGCGCACCGTGATCGGCACGCGCAGGTACGTCCGGCGGCAGCGGTCGTGGTTCGGTCGGGACCATCGGATCCGGTGGATCGACACGGACACCGACGGCCGGGCCGATGATGCGGCGAGCCCGCTGGAGACGGCACTCGACCTGCTCGGTGAGGCGGGGCGATGAGCTCGGCGCGTCCGGCGCGGGGGCGGGTCCAGTCCGTCGAGCGTGCGCTCTCGCTGCTGGACGCGTTGACCCGTCGGGGTGGGCGCGCCACGCTGGGGGAACTCTGCGCGGACACCGGTCTGGCCGCGGCGACTGTTCACCGACTGTGCGGCACGCTCGCGGAGTCCGGCCACCTCCGCCGCGACGCCCGGCGCGACTACCTTCTCGGGCCGAGGCTCCAGCGGGTCGGCGAGGCGGCCCGCCGCGCGACGCTGTCCTGGGCCGAGCCGGTGCTGTCCGCGGTGGTCGAAGCCACCGGGGAGACCGCCAACCTCGCCGTGCGGGAGGGGGACGGTGTGGTGTACCTCGCCCAGGTGCCCTCGCCTCACTCGATGCGGATGTTCACCGAGGTGGGGCGACGGGTGGAGGTGCACTGCACCGCCGTGGGTAAGGCGCTGATCGCGCAGGACGACGACGACGAGGTGCTCGCCATGCTCGGCCGGGCCGGGATGCGCCGGTACACCGACACGACGATCGTCGACACCGCCGCGATGCTCGCCGAGTTGGACCGCGTGCGACGGTCCGGCTTCGCGACCGACGAGTCCGAGCAGGAGGAGGGGGTGCGCTGCGTGGCGATCGCGGTCGGGGCGGGGGACGCGGCGTTCGCGGTGTCCGCCTCCGGGCCGGAGGCCAGGTTCACCCGGGAGCGGCGGGACGCCGGCGGGCGGGGGGCGGGCGCGGGGGGGGGCCCGGGCACCCCCCCACGGGCGGCGGCACCCCCCCCCCGCGCCTGCGGGAAGTCCAGCACCCCGCCAGCATGGTCCCAGCGGCTGTGGC
>NZ_CALMYY010000042.1 GCF_937873725.1 uncultured Dietzia sp.
CGGCGGGGCCGGGGGGTCGGTCTCGTCCGGCCGCGCCACGACCGGCTCGCGCACCGCGGCGGCGGGCGCCGGCTTCTCGGCGGCGGGCGCCGGCTTCTCGGCGGTGGGCTCGGCGGCGAGCTCCGGCTTCTCGGCGGCGGGCTCGGGAGAAGGGGAACCGTCACCCTGCTCCTCGGTCACGGTCACATCGGGGGTACTGGCGGCGGTGTCGACCTCGTCGCCAGCGGTGGCGGTACGGTCCTCGTTTTCATTATTCATGAGGTGCCCCATGCTACGGCGTCGAAGGCCCCGCACGCGACACGACGACGCAGGTCACTCCCCCGGGGCCACCCGGTTCGGGCGGTCGTGCGTCTCCCTGGCGAACAGCCACGGCACCACGGCGGCCAACAGGAGAGCACCCGAGAGCGCGAAACCCGCGGTGTAACCGACCAGATCCACGACCAGCCCGATCAGGACGGGGCCGAGGATCGCACCCGAGTCGCTGGCCATCTGGAAGGTCGCCAGCACCTTCCCCCCCGCCCGATCGGCACCGACCACGTCGGCGACCGCCGCCTGCTGCGCGGGGTTGAGCACCCCCGCCCCGATTCCCGCCACGACGGACGCGGCCACCAGCAGCGGAACGGTGTCGCACCAGCCCAGGACGAGGGTGGAGAAACCGGAGACCACCAACCCGCCGATCACCAGCGGTCGGCGGCCGTACCTGTCGGACAGCCAGCCCGCGATCGACACGACGCTCGCGGTTCCCACCGCGAACGAGGCGAGGGCCGTGCCCGCTATCCCCGCCCCCGCGTCGAAGCTGGCGGCCGCGAACAGCGGGACAATCGCCACGCGCACCCCGAAGGAACTCCAGCCGTTGACGAAGCTCGATACGAGTGCGGCGCGATACCCGCTGTGCCGCAGCGCCTCGGCGACGGGCAGGGCCTCCTGCCCCTCGGTCCGGTCGCCGGGCGTCGGTCTGCCCCCGCCGCGGAGGAAGATGCCGACCACCCCGGTCGCCACCAGCAGCGTGCCCGCGTAGACGAAGAACGGCACCCGCATCCCGAACCCCGCGAGCAGACCACCGATCACCGGCCCGCCGATGTTGCCGATGAGGAACGCGGTGGCGTACAGGCCCGCGATCCGCCCCCGGGCCCCGGGCGGCGAGAGGCGCGTGAGCAGTGCCATCGCCGAGATGGTGAACATGGTCGAGCCGAGCCCGCCCAGGCCGCGGAACACCAGCAACTGCCAGTAGTCCCGGGCGAGGCCGGTGGCCAGGGTCGAGACCACCACGATGAGCAGCCCGGTCATGTAGACCCAGCGCTCCCCCATCTTGTCGACCAGGAAACCGCCCGCGGGCGCGAACACCAGCCGGAAGAACGCGAACGCACTGACCACCACCGACGCGGCGGTCACCGAGACGTCGAAGCTCCTGGCGTACTGCGGGAGCACGGGTGCCACGAGGCCGTAGCCGACCGCGACCGCGAAGGCCGCCGCGACGAGCACCCAGACGTCGACCGGCAGCCCGGTCCGTGAGGTCGACTGCGGACTACCGGTGAGCGGGCCCCTCACGCCGATCCGAGGACGCGGGCGAGCACGTCCGCACCGAAGTGCAGCGCGTCCACCGGGACCCGTTCGTCGACGGCGTGGAAGTGGCCGAACACGTCGAAGTCGTCGGGGACCCGCAGCGGGACGAAGCCGTAGCCGTCGATGCCCAGCGGCGCGAGGTGCTTGTTGTCCGTGCTGGCCGGAAGGAGGTACGGCACGACGAGCGAGTCCGGGTCGACGTCTCGGACCGCCTCCCGGATGACGCCGACCAGGGGGTCGTCGGCGGGGGCCGAGATCGGGGGTTCCCAGATCCAGTCGACCGAGACGTCGGGACCGAGTTCGGCCTCGATCTCGGCGCGGAAGGTGTCCTCGCCGCCGGGGAGGACGCGGCAGTCGATCTCCGCGAACGCCTCGGCCGGGATGACGTTGGTCTTGTACCCCGCGGACAGGATCGTCGGCGACGCCGTGTGCGAGAGCGACGCGGCGACGAGCGGGCCGAAGTGCCCCAGGACCCCCAGGTGTCGCGGGAGGTCGGCCACCTCCCCGCTCACCCCCGCGATCTCGCCGACGACCCGGGCGAGGGCGGTGTTCGCCTCGGTCGGCGCCACGGGGAAGTCCGTGCTGGCGACGCGGTGGACGGCTCCGGCGATCGCGGCGACGGCGTTGTCCGGTGTGGGGCGCGAGGCGTGTGCCGCGGTGCCGTGGGCGCTGATCCTGCCCCACGCGACGCCCTTCTCGGCGATCGCGATCGGGTAGAGGCGACGCCCGGCGACGGGGACGGACCACCCCCCGACCTCGCTCAGGGCGTGGGTCATGCCGTCGAAGATCTCGGGCCGTTCCCGCACGACCCACTTGGCGCCCATGATCCCCGCGGCCTCCTCGTCGGCGAAGAAGGCGAGCAGCAGCGGTCGCCGCGGGACGATCCCCTCCCGTCGGAAGTGGCGGACCACGGCGAGGACCATGCCGATCATGTTCTTCATGTCCACGGTGCCGCGACCGTAGAGCCACCCGTCGCGGATCTCGCCGGCGAAGGGAGGGACCGTCCAGTCCCCGGCGACCGCCGGGACCACGTCGACGTGGCCGTGGACGACCAGCCCGCCGGCCCTGGGGTCCGCCCCGTCGAGGCGGGCGAACAGGCTCCCCCTCCCGGGCACGGACTCGACCAACTCGCTGGCGATCCCCACCTCGTCCAGGTACTCCGCGATCCGGCGGCACACGCGGGTCTCGCCGTCGCCGATCGTGGCGGGATCGCCCGTGTTGGTCGAGTCGATGGAGACGAGGTCGGCCGTGATCGAGACGGCCTCGGCGTGCAGCAGCGCCCGACTCCCGTCCGTCGTCGGTGCGCCGTCCGTCATCCGAAACACTTCCCTTCCCCGCGATACGTGGGCCAGCGGTCCACCACCGCCGGCCCCTGAGCAGTCTGGTCCACCACGTGGATGGTGTCGAACCGCTCGCAGACCTCCCCGGCCTTGGCGTGGCGCCACCAGGCGCGGCCGCCGATCGCCACCTCCCCGCGCACGGGGGTCTGGACCTCTCCGGCACCCTCCCTGCCCAGATAGCGCAGCCCTTCCGGCCTGGCCGGCACCGGCAACCTGTCCGGGCCCGGCGCCCCGGAGGCCACGTAACCGCCGTAGAGGAAGGTGGTGAGGCCCCGAGCCGGGGTCCGCACGGCCGGCAGCGCGAAGAACAGGGACGGCCGCGGGGTGAAGGAGCGGTAGTGGTCGAACAGCCCGGGCACGTACAGCCCGGACCCCGCGGTCACCTCGGTCACCGCAGGGTCGGCGGCGCTCTCGGCGACGGAGCCGGACCCGCCGGAGTTGACGATCTCCGGTCGCTGCCCGGTGAGGTCGGTGATGGTCGCGGCCACCGCCGCCCGCAGTCCGAGGAGCCGGCGCATGGACAGCGCCTTGACCAGGCCGACGCCGCGGACGTCGTCGGGGACGCCGGCGACCTGCGCCTCGTAGAACATCGCGCCGACCACCCGGAAGCCGAGCCCCACCGCGCTCCGGACCAGCGGCTCGACCTCCACGGGTCCCCGGAGCGGCGAGCGGCGGACGCCCAGATGGATCGGACCGAGCCTCAGTGACGCGTCCACGTCGACGCACACCCGCGCACCGCCCGCCCCCGCATCCCGGGCGATCTCCAGCTGGCGCACCTCGTCCACCATGAGGGTGACGGCGTCGAGCGCCCGCGGATCCCGCCCGAGGGCCGCGAGGGCGCCCCGGTCGACGGTCGGGTACCCCAGGAGGACGTCGTCGCACCCCTCGCCCACCAGCCAGATGGCCTCGGCGAGGGAGTAGGCCATGACGCCCCGCACGGCGGCGTCGCCGCTGAGCCCGTGACCGAGCACCTCCTCGAGGACGCCCCGGCACCGCACCGACTTGCTGGCGATCCGGATCCTCGTCCCCCCGGCGCGGGTCGTGAGATCGGCGAGGTTCGCGCGCAGGCTGGGCAGGTGGAGAGCGGCGAGGGGGGCGTCGAGCCCGGCGGTCGCGGACTCCACGGCATCGAGCGCGTCCCGCACGTCCGGCACCCGCGCACCCCGGCCGCTAGGCGCCATCGGCCGGACGCGCGTTGGCGACCACCAGATCGACGGCACGGTGGAGCAACGTGTTGGCCTCGTCGTCGTCCCGGTAGATCTGCCACCGCAGTCCGACGCCGGAGATGATGGCCATGACCACGCGCACCATGTCGTCCAGGCCCATGGCCCAGCACATCCCCGCGGACTCCGCCGTGCGTTCGAGCACCGACCGGACGATCGCCTCGTTGGAGTGCTGCTGGTCCCGGGCCAGGCCGCGCTCCGGCAGACCGAACGTGCGCAGGGAGTAGGAGATGATCTCGTAGCTGAGCAGCTGCCGGTCCGGGGAGGCGGTGATGACGGCCCAGATGAGGTCGATCGCGTCGTAGAGCCTCCGGCGCAGACCCTCCTCGCCGCGGACCGCCGAATCGAAGTCGACGCTGACGAACGCCGTGGCGGCCTGGTGGACCTCGGCGTTGACGGTCCCGATCAGCTCGCGCAGCAATTCCTCCTTGTCGGTGTAGCAGTAGTGGACCACGCCGAGGGAGACCCCGGCCCGCTCCGCCACCCCGCGCACGGTCACGGCGGCCAACCCGTCGTGCTCGGCGATCTCGAGGGCGGCACGGAGGAGTTGCGCTCGGCGCTGATCGGCGGGAAGTCGTCTGGTCACCCGTCCATGGTACGACGACGAGGTCCTCGTTGACACCGTTCACAGCGACCACCCCGACCGCACGACGACCCGGATCCGGACCGGCCATCCCTCGGCCGGGGCGGCCCCTCGTCCCGCCCGGGCGGGTAATCTCCGCTCCCATGACCACCTCGAGTGCACCGTGGCAGAACTGGGCCGGAAACGTCCTCGCCTCCCCGTCCGGGCGGGCCCGACCGACGACGGTCGCGGAGGTCACCGCGGTGGTGACGGAGGCCGCGGACCGGGGCAGCCGGGTCAAGTGCGTGGGCGCCGGGCACTCCTTCACCCCGGCCGCCGCGACCGACGGCGTCCTGGTCTCGCTGGACGACCTCACCGGGATCGAGTCGATCGTCCCCACCCTCGACGCGGACGGGCGGGTCGACGGGGCCGACGTGACGGTCTGGGCGGGCACGCGCCTGCACAGGCTCGGCCCCCTGCTGTGGGACCTCGGGCTGGCCCAGCCCAACCTCGGGGACTTCGCCGAACAGTCCCTGGCCGGGGCGGTGTCCACGGGCACCCACGGGACGGGGTGCAGCGCCCCCGGACTCCCCGCGACCGTCGTCGGGCTCCAGCTGGTCACCGCCGACGGGACCGCCCTCACGTGTTCGAGGACGTCGCACCAGGACGTCTTCGAGGCGGCGCGGCTCGGGATCGGCGCGCTCGGGATCATCACCAAGATGACGATCCACTGCGTGCCCGCGTTCGCGCTGCGGGCCGAGGAACGCCCGTGGACCCTCTCCGCCGCGCTGGAGGACCTCGAGGGCTTCGCGCGCTCGGCCGACCACGCCGAGTTCTTCTGGTTCCCCCACACCGACGCCGTCAACGTCAAGCGCAACACCCGGCTCCCCGGTGACACCGCCCTCAGGCCGGTGGGCAGGATCCGGGAGCTGGTCAGTGACGAGTTGCTGTCCAACGAGGTGTTCGGTGCCCTGTGCCGCGCCGCGGCCCGACGCCCGTCGCTGACGCCCCGGCTCAACCGCGTCGCCTCCGGTGCGTTGTCGGCTCGGACCTTCACCGACCGCAGCTACCGCGTGTTCGCCTCGCCACGTCGCGTCCGCTTCCGGGAGATGGAGTACGCGGTGCCCGTGGACGCCGCCTCCGCCGTCCTCCGGGACCTGCGCGAGGCGATCGACCGCTCCGGCATCGTCACGCCGTTCCCCGTGGAGGTGCGGTTCGCCGCCGCGGACGACGTCTGGCTCTCCACCGCGCACCGCAGGGAGGTCTGCTACATCGCCGTGCACCAGTTCCACCTGATGGACCACACGGAGCTCTTCCGGCTCGCCGAGGAGATCTTCCTCGCCGCGGGCGGCCGCCCCCACTGGGGCAAGATGCACACCCGGACCGCGGCCGACCTGTCGCACATGATCGAGCACTTCGGCGACTTCGTGTCCGTCCGGGACCGGCTCGATCCGGACCGCGTCTTCGGCAACACCTACACCGAGCGCGTGCTGCCGTGACGTACCCCGCCTCCCCGATCTCCGTACGGTGGTGAGACAACGCGGGCCGCTCAGGACACCCGTCCACGCGGTCTCTTCCGCGACCACACCCGAGGAGTGCCCCATGGCCGACCGCGCCCCCGCAGAAACCGAGCTCGCAGGACCCGTCGCCGGGGTCATCACGGCGGTCCTGCGCCGGGCCATCCGGACCCAGTCCGGTGTGGCCCGGGCTTACGTGCGGCTGATCCGCGAGCGCCATCCCGATCAGAGCCCCGCGCAGATCCGCAGGACACTGGACTCGCGGTTCCTCGCGATGGTCACCGTGTCCGGCGTCGCGGTCGGCGCGGCCGGCGCCGTGCCCGGGGTGGGCACCGTCGTCGCGGTCGGCGCGATCGGCGCCGAGTCGATCGTCTTCCTCGAGGCCGCTGCGTTCTACACGCTCGCCGTGGCCGAGGTCCACGGACTGGACGTGCGCGACGGCGATCACGAGGAACTGCTCGTGATGACGGTCATGCTGGGCGCCTCGGGCACGGCGATCCTGTCGAACGCGATCAGCTCGGGCGGCGGGTCGACCGCCGGCGGCTCCCTCGCCGCCCGGTCACTGCGCATCCCCGGGCTCAAGGAGGTCAACCGTCGGATGGTGTCCCGGTTCGTCCGGAAGTTCGCCGTCAGGCGCGCCACCCTCGCGATGGGCAAACTCGCCCCGGCGGGGATCGGCGCCGCGGTGGGCGGCTGGGGGAACCGCAGGCTCGGGCGGGTCGTGGTGGACACCGCCGACGCGACCTTCGGCGCACCCCCGGAGGCGTGGCCCGCCGCGTGACCGGGCGGACGGACCTCGGTGACGCATCCCCCTGTCAGGTGAGATCGCAAGGCCGAGAACGCGCGGAGCGTCTAGCCTGGGTCCATCGGCGTGTGAAACCCACCACAGATCAGAGAGGCACCACAGCATCGTGAGCAACAACGTCTCACAGTTCGGACAGAACCAGTGGCTCGTGGACGAGATGTACGAGCGCTTTTCGCAGGACCCGTCCTCCGTGGACACGTCCTGGCACGAGTTCTTCGACGCGAACCCCGGGGCCGCCTCTCCCCCCGGTGGGGGTTCGTCCAACGGCACGGCGCCCGGCCGGCCCCGGGCGCGCGGGGGTGACGACGCCACCCCGGTCCCGGCGGCCGCCGAGACCTCGGAGACGACCGTGCACGACGTCACACCGGACGCCACCGCGGCGGATGTGGCGGCCAAGCCGGCGGCGGACTCCGCTCCCGCTCGCAAGGCACGGGGGCAGGGCGTCCCCGCCCCGGTGCGCACGCCCGAGACCCGGAACAAGCCCGACGCGCCCGCCGCCAGGCGGACGACCCGGCCCGAGTACGCGCCGCCGGAGGAGGCCCAGAACACGGTCCTCCGTGGTCCCGCCAACGCGATCGTCAAGAACATGAACGCGTCGCTGTCCCTGCCCACCGCGACGTCCGTCCGGGCGGTACCGGCCAAGCTGATGATCGACAACCGCGTCGTCATCAACAACCACCTCAAGCGCACGCACGGCGGCAAGATCTCCTTCACCCATCTCATCGGGTACGCGATGGTGCAGGCCGTGAAGGCCTACCCCAACATGAACAACCACTTCGAGGAGATCGAGGGCAAGCCGAACACCGTCACCCCGACCGGGATCAACCTCGGTCTGGCGATCGACATGAAGACCAAGTCGGGTCGCTCCCTCGTCGTGGCCGCGATCCGGAAATGCGAGTCGCTGGACTTCCGCGGCTTCCTCGACGCGTACGAGGACATCGTGGCCCGCGCCCGCGTGGGCAAGCTCACGATGGACGACTTCTCGGGCGTCACCATCTCCCTGACCAACCCCGGCGGCATCGGCACCGTGCACTCCGTGCCCCGCCTCACCGTGGGTCAGGGCGCCATCCTCGGCGTGGGGGCCATGGAGTACCCGGCCGAGTTCCAGGGTGCGAGCGAGGAACTGCTGGCCAAGAACGCCATCGGCAAGGTCACCACGCTCACCTCCACCTACGACCACCGGATCATCCAGGGTGCCGAGTCCGGCGAGTTCCTGCGCGAGATCCACCGCCTGCTGCTCGCCGACGAGTTCTACGACGAGATCTTCGACGTCCTGGGGATCCCCTACGAGCCGGTCCGGTGGCGTCAGGACATCACCGACCCGCGCGTGGACAAGGACGCCCGCGTCCTCGAGCTCATCGCGGCCTACCGTGACCGCGGGCACCTCATGTCCGACATCGACCCGCTCGACGGTCGGCACGCCCAGCGCAGGCGCACCTTCCACCCCGACCTGGACGTCAACTCCCACGAGCTGACCCTGTGGGATCTGGACCGCAAGTTCTCGGTCGGCGGCTTCGTCGGCAAGGACAAGATGCGCCTCCGGGACGTCCTGTCGGCGCTGCGCGCCGCCTACTGCCGCAAGATCGGCATCGAGTACACCCACATCCTCGAGAACGAGCAGCGGCAGTGGATCCAGGAGCGGCTCGAGGGCGTCGACGACAAGCCGACGGTCGCGGAGCAGAAGTACATCCTGTCCAAGGTCAACGCGGCCGAGGCGTTCGAGACCTTCCTGCAGACCAAGTACGTCGGCCAGAAGCGGTTCTCGCTCGAGGGCGCGGAGTCCGTGATCCCCATGATGGATGCGGTCATCGACGAGGCGGCCGAGTTCGCCCTCGACGAGGTCGTGATCGGCATGCCGCACCGCGGCCGGCTCAACGTCCTGGCGAACATCGTGGGCAAGCCGTACCGGCAGATCTTCACCGAGTTCGAGGGGAACATGGACCCCTCGGCCGCGCACGGCTCGGGTGACGTCAAGTACCACCTCGGGGCCGAGGGAATCCAGTACCAGATGTTCGGCGAGAACGAGATCAAGGTCTCGCTCACCGCGAACCCCTCCCACCTCGAGGCCGTCGACCCGGTCCTGGAGGGGATCGTGCGCGCCAAGCAGGACCTCATCGAGGATCCCGAGTGGCGGGCCGAGTACCCCGTGGTCCCCCTCATGCTCCACGGTGACGCGGCGTTCGCGGGCCAGGGCGTGGTCGCCGAGACCCTCAACCTCTCGCTCATCGACGGATACCGCACCGGTGGCACCATCCACATCGTGGTCAACAACCAGATCGGGTTCACGACCGCGCCCGAGGCCGGTCGGTCGAGCCAGTACTGCACGGACGTCGCCAAGATGGTGGGGGCGCCGATCCTCCACGTCAACGGCGACGACCCGGAGGCCTGCGTCCGCGTCGCCCGCCTGGCGATGGATTTCCGTCAGCAGTTCAAGAAGGACGTCGTGATCGACCTCGTCTGCTACCGCCGTCGCGGACACAACGAGGCCGACGACCCGTCGATGACGCAGCCGCGGATGTACAAGGTGATCGACGGCAAGAAGAGCGTCCGCCAGTCGTACACGGACGACCTCGTCGGTCGTGGCGACATCACGGAGAAGGAGGCGGAGAACGCCCTCCGCGACTTCCAGGGGCAGCTCGAGCGGGTCTTCAACGAGGTACGCGAACTCGAGAAGCACCCGGTCAAGGCCTCCGAGTCCATCGAGCCGGATCAGCCGCTACCCAAGCGGCTCGTCACCGCCGTGGACGAGTCGGTCATCCACTCGATCGGCGACGCGTTCGGCAACCTCCCCGAGGACTTCCACATCCACCCCCGCGTCAAGCCGGTCTACGAGGCGCGTCAGAAGATGGCGTACAACGGCAACATCGACTGGGCGTTCGCGGAACTCCTCGCTATCGGTTCACTCGTCCGCGAGGGCCGCACCGTCCGGCTCGCCGGACAGGATTCCCAGCGCGGCACCTTCACGCAGCGTCACGTCGTGGTGGTGGACAAGACCACCTCCGAGACCTACTCGCCGCTCCAGAACCTGGAGGACGCGCAGGGTCGCCTGGAGGTCTGGAACTCGGCGCTCACCGAGTACGCCGGGGTCGGCTTCGAGTACGGGTACTCGGTCGGCGACCCGGAGGCCCTGGTCATGTGGGAGGCCCAGTTCGGCGACTTCGTCAACGGCGCGCAGACCATCATCGACGAGTACATCTCGTCCGGAGAGGCCAAATGGGGGCAGAAGTCCTCCGTGACCCTGCTCCTCCCGCACGGCCACGAGGGCATGGGACCGGACCACACGTCCGGCCGCATCGAGCGCTTCCTCCAGCTCTGCGCGGAGGGGTCGATGACCGTCGCGCAGCCGTCCACCCCGGCGAACTACTTCCACCTCCTGCGGCGCCACGCCACCGACGGCATCAAACGCCCCCAGGTGGTGTTCACGCCCAAGTCGATGCTCCGAAACAAGAAGGCCGTCAGCCCACTGGCCGAGCTCACCACGGGCAAGTTCCGGTCGGTGATCGACGACCCGGTGTTCGCCGACGACGCGAAGGACGCGGAGAAGGTCACGACCATGCTGCTGGTGTCGGGCAAGCTCTACTACGAGCTCGCCGCCCGCCAGGAGAAGGAGGGCCGCGACGACCTCGCCATCGTGCGACTCGAGCAGATCCACCCGATCCCGTTCCGTCGCCTGCGCGAGGCCCTCGCGCACTACCCGAACGTCGCCGAAGTCCGGTGGGTGCAGGAGGAACCCGCCAACCAGGGCGCCTGGAGCTTCCTCGCGCTCAACCTGCCTGACGTCATCCCGGAGTTCCCGCCGCTCAAGCGGGTCTCCCGCCGGGCCATGGCCGCCACGTCGACCGGCCTGAGCAAGGTGCACGCGGTCGAGCAGAAGGCACTGGTCGACGAGGCGTTCGCCTGACGGTCGCCCGGTCCGTCCGGGCACCACGCACATGACGGGCCCGTCCGCACGCCGCGGACGGGCCCGTCTCAGTACCCGTGCGAGTCCAGCCAGTAGTTCGCCAGACTGACCGGGGTCGCGCTCCCGAACTCCACCCCCAGCAACAGCTCCCGCACGTCCTCGGTGGTCAGCTCGCCGCTGATCCTGTTGACCAGCGCGAGCCCGTCCTCCGAGAGTGAACCCTTCCGGAAGACCGGGACGACGTTCTGCGCCGGTATCGCGTCCTTGTCGTCGTCCAACGGCACCATGTCGTCCGGGTCCAGGATCGGGTCGGCCGACTGGACCAGCCCCACCCCGATCTCGCCGGCGCGCAACGCCTCGAACACCACGCGTGGGCTGGGGCCCAGGGCCACCCGTCGACCGAACCCACAGTCGTAGGTGTCCCCCACCGCGCCGGCGAGCTCCCGGTCCGCCAGCGCCTCCGCGCGGGCGCCGAGGGTGAACTCGCCGCACCGGCCGGCCAGGTCGGACATCGACCGGAGCCCGAACACCTCTGCCGTGTGCCGGGTCACCACGTAGACGGGCGCGTCCTCCGCCGGCGCGGGGTCCGCCGCGGTCACACCCTCCGGCAGCGACGCCATCATCGCCGCGTACACCTCGTCGGCCTCGACAGCCGTCGAACCCGGGTCGAACATGCGGAGCAGCTCTCCGGTGAACCCGATGGTGAACGTGGCGTCCCCGGTCGTCACCGCCTCGACCACCTCGGCCTGGGTGCCGGACCGGGGACGTTGCGTGACCCTGGTGCCGGACCGGGTCAGGGCGTTGCCGTAGATGTGACCGATGATCTCCGACTCCCCGAACGAGGCGGTCTCGATCACCACCACCGGATCGGAGTCGTGCGCCGGAACGATCGACGACTGCGCCTGACACCCACTCGACACCACCGCGAGGACCCCGGAGACAGCCAACGCCCGCACCCCGGCCCGTGCCCCTGTCCGCAGCATCCGACCACGTCCTTTCTCACCCCGTCCGCACCCGTCGGCGCGGCACCCGACCGCCAGTCTCCCAGCAGAACCCAGGCCGCGTCACGCCGAGGTCCACCGACCGATACTGTCGTGCGAGAGGATGAGAGGAGCGCCCGTGCCGAGTATCGGACGACGACGGATCGGGGCGGTGTCCCCGACACCGCCGGTCTCCCGGCTCCACGTTCCCACCGAACGTGCGGTGGTGGACTGCGGCGTCTACGTCGACGGCGTGCGCGAACAGGGCAGGTTCACCCACCGCGCGGCCATCCGACGGGTGCGCGACACCGGGCAGGGCTTCGTGTGGATCGGCCTCCACGCCCCGGACCAGCATCAGATGGAGTCGCTGTCCCGGGAGTTCGGGCTCCACGAGTTGATCACCGAGGACGCGACCAGCGGGGATCAGCGACCCAAGCTCGAGGCCTACGACGGCATCCTGGTGCTCAACATGTCGACCGTCAGCTACCTCGCGCACGAGTCCGTGACGGAGGCCAGCGACATCGTGTCCACGGGCGAGGTCATGGTGGTCCTGGGCCGGGACTTCGTGGTGACGATCCGCCACGGGGAGTTCGGCGGCCTGGCCGGGATCCGCGAGGAACTCGAGCGTGCACCCGAGCGGCTCCTCCAGGGGCCCGCGGCCGTCATGCACGCCGTGGCCGACCGCGTGGTGGACAGCTACCTCGAGGCGGCGGAGGGGATGAGCCGGGATGTGGACGAGCTGGAGTCCGGGGTCTTCGCGCCGCGCACCCCCGTGGACATCGAACAGATCTACTTCCTCAAGCGGGAACTGCTCGAGCTGAAGCACAACATCTCCCCGCTCGTCGTGCCCCTGCGCAGGCTCGCCGGGGATCACCTCGGCATGGTTCCCAGCGAGATCCGGCACTACTTCCGTGACGTCCAGGACCACCATTCCCTGGTCACTGCGCAGGTGGCCACCCTGGACGAGCAGGTCACCTCGCTCGTCCACGCCGCCGTGGCGATCGTCGGGATGCGGCAGAACACCGACATGCGGCGGATCTCGGCCTGGGTGGCGATCGCCGCCGTCCCCACCATGATCGCGGGCGTCTACGGGATGAACTTCGACCACATGCCCGAGTTGCGCATGGAGTACGGCTACTTCCTGGTGCTCGGGTTCATGCTGACGGCGTGCGGGGGACTGTTCCTGCTGTTCCGGAAGAACAGCTGGCTCTAGTCACCGGGTCAGTCCGGGGTTGACCGCGCGGCGCGCCGGGTCGGTCACGTCGATACCGGCCTCCGACCACGCCTCCTCGAGCTCCGCGGCACCCTTGAGGCGAACCCACGCGGCCTCGGTGTGCGTCACCGGAACCGCGCGGAACACCCTGACCGGCGCCGCGTCCCCACCCACCTCGACGTCCGGGATCTCGGGCGCACGGAGGACGACCGCGGTGAACGCCGCGCCCGGCCACAGCGGTTCGCCCAGGTCCACGAGCGCGCCCTCCGTCAGGACGAGCCCCTCGACAGCGGGCGCCGCCGCCAGGACGGCCAGAGCGCGGACCAGTCCGTCCACCCCGCCGCGCAGCACGAGTGACAGCTCCGCGCGCGGGGCGGTCGGGTCGGGCACGAGTGCGGACGGGTCCCCCATCGGTTCCGCCGAGCACCCGAGCGAGGCGTACCGGACCAGGCCCGTCTCCACCTCGACGAACCGCAAGACCCGGATCGGGGCGGCCCCGAGGAAGGTCACCGACGCCTCCTGCGGGTCGGGACCGAGGTGGGTGACCAGGTGCTCCCGCACCGCGGCGAGGACGGCCGACGGATCGACCGAGCCGCCGGCGGGCATCACTTGAGTCCGAGGCGGGCGAGCTCGTCGCGGACCCTCTCCGCATCGGCCGGCTCGCACAGGATGTCGTAGCGTCCGGCGACGAGTTGGGAGGTCGACGCGAAGTCGCGCTTGCCGCGCGTCGCCGCGTAGGACAGCGACGTAGAGACCACCCCGAAGACGGAGCCCGCGACCAGACCGGTGAGGACCACTCCCCACATGGGTTGGGTGAACATCCCGATCAACAGCCCCACGAACAGGCCGAGCCACGCTCCCGTGGCGAGCCCCCCGAGGAGGACCTTGGGCCACGTCAGGCGACCGGTGACCCGCTCGACCTGCATGAGGTCCACCCCCACGATGGTCACCTCGTGGACGGGGAAGTCCTCGTCGGCGAGGTGGTCCACGGCGGCCTGCGCCTGGGCGTAGGTGGGGTACGACCCGACCACCCAGCCGGTGGGCGGGGTGGGCAGCCCGGGGGTCTGGCCCCCGGGGCGCCGCCCGGACCTGGGGTTCACGGGTGCGGTCATCTGCTGCGTCCTTCCGTCTCCGGCCCGTCCGGGTCGGGATCTCCGGCGTCCGACACCGTCATCCCGGCCGCGCGGCCGCGGGCGGACACCACCGAGGCCATCTTACGGCTGGCCTCGTCCAGCATCTCGTCGCCGAACATGACCGCGCCCCGGGCCCCACCCTCCACCGACGTGGAGTGCGCGTACGCGGCGAGGATGCCCTCGGCCTTGTCGAACTCGTCCTGGCGGGGGCTGAACACCTCGTTCCCCGCGTCCACCTGGGCCGGGTGGAGTACCCATTTCCCGTCGAAGCCCAGGGCCGCGGTGCGGGCCGCGGCCCGTCGGAAGCCCTCCTCGTCGCGGACCTTGAGGAACGGGCCGTCGATCGCCTGGAGACCGTGCGCCCGGGCGGCGACGAGGATCGTCATCAGCACGTGATGGTAGGCGTCACCAGGCTCGTATCCCTCCGGCTGTTCCCCGACGGTGAGGGTGCGCATCCCGACGGAGGCCATGAAGTCGGCGGGTCCGAACACCAGGGTGAGGACCCTCGGACTGGCGGTGGCGATTTCATGGATGTTGGTGAGCCCGAGGGCGTCCTCGATCTGCGGCTCGATCCCTATCGAGCCCACCGGCAGACCCGCGGTCCTCTCGACCTGGGTCAGCACCAGATCCAGGGCGGTGACCTCCGCGGCCGTCCGCGCCTTGGGCAGGAGCAGTGCGTCGACGTGGGCCCCCGCGCGACCGACCACCTCGGTCACGTCTCGGACCGTGTACTCGGTGTCCCACGCGTTCACCCTGACGACCACCGTCGGCGCGGTGAATCCACCGTGGACCAGCGCCTCGACGACGTTCTCGCGGGCCTGCGCCTTGGCCGGACCCGCGACCGCGTCCTCCAGGTCGAGGAAGACCTCGTCGACCGGCAGCCCGCGGGCCTTGCCGATCATCTTGACGCTGCTGCCGGGAACGGCGAGGACCGTTCGCCGGGGACGGGCCCGGAGTTCGGCGATCGCGGCGGACGCCGACGGCGCCGGGTGGGGGGCGGGGATCATTCGCGGGCACTCCCTCTTCTCCGGTGCGGACGGACACGGTCCGCCCCTCGGTGACTAGCCTGGTCCGCATGGCGAACCTCAACAAGGCCTTCGTCGCCAGGCTAGCCGGACTCTCGGTGATCGGCCCCGACGGGGACGACATCGGAAGGGTTCGAGACGTCGTGGTGACGATGCGGACCCGGCACAAACAACCCCGGGTCATCGGACTCGTGGTGGAGCTGCCCACCCGGCGCCGGATCTTCGTCCCCATGCTCAGGGTGGCCACCGTCGAGCCCCGCTCGGTCACCCTCGTCTCGGGGACCATCAACCTGCACCGCTTCACCTCCCGACCGGGAGAGAACCTGGTGCTGGGCGCACTGGTGGACTCGATCATCGGGGTCGAGCAGGACCGCACCGCCCCGGGGACCACTGACGGCGCGGACACCACGCGCTTCCAGGTCGTGGACGTGGAGATCGAACGACAGCGCACCCGCGACTGGCTGGTCTCCCGGCTCGCGGTCCGCCCGCGCCGCGGGCGCGGACCCCTCGGCAGGCGGGGTCCGGTGTCGATCTACCCCTGGAGCCGGATCCAGGGGTTGGACGACGACGCCATCGGGACACCCGAGCACGGCGCGGAGAGCCTCGTGGAGCACTACGCGGACATGCGCCCGGCCGACGTCGCGCACGCGCTGCGCGAGCTGCCCGAGGTCCGGCGCCTCGAGGTGGCCCGGACCCTGGACGACGAGCGGTTGGCGGACATCCTCCAGGAGCTGCCGCACGACGAACAGACGGAGATCGTCACCCGGCTGGAACTCGAACGGGCGGCGGACGTCCTCGAGGCGATGGACCCCGATGACGCGGCGGACCTGCTCAGCGAGTTGCCCGCGCAGGACGCGGAATCCTTCCTCGAACGGATGAACCCGGAGGATTCCGCCCCCGTGCGCCGGTTGCTCACGTTCGACGCCGACACCGCGGGCGGTCTCATGACCCCGGAGCCGATCATCCTCGCCCCTCAGACGACGGTCGCCGAGGCGCTGGCCCACTGCCGCAATCCCGATCTCAGCCCGGCCCTCGCGAGCCTCGTCTTTGTGGTCCGGCCCCCCACCGCCACCCCGACCGGCAAATACCTGGGCTGTGTCCACATCCAGGCGCTGCTGCGGGAGCTTCCGTCGACGATGGTCGCCGAGACCGTGGACACCAGCCTGTCGACGCTGCGCCCCACCGACTCGGTGGACTCGGTGACCAGGTTCTTCGCCACCTATAACCTGGTGTGCGGACCCGTGGTCGACGACGAGGGCCACCTCCTCGGCGCGGTCGCGGTCGACGACCTCCTCGACCATCTCCTCCCCGAGGACTGGCGGGACATGGATCTCCACGACGACAGGGAGGCGCGACCGTGACCGAGCCCGGCATCCGCTCCTCGCTCTCCACCCCGGTCACCTCCCGCCGACCCCGCATCAGCTTCGACTCCGACGCGGTCGGCAGGTACAGCGAGAGGATCGCCCGGTTCTTCGGCACCGGCACGTACCTCCTCATCCAGACGATCCTCGTGATCGTGTGGATCTTCATCAACGTCGCGGTGGTGGCGTTGCGCTTCGACCCCTATCCGTTCATCCTCCTCAACCTGGCGTTCTCCACCCAGGCGGCCTACGCGGCGCCGCTCATCCTGCTCGCGCAGAACCGGCAGGAGGACCGCGACAAGGACTCGGTCCGGGAGGATCGACTGCGGGCCACCCAGACCAAGGCCGACACCGAGTTCCTGGCCCGCGAACTCGCATCGGTCAGGCTGTCCGTGGGCGAGACCGTCACCCGCGACTACCTGCGACGCGAACTCGACGACCTCCGGGATTCGGTGGACCGGATCGAGACGCTGCTCGCGGACCTCGGAGCGGACGGACGTAACACCGATGGCGGGAAACCCGATTCACACCCAGAGGGCCGCGGGTAGCGTCAGCGCGGACGGCGGCGTGACGGCTCACCCGGTCGCCGACGTCGTCCGGAATCTGTAGGGGGATCTTTGCGTCACAGCGTGTACACCACCGATCGTCGTGTCCTGACGAGCGGAGCCGTCACCGCCGGCGCGATCGCCGTGCTCGCCGCCGTCGGGCTCTCGGTCGACAACACCGGACCCACCGGCGCCCCGGACATCAACCAGATCGCCGAGACGTCCACCACGGTCCCGACGATCACGGAGACGCCCGTCCCCCCGACCTCCCCCGACGCCCCACCGCCGCCGCCGGAGACCACCGACCCCGGCGCCGCGCACATCGTGCCCGCGACGATCCCCGACGGCCCCCTGGGCATCCCCGGGATCGCGCTCGACGCCTACCACCGCGCCACGGACCGTCTCAACGCCCAGACGCCCTCGTGCGAGATGGACTGGACGCTGCTGGCGGGGATCGGGCAGGTGGAGTCCAACCAGGGCCGCGGGTTGTTCGACCCCCACGGAAACACCCTCGGCCGGATCCTCGGCCCCCGCCTGGACGGGTCGATGCCCGGGACCGCGGTCATCACCGACACCGACGGTGGCCGGTTCGACGGTGACCACCAGTTCGACCGCGCGGTGGGACCGGTGCAGTTCATCCCGTCCACGTGGGCGGTGCTGGGCCGCGACGGCAACGACGACTCCGTGGCCGATCCCAACAACATCTACGACGGTGCGCTCGCCGCCGCCACGCTCCTGTGCGACCAGGGCGGTTCGATGGGCGATCCGGCCGCACGCACCCGGGCGGTCCTCGCCTACAACAACTCCCTCGCCTACGTGGCCAACGTCAACGCCTGGGCCCACGGCTACGCCGTCAACGCCTACCCGCTGCCCGCGGACCTTCCGGAGATCCACCGGCCCGAGCCGACCGTCGAGCCGCCGGCGCACTGCCCGGAGGGCTGGGAGGGTGATCCCACCGCTGCGCCCGCGCCGGCCGTCCCCGGTGAGCCCGCCCCCCCGGTCCCGGGCTGCACCGAGGCGACCCCGCCGTCGACACCCCCGACCTCCCCGACCCCGCCGACCTCCGCGCCTGCCGAGACGGCTCCGGCCCTGCCCTCGCCCACGGTCCCCGGTCCGGCCGCCCCTCCCGCGCCGCCGCTGTTCGGTCTCCCCTGCATCCCGCCGTTCTGCGTTCCGCCACCGGCCTGAATCGTCACCCCGTCCCCCGCCGCCTAGACTCGGGCCATCATGAGTGCACCCAGCGAAGAATCGATCCGTGCCGCTCTGGCCAAGGTGGACGACCCGGAGATCCGTAAACCGCTCACCGAACTCGGCATGGTCAAGAGCGTCGACGTCGACACCGCGACCGGCCGCGTCGACATCGGTATCTACCTGACCGTGGCCACGTGCCCCATGCGGGACACCATCACGGACCGCGTCCGCTCCGCGGTGACCGATGTCCCCGGGGTGGGCGAGGTCGTGGTCCAGCTCGACGTGATGGACGACGCGCAACGCACCGAACTGCGTAAGCACCTGCGGGGGGACGCGTCCGAACCGGTGATCCCGTTCGCCCAACCCGGGAACCTCACCCGGGTGTACGCGGTCGCCTCCGGCAAGGGCGGGGTGGGCAAGTCCACCGCCACCGTCAACCTCGCGACCGCCCTCGCCTCCCGCGGTCTGTCCGTGGGCGTTCTCGACGCCGACATCTACGGACACTCGATACCCCGGATGCTCGGCACCGACGCCCGGCCCACGCAGGTCGAGCAGATGATCCTGCCGCCGGTCGCGCACGACGTCAAGGTGATCTCGATCGCCCAGTTCACCAAGGGGAACACCCCGGTGGTGTGGCGCGGGCCCATGCTGCACCGCGCCCTCCAGCAGTTCCTCGCCGACGTGTACTGGGGCGACCTCGACGTCCTGCTCATGGACCTGCCACCCGGGACGGGTGACGTCGCGATCTCGATCGCCCAGCTCATCCCGTCAGCGGAGATCCTCGTGGTGACGACACCGCAACAGGCCGCGGCGGAGGTGGCCGAGCGCGCGGGGTCCATCGCCCTGCAGACCCGTCAGCGGATCGCCGGGGTGATCGAGAACATGTCCTGGCTCGAGCTGCCCGACGGCACGCGCATGGACGTCTTCGGGAGCGGCGGTGGCGCCGAGGTCGCGGAGAACCTGTCCCGATCGGTGGGAGCGCCGGTGCGGCTGCTCGGTCAGGTCCCGCTGGAACAGGCCGTCCGCGAACACGGCGACGAGGGCACCCCGATCGTTTTGGCGGAGCCGGAGTCCCCCTCCGGTCGGGCCTTCCGGGAGATCGCAGACGCCCTGGCGGTGCGCCCACGGGGTCTGGCGGGGATGAACCTGGGGATCGACACCACGCGGCACCTGTGACGACCGTCGAGATACGGCGGTGCGCGCCCCGGTCCGGCGCGGATCGCCGACCCTAGGTCGCGTCGGGGTCCCACTCGGGGGTCGCGCCCGACGGCCGCGGGTCCTGCGGCGGCGGGGACGCGGCGGGGCCGGCCGCCTGCGGCCGGGGTCCGGTGGTCGGCGTGCCGGCCACCGCTGCTCCACCCGCCGGCGCCGCGGCCCCGAAGTCGCCGGTGAACAGGGAGTCGTCACCGTCGAGGAGGTGCTTGGTCACCATCGCGCGCGGGTTGAGGCCCCGCAACTCGTTGAGCTGCTTGAGCGGCTCACGGAACTCCTCGAACTCCGTCCCGTAGTCGTCGCGCAACTGCTGCTGCGCGGACCCGGCGAACTCCTTGACCTTGCGGATCGCGGAGGCGAGCCAGCGGGCGGCCTCGGGCAGGCGCTCGGGACCCAGGACGACCAGCGCGATCACGCCGAGCACCAGGAGCTCGGACCACCCAACGTTAGTGAACATCGCCCTCGAGGATACGTCGTCGCGACGGCGGGCGGGACAAGGGTCTGGTGGTGGCTCCCCTGTCACCCCAGCGTGGGTCGGACGATCACCTCGACCCGGGCCCCGCCCCGGATCACCTCGACGGGGACGTCGGAGCCCGCACCCGCTCGCCGAACCGCGACCACGAGCTCGTCCGAGGATCGCACACGGCGGTCCCCGACCCTCGTCACGACATCCCCTTCCCGCAGCCCCGCCTCCTGCGCCGCGGACCCTTCTCTCACGTTGACCAACTCGGCACCCTCGAGGTTGCCGTTGTCCGCCTTGCGGGCGTTCACCCCGATGGTGGCGTGCCGGACCGACCCCTCCCTCATCAGCGACGTGGCGATGTCGCGCACGTCGTTGACGGGGATCGCGAAGCCGAGGCCGATGGATCCGCCCGACTGGGTGAAGATGGAGGTGTTGATGCCGATCACCGCGCCCCTCGTATCGATGAGGGGGCCGCCCGAGTTGCCGGGGTTGATCGCGGCGTCGGTCTGGATCGCGTCGATCACCACGTCCCCGTCGGAGGTCGACTCCCCCAGCGCGATGGGTCGCTGGGTCGCCGACACGATCCCCTCGGTGACCGTCCGTGCCAGCCCGAGGGGCGAGCCGATCGCGATCACCTGCTCTCCGACCTCCACCTGGTCGGAATCGCCGAGCGCCGCGACGGTGAGGTTCTGGACGTCCTCCACCTTGAGTACCGCGAGGTCCGTCGCCGGGTCTCGACCCACGAGGTCCGCCGGAGCCCTGGACCCGTCGGGGAAGACGACCTCGATGTCGGCCCGGTCCGCGGCACCGTCCATGGTCACCACGTGGTTGTTGGTCACGATGTAGCCCTGGGGATCGATCACGATCCCGGAGCCCTCGCCCCGGGCCGAGGGCGTGGAGACCCGGATGTTCACGACGGCGGGCTGGACCCGCTGCGCGACCTCGCCGACCGGGTTCCCGGAATCGATCACCTTCTGCGGCGCGTCGGCGATCCTCACCGTGGACGTGGTGAGGACGCGGGCCGAATCGGCCACCAGCGCGCCCACCCCGCCTCCGACCGACGCCACGACGGCGACGGCCGCCACCGCCCCCAGCAGGGCCTGTCGGCTCAGTCGTCTCTCGAACAGGGCCTCGGAGAGCGAGAGCCTGGGCGGGTGGTCGGTGTGCCCACCGGACAGGTCGTGGGGTACCGGCGCGGGCGTCGGCGCCAGCGCGGGAGAACCGACGCCCACCGGGGCGTGGGGGTTCCGCCACGGGTCGGGCTGCGGGGGTGGGGGCACGTGGTCCAGGTCCTGCCAGGACGGATGGCGCTCGATCCCGCCCGTGCCCGATCGGGTCGGGCCGAACGCCTCCGCCAACGCCGGGTCGGGCTCGCGCGCGGCGTCCGGGGCCTCGCCGGTCCCGGTGTCGCGTCGGGGATCCAGCCCCCCGGTCACCCCGGCAGGTCGGGAGAAATGAGCGGCCGAAGCGGTCTCGACGACCGGACGGTGGAGTGGACTCGGCTCGCGCAGCGGGCGATAGGGCTCCGCGCCCCGCTCCGCCGGTGCCGGCACGCCAGTCTCGTCCTCCACCCGGCCCACCTTAACGGCCGAGCCGCCCGAGACGTCGGAGCAGCCTCGCCCACGGGTGCGGCGGTGCGGGCTGCGGCGCCCGGACCGGCTCGGGCGCGGTCGCGTCGCCGAGATGTCGGAGTCGCTCGCGGAGTTCCCCGGGCATCTGGATCGGCCCGGAGCCGCGGAGCGCGTGGCGGGCGTCGCCCTGCGCCGCCACGTCCGACCGGCACTGCGGACAGCGCGCCAGGTGGGCGTCCGCGCGGGCCTGACCCGTCGGCGGTAGGCGGGCGTCGACGTACGCGGCCACCGCCTCGGTCGAGAGGTGGTCGGTGGACAGGAAACGATGCTCGGTCCGTGGCGGCGGAGTCCTGCCCACCACCTCCCGAGCCGACCGCCGCGAGAGGCGGTACTCGCCGGGGTGATCGTGGCCGGGGTGATCGTGGCCGGTGTGATCGTGGCCGGGGTGCTGACGATCCACCGCGCACCTCCTCGCTACTCGCCTGCCGACGTCGTCGCCGGTCCCGTCACAGCGATCAACGGGCGGAGAGCCCCGGTGGTTCCCGCGACTCCGCGCTCAGTCGACGCGCCGGTGGACCCCGGTCACGCCGGCCGCCTCGAGCTCGGCCCGCAGCGCCGATCGCCCGCGGTGGATCCGGCTGCGGACCGTCCCCATCTTGACCCCGAGGATCCTGCCGACCTCCTCGTAGCTGAGGTCCTCGATGTCGCACAGCACCACGGCGGCGCGGAATTCCGGCGAGAGGTTGTCCAGGGCGGTCTGCAGGATCGGGTCGAAGGTCTCGTCGGACAGGACCTGCTCGGGGCTGCGCTCCCGCCCCGGGACGCGCTCGGCATCGTCGGGGAGGGCCTCGAAGCGGATCCGGGACCGCCGCCGGGCCATGTCGAGGAACAGGTTGGTCACGATGCGGTGCATCCACCCCTCGAAGGTCCCCGGCTTGTACCTGTCCAGCGACCGGAACACCCTGATGAACGCCTCCTGGGTGATGTCCTCGGCGTCGTGGGCGTTTCCGCAGAGCCGGAACGCGAGCCGGTACACCCGGTCCCCGTGCTGCGCGACCAACTCCGACCAGGTGGGCATGTCGGCGGCGACCCCACTCGAATCGAACCGTGCGGTGCCGACCGCCTCTCCGGCGTCGCGCCCGAGAACCGTCGTCGAACCGTGCACCGTCTGCGAGTACATGCGCTGCCGCCGCCTTCCGGCGCGGACATGGGGATCCGCGCGGTACGTCACGCCGCCCCCTGGTGGGACATCGTGCTGCCACCCTCTCCCATCGGCCTGTCCTCACGGTATACCCGTACTGAGATGCGCCTGAGAGTCTCATACCGATCCGATCACCGCGCGTTGGATGCGCGGTGCGCGGCCGCGGCGATACGCTGCCCAGGTGTCTGATTCGACAGATGTCCCCGCCACCGACCGTTCCGGGCCGGGCGGCCTCGCCCGCCGCAGCGCCGAGCAGGTCGACGACTCCCTCTACGCCGTCGCCCGCGCCGACGCGGCCGAGTTGGGGGCCGTCTCACCGGATCCGCTGACCGCTGAGGCGATCCGCCTGATCGCCCGCCTGACGGGGGCGCGCGCCGCGGTATGCCTCACCCCGGCGCCCGGCGTGCCCGCCCTCGCCATCCTCGCGGCGGCGGGCCCCGGAGCGGGGACGGTGGTCACCTGCATCACCGAGGACCCCCATCACCTCGACGCCGCCCGGTCCGCCCTGGGCGCGGCCGGCCACCCGGCCTCGGCCGCCCGCTACATCGCGGCCCGGCCCCTGGAGGTCGCCGACAAGCTGGCCGACGGCGCCTACGACCTGCTCGTCGCCGACGTCCCGGGCCACTCGGTGTCGAGGGTGGTCTCGCGCGCGCAGAAGCTGCTCCGCCCCGGGGGCGCGCTGGTCCTGCTCGGTGAGCACGCTCCGCTGCCGGAGGGCTCGGATCTACCGGACCACGCGCACATCACCATGCTCCCGGTAGGCGACGGGCTCACCGTCGTCACGCTCTGAGCACGCCGCTCAGCCGGGCAGCGATGTCACGGTGTTCTTGCCCACGCTGACCACCCCACCGGCGCTGATCGGAAACCGGAGCCGGTCCCGTTCGTGGTCCACGCCGATCACGTCGCCGGCACCGATCTGGCAGTTCTTGTCGACGATCGCCCTCCGCACGACCGCACCCCGCCCGATCCGCGCCCCCGGCATGAGTACGCTCCCCTCGACCACCGCGCCGTCCTCGACCACGACGTTGCTGAACAGCACCGAGTTGCGCACGGTGGCCGCCGAGATGATGGTCCCGGCCCCGACCATCGACTCCTGCGCCATGCCGCCGTTGACGAACTTGGCGGGCGGCAGATTGTCCTGCTGGGTCCTGATGGGCCACAGCTTGTTGTAGAGGTTGAAGACCGGGTGGACCGAGACCAGGTCCACGTGCGCGTCGTAGAACGCGTCGATGGTCCCCACGTCCCGCCAGTAGCCGCGGTCGCGTTCCGTCTCGCCAGGCACCCGGTTGCGGGCGAAGTCGTAGACGTAGGCGCGCTCCTGCTCCACGAGCGCCGGGATGATGTCCCCGCCCATGTCGTGGGTGGAGTCCGGCTTCTCCGCGTCGGCCTTGAGCGCGTCGACGAGCGCGTCGGTGGTGAAGATGTAGTTGCCCATGGACGCGAACGTCGCGTCCGGGTCGTCCGGGGTCCCGGGGGGGTCGGAGGGCTTCTCCACCCAGCCGCGGATGAGGTCGTCCTCGGCGGCGTCGATGCAGCCGAAGGCGAACGCCTCGCTGCGTGGCACCCGGATGCCGGCCACCGTGACCGCGGCGCCGGTCTCGATGTGGTGGTCGAGCATCTGTCGCGGGTCCATGCGGTACACGTGGTCGGCGCCGAAGACCACGATGTGGTCCGGCTTCTCGTCGTAGACCAGGTTGAGGGACTGCAGGATCGCGTCCGCCGAGCCGGTGTACCACCGCGGCCCCAGCCGCTGCTGCGCCGGCACGGGGGTGATGTACTCGCCCCCCATCCCGCTCATGTGCCACACCTGCGAGATGTGGCGGTCGAGGGAATGCGATTTGTACTGGGTGAGGACGCAGATCCGGTGGAAGCCGGCGTTGACGAGGTTGCTCAGGACGAAGTCGATGAGACGATACGACCCCCCGAACGGCACCGCCGGTTTGGCGCGGTCCGCCGTGAGCGGGAAGAGGCGCTTGCCCTCGCCACCGGCGAGAACGATTGCTAGGACGTGCGGCTGTTTCCTCACGACACCACCGTAACGACTTCCCGGGACGCGGCACGGACCAACGCCCGACTTGCCCCCGACCGGCCCCGACCCGACACCCCGCGATCGGGAGATGTTCACCCGCAACGGTCCCGGTGTCGGCCGTGGCGACTAGGTTGGCCACTGTGCGAGTAGCGATGATGACGAGGGAGTACCCGCCGGAGGTCTACGGCGGGGCGGGAGTCCACGTGACCGAACTGGTGGCCACCCTGCGGCCACTGTGCGAGGTCGACGTCCTGTGCATGGGAGCCGACCGTGACACGGCGAGAGCGTTCCGGCCGGACCCGGAGCTGGGGGCGGATGCCAATCCCGCGATCCAGACCCTGTCGGCCGGACTGCGCATGTGCGTCGCGGCCGAGGGGGCGGACCTCGTCCATTCCCACACCTGGTACACGGGTCTGGCCGGCCACCTGGCCGCCCGGTTGTACGGCGTCCCCCACGTGGTGTCCGCGCACTCGCTCGAACCCAGTCGGCCGTGGAAGGCCGAGCAGCTCGGCGGCGGCTACCGGGTCTCGTCCTGGTCCGAGCGCACCGCGTTCGCGGGCGCCGACGCGGTGGTGGCGGTGAGCGCGCGGATGAAGGACGAGATCCTCCGCGTGTACCCCGAGATCGACCCGGACCGGATCCACGTGATCCTCAACGGCATCGACACCTCGGTGTGGTCGCCCGTCGAGCCGTTCGCCGGTCAGGACTCGGTCCTCCGCAGGCACCGGGTCGACCCGGAGCGCCCGATCGTGGCCTTCGTCGGACGGATCACGCGGCAGAAGGGGGTCCCCCACCTGGTGCGGGCGGCGCGGGACTTCCACCCGGACGCCCAACTCGTGCTGTGTGCGGGAGCGCCGGACACCCCGGAGATCGCCGCCGAGATGGAGGGGTTGGTCGCCGAACTGCAGTCCGCCCGCGACGGGGTCTTCTGGTTGCGGGACATGTTGCCGCGCCGGGACGTCATCGAGATCCTCTCCGCCGCGACCGTGTTCGCCTGCCCCTCGGTCTACGAGCCGCTGGGGATCGTCAACCTCGAGGCCATGGCGTGCGACACCGCCGTGGTGGCCTCGGATGTCGGTGGGATCCCGGAGGTGGTCGTCGACGGCGAGACGGGCACCCTCGTCCACTACGACGAGTCGGACGCGGCCGCGTTCGAAGCAGGCCTCGCCGCCGCGGTCAACGAGCTGGTGGCCGATCCGGACAAGGCCGCGCGCTTCGGTCACGCGGGTCAGGACCGGGCCCGGTCACGGTTCTCGTGGCAGACCATCGCGGAACAGACCCACGCGATGTACGCCTCACTCCTGTAGGGACCTGCGGTAGGACCGCACCTCGACGTGGATCCGGACCGGCCGCTCGGCCGGCCCGACGCGCCCGCTCACCCCGGCCCGGTCCAGGTGCACGCCGCTGGGCCCCATGAGGGCCAGGTCCACGGCGACCGATGCGGGAACGCCGACCACCGCGTCGACCACCCGGACCCGGTCCAGGGCGAACGGCCCGGCCAGATCGGCGTCCAGGCGGCCGGCCTTGTCCGCCGCCGGCGTGAGCATCCCGGCCTCCGTCCGCAGCGGCTCGAGATGCCCCGGGCCCGGCACCGCGACGACGAGCGTCCCGCCTGGCCGGAGCACGCGGGCGAACTCCGCCGCGTTCCTCGGGGCGAAGACCACCTGGACGAGGTCGAGGCAGCCGTCCGCCAGCGGGAGCCCGTCCCAGGTGTCCGCCACCAGCGCCGCGACGGCCGGGTTCACGCGGGCCAGCCGCCGCGCGGCCGCCACCGACAGTTCCGTGCCGATCCCGAGGGCGTCGCCCAGCCCGTCGACAACGCGGTCGAGGTAGAACCCCGTCCCGGCCCCGGCGTCCAGGATCACCGGGTGGCCCACCCCCGCGAGGGCGTCCCCCGCCGCCCGGACGAGCGCCTCGGCCACGGCGTCGAACGCCCCGGAGGCCAGCACCCTCTCCCGGGCGAGGACCTGATCCGCGGAGTCACCCGGGAACCGACGGCCCCGCGGGCCGAGGAGGGTCAGCTGGCCGTGGCGCGCACGGTCGAACGAGTGGCCCCGCTCGCACTCGACGCCGGGGCCCGTGAGTCGCAGTCCCCCGCCGCAGACCGGGCAGCGCAGATACGGCACGGCCCGCCCGAGGGCCGCCGGGGTCACGCTCACGGCCGTGGCCGGTCCACCAGGCCGCGGAGCAGCTCCACCAGGGTCCGGGTGGCGAATCCGGTCGCGACGGGACCGACCTCGTCGATCTCCTCCGGCGACCGGGCCGGGCCGGCGATGTCGAGGTGCGCCCACGGGCGTCCGTCGACGAACCCCTCCAGGAAGAGCGCCGCGGTGATCGCACCCGGCCCCGTGGGTGCCTGTCGACGATCCGCGATCCCCGATGCGACCGCCTCACGCAGGTCCTCGGGCAGCGGGAGCCTCCACCACCGCTCCCCGGCACCCGCGCCCGCCGCGGACACCCTGTCAGCCAGGTCGTCATCCGTCGCCATGACGGCACCGGTGCGCATGCCGAGCGCGACCTTCATGGCCCCGGTGAGCGTGGCGACGTCGACCACCACGTCCGGGTCGCATTCCGCGATCCCGTAGGCCAGCGCGTCGGCGAGGACCATCCGACCCTCGGCATCGGTGTTGGTGACCTCGGAGGTGGTGCCGCCGACGTGGGTGACGACGTCACCGGGCCGGTACGCGGACCCCGAGAGCATGTTCTCGGCCGAGGGGACCACCACGGTCAGGTCGAGGTCGGAATAGCTCCCGGCGTGGTCCGCGCAGAACGTGGCGGCGGCGGCCACCACGGCGGCCGACCCCGCCATGTCGGTGCGCATGAGGTGCATCCCCTCGGCCGGCTTCACGGAGATCCCGCCGGTGTCGAACGTGATGCCCTTGCCCACCAGCAGCACGCGTGTCCCCGGACCGGGCCGACGTGCCACCAGCACCCGGGGGGCCGCGGCCGACCCGCCGCCCACCGCGAGCACCCCGCCGAACCCTCCCGCGGCCAGGGCGTCGCCGGAGATCACCCTCGTCCGCATCCCCGCCGCGGACAACGACTCCGCCATCCGGGCCACAAGCCATTCCGGCGTCTTGAGGCCCGCGGGGGCGCCGGCGAGATCGCGCGCGAAGGCGGTGGCGCGGGCTGCCTCCCCGGCCGCGGCGACGGCGGCCGCGACGGAGGCCTCGTCGTCGTGGCCCCCGTCGGACCCGGCGGCGACGGACACGACCAGGTCCGGGGCCGCCGGCACCGGCTCGGCGGCGAACACGTCCTGCCCGCGCGCGCCCAACAGGTACCCCAGGACCACGTCGCCGACCCTCTCGACCGGGACGTCGCCGGGAACGCACAGCGCGGGGGACGCCGCCACCCGCGCATCACGCAGGTGCCTGGCCACCGCGGCCCCGGCGCGGCGGTGGCCCAGGCCGGCGTCGACCGACCCCGCCCAGCCGGGGCGCGGGGCGGTGTCGTCGAGCTCCACCTCGATCACCCGGAGGCCGTCCCGGACCCCCGCGCGCGCCTCGACGGCGCGTCCCCGCGGTGCCCGTCCCCGCTCCGCGGGCCGCGGCACCACCGCCCACTCGGCGCTGGGCCCCGGGGCGGGGACGACCCGGACCGCGGGCAGCGGGCGCGTGGGGAGGTCGGTCATCGGGGAACCCTTTCCGTGAGAACGACTCGACGCACCCGGCGCGAGGGCCGGGTGCGTCGAGTCGACAGAGCGATCGGTCAGGAGGTGGCCTGCGTGAGCTCCTCGCCGAGCGACTTCGCCTCGTCGGGGGTCAGCTCGACGACGAGACGTCCGCCACCCTCGAGAGGGACGCGCATGACGATCCCGCGGCCCTCCTTGGCCGCTTCCATCGGTCCGTCACCGGTCCTGGGCTTCATAGCCGCCATCGGGTCGATTCCCTTCGTCCTTGGCCGCGGGCTGCGTCCGGTGAGGACAGCCTTGCCCACGTGCGGTACTGCTGAGT
Organism: uncultured Dietzia sp.; assembly: GCF_937873725.1. Classification (GTDB taxonomy): domain Bacteria; phylum Actinomycetota; class Actinomycetes; order Mycobacteriales; family Mycobacteriaceae; genus Dietzia. Next base: position 28,789 of record NZ_CALMYY010000042.1, read on the forward strand.
GGATGCAGTCGATTCTAGCGCGTCGCACGGGGTCGGGACGCCGGAGCGCTCTTACGGCCCCCTTTGCCGGACGCCCCGGACGCCCCGGCGGCACCGACGGGATCGTCGAGACGGGCGCGGAGACGGTCGATCTCGGCGGCCGCCTGTTCCAGCGCCCAGTCGACCTCGGACATGGTGTACCCGCGCGCGGACATGCCGAACCGCACCGCGCGCAGGTCGCCGCCGGTGAACGGCCCGTCGGGCAGGACGGTGAGCGTGTGGCCCTTCGCCACCGCGGGGAGCAGCTCCGACCGACCGAAGACCACCACCGACAGGGCGAACAACGCCGCCGCCACCACGAGCGTGACCACGACGTAGATGAGGATGGTGAGCACGGGCCCTCCCCTGTTGTGACGAGCTGAGGGACTTCAGTCTGACACACGCACCGCGCCCCGGCCCCGGCGTGTCAGGCCAGACCCCGGACGGTCCGCGACGGGGGGCGGGTCCCCACGATGGAGGCCACCATCTCCACCGACCGGAGGGTGCCGCGCACGTCGTGCGTGCGGAACACCCGCGCCCCCAGGAACGCGGCGACGGAGGTCGCGGCGAGCGTCCCCTCGGCCCGGTCGTCGACCCCGGCGTCGAGGGTCTCCCCGATGAAGTCCTTGTTGCTCAGGGCCATGAGGACGGGCAGCCCGAGGTCCACGATCTCGCCCAACCGCCGGAGCAACTCGAGCCCGTGGAAGGTGTTCTTGCCGAAGTCGTGGGTGGGGTCCACGAGGATGCCGTCCGCCGGCACCCCGGCGGCCAGGGCGCGCCCCGCGGCGGCCGACAGTTCCTCCACCACGTCCCGGACCACGTCGTGGTAGCCCACCCGGAACGGCCGGGTCCGCGGCACCGCGCCGCCGGTGTGGGAGCAGACGAAGCCGGCTCCCGCCTCGCCCGCCGCGGTCAGCACCCCCGGGTCGTGTCCGGCCCAGGTGTCGTTGACCATGTCCGCGCCGGCGGCCAGGGCCAGCCGGGCCACGTCGCCGCGCCACGTGTCCACCGAGATCAGCACGTCCGGGTGGCGGGCCCGCACGGCGTCGACGAACGGCACGACCCGTCGGATCTCCTCCTCGGTGTCCACCAGGTCCCCCGGGCCTGCCTTGACACCGCCGATGTCCAGGATGTCGGCCCCCTCCCCCACCGACCGGTCGACCCGGCGCATCGCGGCCTCGTCGGTGAACGTGGCCCCGCGGTCGTAGAAGGAATCGGGGGTCCGGTTGACGATCGCCATCACCAGGGGACGCTCGACCGGCACCGGGCGGCCGCACAACGTGGCGGCCGGAGGCGCGGGTCGGCCCGTCACCGCCGTCCTCCACAGGCGTCGAGCGCCGTCTCGAGGTCGTCGCACACCACCAGGCAGTCGAGGGCGTGGGTCTTGACCAGGCCGGAGTCCGCCAGCCCGCCGACCCAGTCCAGCAGCGGCGTGTAGAAGCCGATGGGGTCGTAGAGCACCACCGGTTTGTGGTGGAAACCGAGCGAGGCGGAGGTCCAGACCTCGAACATCTCCTCCATCGTGCCGATCCCGCCCGGCAGGGTGAGGAACGCATCCGAGCGCTCCTCCATCTCCCGCTTGCGCTCCCGCATCGTGGTGACCACCACGAGTTCATCGGCCGAGGTGTCGGCGACCTCCCTCACCCGCAGCCCCTCGGGGATCACCCCGACCGTTCGGGCGCCGCCCGCGCGGGCCGCCTCCGCCACCGCACCCATCATGGAGACGTTGCCCCCGCCCGAGACCAGCGACCACCCGCGACGGGCGATCGCGTCGCCCACCTCGGTGGCGATCGCCAGCAGCCGGGGATCGTGGGTGGAGGACGCGCAGTAGACGCAGACCCTGCGACCCGCCACCGGCGCCATCACCGCTCCACCCCGCGGTGTTCCTCGCCCAGCAGGTCCTCCCGCTGCTCGGCGGTGAGCGCGGCGCGGCGGTGTGCCTGGCGGATGTACTCCACCGCCTCGGGGACGGAGTCGGTGACCAGGAACAGGTCGACGTCGGACTCCGAGATCATGCCCTGTCCGGCGAGGGTGCCACGGATCCACTCGACCAGCGGGGTCCAGAAGTCCACGCCGAGCAGCACGATCGGGAACCTGGTGATCTTGTCCGTCTGGACCAGGGTGATGGCCTCGAAGAACTCGTCGAGCGTGCCGAACCCGCCCGGGGTGCAGACGAAGGCCTGGGAGTACTTGACGAACATCGTCTTGCGGATGAAGAAGTAGCGGAAGTGCAGACCGAGGTCCACCCACCTGTTCATCCCCTGCTCCATGGGCAGCTCGATGCCCAGGCCCACCGACTGCCCGTCGGCCTCCCAGGCCCCCTTGTTGGCCGCCTCCATCTGCCCCGGGCCGCCTCCGGTCACCACCGCGTATCCCGCCTCCGCCAGCGCGCGGCCGAGTTCCACGGCCTGTTCGTAGACGGGATCGCCCGGGCGAGTGCGGGCGGACCCGAACACGCTGACCGCGTCGGGGAGTTCGGCGAGGGCTCCGAAGCCGTTGACGAACTCGCTCTGGATGCGCAGGACCCGCCACGGGTCGGTGTGCAGCCAGTCGGTGTCCTGGTTCTTGTCCAGCAGCCGCTGGTCGGTGGTGGTGCGTTCGCCGCCCTTGTCGCGGCGGACGAGGACCGGGCCGCGCAGGTGTACGGGGTCGTTGGGGGCCATGCCGGGAGTCTCCTGGAGGTGTCGGGGCCGGGCTCAGCCGGGGGTGGTGAGGTAGTCGCGCAGCAGGTCCGTCACCTCGACGATCTGCGCGGCGGGGCAGTGTTCGTCGCGCTTGTGCGCCAGGCCCGGGTCCCCGGGACCCAGGTTGACCGCCGGGATGCCGAGGGCGGCGAACCGCGACACGTCCGTCCAGCCGTACTTCGCGCGGACCCGCCCACCGGCCGCCCTGACCAGGTCCGCCGCCGCGGAGGCGCCGAGCCCCGGCAGGGCTCCCGGTGAGAGGTCGGTGAGTTCCCAGTACAGGCCGGGCCCGCGCGGCGGTTCCTCCCCGGGCTCCACCCTCGGGACCCGCGTGAGGCCCAGCGCCCCGAGCGCGTGCTCCAGCGCAGCGTCGGGATCCCGGTCCGGTGCCGACCGGAAGTTCACGTCGAGCCACGCCTCGTCCGGGACGGTGTTGCCGGCGACGCCCGCCGACATCCGTACCGCCTGCAGCCCCTCCCGGTAGACGCACCCGTCGATGTCCACGGACCGGGCCGCGTACGCGGCGAGGGCCGTGAGCACGGGCGCGAGCCGGTGCACGGAGTTGTCCCCCAACCAGCTGCGCGCGGAATGCGCGCGGACGCCCCGCGCGTGCACCCTGATCCGCAGCGTCCCCTGGCACCCCGCCTCGATGAGACCCCCGGTGGGCTCCCCGAGGATGGCGACGTCGCCGGTGAGCCAGTCGCGATGCGTGCGCTCGAGGACGCCCAGCCCGTTGGCGGTCGCCTCGATCTCCTCACAGTCGTAGAGGACCAGGGTGAGGTCGTGCGCGAGCTCGTCGGAGTCCGCCAGGGTCGCGAAGAGATGGAGGAACACGGCGTCACCCGACTTCATGTCGACCGTGCCGCACCCGTGGAGGACCACCTCGTCCCCCGCCCCCGTGACCCGGCAGGGGACGTTGTCCGCGACGGGCACGGTGTCGAGGTGGCCCGCGAGGACCACCCGGGTGGGCAGACCCCGCAGCGTGCGGGCGAGGACTCTGTTGCCGTCGCGGATCACCTCCGTCCGGCCGGCGCCGGCGAGACCGGCGACCACCGCGTCGAGCGCGGCGTGGACGGCCCCCGCGATCTCGGCCTCCTCCCGCGAGGGGCTGGCGATGTCGACGAGGGCGCGGGCGAGGTCGACCGGGTCTGCGGTCAGATCGAGGGCGGCGGTCACGGCGTCCACCTTAGATGCCCGTGCCCGGAGCGTGCCGTCGGCGACCGCTAGCATCGGGGGCATGAGTGCACACGGAGCAGTGGCCACCGGAATCGCCACCCTGACGTCCGATCACACCGTCCTCGACGTGTGGTATCCCGCGCCGGAACTCGGTGCCGCGTCCGACGGGGGGCACCGCGTCCTGTCCGGCGACGAGGTTCCCGCGGAACTCGCCCCCCTGACCGGCCCCGACGCCGACCGTGGGGTCGAGCGGGTGGCGGTGCGCGTGGAGATCTCGGACCTCACCCAGCCCCCGGCCGACGCCTACGACGCCTACCTCCGGCTGCACCTGATCTCCCACCGACTCATCAAGCCCCACTACGCCAACATGGACGGCCTGTTCGGCACGTTGTCCAACGTGGTGTGGACCAACTTCGGCCCCTGCGCCGTGCAGGGTTTCGAGCTGGTGCGGGCCAGGCTGCGCGCCCGCGGCCCCGTCACCGTCTACGGGGTCGACAAGTTCCCGCGGATGGTGGACTACGTCGTCCCGTCCGGCGTCCGGATCGCCGACGCCGACCGGGTCCGCCTCGGGGCGCACCTGGCGGAGGGGACGACGGTCATGCACGAGGGCTTTGTCAACTTCAACGCCGGGACCCTCGGGCCGTCGATGGTCGAGGGGCGCGTCTCCGCCGGTGTGGTGGTCGGCGCGGACTCGGACGTCGGCGGCGGCGCCTCGATCATGGGCACGCTCTCCGGCGGCGGCAAGGAGACCATCTCGATCGGTGAGCGTTGCCTGCTCGGCGCGAACTCCGGGATCGGGATCTCGCTCGGGGACGACTGCGTTGTGGAGGCCGGGCTCTACGTCACCGCCGGCACCAAGGTCGACGTCCGGGCCGGCGCCTGGGCCGAGCGCGAGCCCGTCAAGGCCGGTCAGCTCTCCGGGATGGACAACCTCCTCTTCCGCCGCAACTCCCTCACGGGCGCGGTCGAGGCGGTGCCGTGGAGGCGCGAGGGCGTCGGGCTGAACGAGGCGCTCCACGCCAACGACTGAGCCCCGGCCGCGCACGCGGGGGCGGTCAGGCCAGCCGGCGGACCGCCTCCGCGATCGTCGCGTCCGTGGCGGTGAGGGCGATCCGCACGTGCCGCGCCCCGGCTGGTCCGTAGAACTCGCCCGGGGCCACCAGGAGGCCGCGCTCGGCGAACCAGTCCACCGTGTCGCGGCATCGCTCGTCGCGGGTGGCCCAGAGGTAGAGCCCCGCCTCCGAGTGGTCGATGCGGAACCCGGCCTGCTCGACCGCCGGGCGCAGCAGGGCCCGACGGGCCCGGTAGCGCTCGCGCTGGTCGTCCTCGTGGGCGTCGTCGCCGAGCGCGGCGGTCATCGCCGACTGGATCGGCAGCGGCATCATCAGGCCGGCGTGCTTTCGGACCGCGAGCAGCTCGGCCACCAGCGCGGGGTCGCCGGCGACGAACCCGGCCCGGTAGGAGGCCAGGTTCGAGGTCTTGGACAGCGAGTGCAGCGCCAGGAGTCCGGTGTGGTCGCCGTCGCAGACGCGCGGATCCAGGATCGAGAGCGCCTCGCCCTCCCACACCAGGCCGAGGTAGCACTCGTCGGAGGCGACGATCACCCCGCGCTCACGCGCCCATCCGACGACCTTGCGGAGGTGCTCCGGTCCGAGGACCTTACCGCTGGGGTTCGACGGCGAGTTGAGGTAGAGCAGGGTGGGAGACGACGGCCCGAGCTGCACGAGCGAGTCGGCACGGACGACGGTCGCGCCCGCGAGCAGCGCCCCCACCTCGTAGGTTGGATAGGCCACCTCCGGCACGACCACCGTGTGGCCCGGGCCGAGCCCGAGCTGCGCGGGCAACCCCGCGATGAGTTCCTTGGTGCCGATCGCCGGGAGGACCGAATCCGGGGTCAGCCCGGTGACACCGTAGCGACGGGCGAGGGACCCGACCATCGCCTCGCGGAGGTCGAGCCGACCGACCGTGGTGGGGTAACCGGGTTCGGCGGACTCCGCCGCGAGCGCCTCCCGGATGACCGGGGCGACCGGGTCCACCGGGGTGCCCACGGTGAGGTCGACCAACCCGTCGGGGTGCGCGGCGGCCCGGGACCTCGCCTCGGCGAGGGTGTCCCAGGGGAACACCGGCAGCGCACGCACGGGCGGACGACGCTCCGGGCGTGCGACCACCGGGATCACTCCTGGTTCATGGGCGGGAGCGCCTTGACGAACGGGGTGTCGTAGTCGACCTTCCCGACCTTGGCGGCGCCGCCCGGCGACCCCAGTTCGACGAAGAAGTCCGCGTTGGTGGCGTTGTACTCGGTCCACTCGTCCGGCGTGTCGTCCTCGTAGAAGATGGCCTCCACGGGACAGACCGGCTCACACGCCCCACAGTCGACGCACTCGTCCGGGTGGATGTACAGCATCCGTCCGCCCTCGTAGATGCAGTCGACAGGACACTCCTCGACGCAGGACTTGTCCATCACGTCGACGCACGGCTCTGCGATCGTGTAGGTCACGGCAGCCACCTTCCTCGTAGCGGTATGGCGGTATCGTATGTCACAGTCCGTACCGGCGACGCACACGCCCCGGACCCGCCCTCACTATGTGACGACGCTCACCCCGATCGGGCGTGGCGCCGGGCCGTAGACCGTGTCGCGACGCCGGACCGGGCGGCCGATCCCGGTGGCGATCTCCTCGATCTCCTCGGGGGTCTTGGCCGACCCGTTCTCGGCGCCCGCCATCCTCGAGATGGTCTCCTCCATGAGCGTGCCGCCCAGGTCGTCGGCGCCGGAGCGCAGCATCGTCCGGGTGCCGGCGACCCCGAGTTTGACCCAGCTCGTCTGCACGTGGTCGATCGCGCCGTGGAGCATGATCCTCGCCAGCGCGTGCACGGCGACGTTCTCCTCGCGGGTCGGCCCGGGGCGGGAGGCGCCCGCCAGGTAGAGCGGGGCACTGCGGTGCACGAACGGCAACGGGACGAACTCGGTGAACCCGCCGGTCCGCTCCTGGATGCCGCGCAGGGTGCGCAGGTGCGCCACCCAGTGCCGTGGGGTGTCCACGTGGCCGTACATCATCGTGGAACTGGACCGCAGCCCCACCTCGTGCGCGGTGGTGACGATGTCGATCCACTCGGAGGCCGGGAGCTTGCCCTTGGTCAGCACCCAGCGGACCTCGTCGTCGAGGATCTCCGCGGCGGTCCCGGGGATGGTGTCCAGACCGGCGGCGCGCAGCTCGGTGAGCCACTCTCGGACCCCCACCCCGGACCGGGAGGCCCCGTTGGAGATCTCCATCGGGCTGAACGCGTGGACGTGCATCGAGGGCACCCGGGCCTTGACGGCCCGCACCAGGTCGGCGTACCCGGACACCGGCAGGTCGGGATCGATCCCGCCCTGCATGCACACCTCGGAGGCGCCGGAGACGTACGCCTCGAACGCGCGGTCGGCCACCTCGGAGGCGGACAGCGAGAACGCGTCGGCGTCGCCCTTGCGCTGGGCGAACGCGCAGAAGCGACAGCCGGTGTAGCAGATGTTGGAGAAGTTGATGTTCCGGTTGACGACGTAGGTCACCGTCTGGCCCACCACGTCCGCCCGGATGCGGTCGGCGAGGCCGGCGACGGCCGCCAGCCCGTCGCCCGTGGCCGTGGCCAGGGCCAGGTACTGGTCGTCGCTCAGCCCGGCCGGGTCGGACTCCGCCGCCCTCAGCGCGGCCACCACGTCGGCGTCCGCCCGCTCGGGGGCGAGCGCGCCCGCACCCAGTTCGGCGGCGCGGGCCCGGATGACGTCCCAGTTGCCGAACGCCTCGCCGATGTCCGACCGGGTGTCCGTGATGCGGCCCTCGGAGTCGATCGCCGTGTGCAGATCGGTCCGTCCGCTCGAGTCCCAGTCGTCGTCCGGCTCCTGCCAGGGCCGTCCCTGCGGCCGCAGCACCTCGTCGTCGTCGGCCACGGCGGCGAGCCCGCTCTCCGGGTCCGCCAGGGCGCGGACGTGGCCGGCCACCCTCGGGTCGATCCAGGCGTCCCCCGCGCCGACGTAGCGCGGATGCGCGGTGAGCCGCTCGGACAGGGTCCACCCGGCCGCGGCGAGGTCGGCGGTCAGCTCGTCCAGGTGCGGCCACGGCCGCTCGGGGTTGACGTGGTCCGGCGTCAGCGGCGAGATCCCGCCGAGGTCGTCCACGCCCGCGTCCAGCAGGGCCAGCACGTCGCCCCGGTCCACCAGGTTCGGGGGCGCCTGCACCGCAACCCGGGGGTCCAGGACGAGCCGCGCGACGGCGATCGCCGCGAGGAACTCGTCCCGCCCCGCGTCGGCGACCCCGCGCATCGCCGTGTCCGGCTTCGCGCGGAAATTCTGGACGATCACCTCCTGCAGGTGACCGAACTCGCGGGCGAGCCCGGCCAGGGCGAGCAGGCTCTCCGCCCGCTCCGCGCGGTTCTCGCCGATCCCCACGAGGATCCCGGACGTGAACGGCACGGCGAGGCGGCCCGCGTCGGTGAGCGTGCGCAGCCGCACGGCCGGGTCCTTGTCCGGGCTGCCGTGATGGCACTGCCCCGGGGTGGTGAACAGGCGGGTCGCGGTGGTCTCGAGCATCATCCCCATCGACGGTGCCACCGGCTTGAGCGTCGACAGCTCGGACCAGGACATCACCCCCGGGTTGAGGTGCGGCAGGAGGCCGGTCTCCTCCAGGACCCGGATCGCCATGGCCCGGACGTAGTCGAGCGTCGACGAGAATCCACGGGACGCGAGCCACTCCCCGGCCTCGGGCCACCTGTCCTCCGGCCGATCACCCAGCGTGAACAGGGCCTCCTTGCACCCGGCCTCGGCACCGCGGCGGCACAGGTCGATCACCTCGTCGGGGTCGAGGAACATCCCCTCCCCCGCGGCGCGGAGCCTGCCGGGGACCGTGACGAACGTGCAGTAGTGGCAGCGGTCGCGACACAGGCGGGTGAGCGGGACGAACACCTTGCGGGAGTAGGTCACGACGCCGGGGCGTCCCTCGTCCACGAGCCGGGCGTCACGCCGGGCGGCGGCCAGCGCCGTGAGGTCGCGGAGATCCTCCCCGCGGGCGGCCAGCAGCACCGCGGCCTCGGTCACGTCGAGGGTCAGCCCGTCCCGCGCGCGGCGCAGGGCGCGCCGCATCGCGGACGGCGCGGGCTCGGAATCGAGTGGCGGCGCGGCGAGATCCATGACCGTGATGATGCCCCACCGCGCCCAGCCGGAGGTCACGGCCGTCGCGGAGGGGCCCGCGCACTAGGCTGGCGGGCATGCCAGATCACTCCGTCCCACTGCGTAGCAACGGGGACCCGCTCGTGACCGTGCCCGCCCGTGGCGACGGCGGCGCCCACGCGCTGCGGGAGGCGAGCCCGCTGCCCGTCGACGGGCCCGCGTCCGACTCCGGCCAGGGCCTCCTCACCTCCACCCGGGTGCTGGTCACGGCGCCCCGGCACCGGATCGAGAAGCGGACGCCGTTCCTGTTCGTGATCGAGGGCATCTGGTCGTGGGCGATCCTCGCCGGGCTGCAGGTGGCCTGGTACTACTGGGGCGAGAACGTCATGGGGTTCTGGAACTGGGTGGCCCTGGCCGTGACCCTCCCCTACGCGTTCATGTCCATCGTGGTGGCACCCTGGTGGCGCTACGTCGTCGCCCGCTGGGACGTCTCCGACACCGCCGTGTGTTCCCGCAAGGGCTGGTGGACCACCCAGTTCCGAATCGCCCCCCTGGCCCGGCTGCAGACCGTCTACACCACCCGGTCCCTGTTCGAACGATGGTTGGGGCTGGCCACGGTCAACGCGTCGACCGCGTCCGCCCACGGGACGGTCGAGATCCGGGGCCTGGCGCTCGCCGACGCCGAGGCACTGGCGCAACACCTCATCGCGATCGCCAACCTCGATTCCGGGGACGGGACGTGACCGGGCCGGGCGAGACGGGGACCGACCAGGCGGAGGAGGTCCTCCGTCCCGACGAGCCCGCGGTCGCCGAGAAGATCGACCCGGAGGCCCCGTGGCAGCGACTGTCCTGGCGGATGCTGCTGGTGGACCCGCTCGGGTCACTCACCCGCCTCCTCCCGCTCTTCCTCATCTCCCTGTGGCTGGGCTCGAACCGCAGCAACTACTGGTTCGAGACCGTGGTCATCTCGCTGGTGGTCCTGGCCGGCCTGCTGCGATGGTTGTCGACCAGCTACCAGGTCGGCCGAACCCACATCATCCTCAAGAAGGGCTTCTTCAGCCGTCAGGTCGTCACCGTCGCCCGCCACCGGATCCGGAGCGTGGACACCGAGTCCGACCTCTTCCACCGCGTCATGCGGGTGTCGATCCTCGAGGTGGGCACCGGCCGCGCCGACGCCGGCAAGTCCGGTGCCGAGCGCTTCCGCCTCAATGCGATCGACACCGCCCTGGTCGACCCGCTCCGGGACGAACTCCTGGCCCACCGACGCGCACTCGACCCCACCCTGAGCGAGGAGGACGAGGAGCAGTGGGGATCGAAATACGGGGAGGACATCGCCCGGTGGCGGATCACCTGGGCGAGGTTCGCCCCGTTCTCCTTCATCGGCTTCGGGGTGCTCTTCTCGCTGTGGTTCCTCACGTGGCAGATGGGCGACATGCACGACCGGATCATGGATCTCGCGGTGGTGGAGGGGACGGTCGACCGGCTCGACTCCCTGGGCCCGCCGTGGGCGTTCGTGGGCAAGGCCATCGCGGTGTGGATGGTGGCGGGCGTGCTCGCGGTGATCACCTACGCGATCCGCTACGGCAAGTACGCCCTCACCGACCACGGGCAACTCCTCTACGTCCAGAACGGCATCCTGCGGCGCAAGCACCAGGCCCTGGACAAGGCCCGGCTCCGCGGGGTCGAACTCCGGCTGCCCGTGTACCTGCGGATGCTCGGCGGTGGCCGGCTCGAGCCCATCATGACCGGCACCAAGAAGGGTGCCGCCGCGTCGACGCTGCTCCCGCAGGCGCCGATCGGTGACGTCCGGCGGGTGGCGATCCGCATCCTCGGCGACGAGACCCCGGTGACCGTGGGCCTGCGGCGTCACCCGTGGAAGGCCGCGCGTCGTCGTCTCACCCGCGGGTTGTTGCCGTTCTGGATCGTGGCCGGGTTCATCATCCTGTACCGCCTCGACTCCGGACCGTCCGCGGACGTCTGGGTCCGCTGGGGGATCCCGGCCGCCCTGGTGTTCTTCCTCGCCCTGTCCGTCGACCGGATCCGCATGCTCGGCCACGCGCTGCTGCCCGACACCCTGGTGACCTCACACGGGTCGTGGGCCGCCAAGCGCACGATTCTCGAGGCCGACGGGATCATCGCGTGGACCGTCTCCCAGTCGGTGTTCCAGCGCTCGGCGCGCGTCGCAACGGTGTCGGCCGCGACCCCCGCCGGCGGCGGCGTCTACTCGGTGGTGGACATGGACGCCGACGAGGCGTGGGTCCTGGCCGAGGCGTTGACCCCGGGGATCACCGACGTCTGGAAGCACGACGGCGCGGGCGACGGGCGGGTGTCACCGTCGATGGGCGTCCGGCCGGAGTGATCGACCCAGGGTGGCCGCCCACAGCGGGATGAGGCCCCCGGCCGCCAGGAGCGCCAGGCCCCGCAACCCGACCGGCACCGGCATGTCGCCGCCGGGGCCCAGGTCGAGTGCGATCAGGGTGAGGATCCACACCAACGCCGGGAACGCGGCGACGATCGCCCGGTCCGACCACATCGAGGCGATGCGCACCAGGGCCAGCGACCACGCGCCGGCGGCGACGACCGTGACCGGGACGGGCATCGTGCCGACGTACATGGTCAGCCAGGCGGCCGCGAGCACGCAGCTCGCGGCCGCACCCACCGCGAGCAGGGACAGCGCCACACCAAGTTCGGCGGGGGTGGGCGCGCGATCGGGCGCGGCCGTCGTCGTCGTCATCGTGACTCCTCCGTGAGCCCGTCCAGCAGGTGCGACCTCCCGGGCGCGCACCGGACGTAGGGTCCGGCGGGGTCCGCCGGATCGGCGAGGTCGCTCGCGATGTACCACTCGACCAGCGGCACCGGCTGGAGGACACCGTTGGTCAGCGCCAGGAACCACGGGTCGCCGTCCGCGCCCGGAACCAGCTCGAGCTGGGTCGCATGCCCGGTCAGCGCCTCGAGCTTGGCCGCGTAGGAGGAGGGATCGAGCGGAACGCGGTGGGTCAGGCGCGAGTCGCGGACCGACGGCAGTTCGTCCGGGAGGGCGTGGCGCAGGTGGGACGGCGGGCCGGGGTGCACGAGCGAGACGTCCGACCGCGCGGTCACGGTCCACGCCACCCGCCGAGGGCGGTGGGCCGCCTCGCCGAGCGCGGCGTGCACCACCTCGTGGGCCCTGACGTGGTCGGGGTGCCCGTACCCTCCCCGAGGGTCGTAGGTCACGACGAGGTCCGGTCGCCACCCGTCGAGGATCCCGGCCATCTCCTCCACCGCGGCCCGCCCGGACCCGACGAACGCCCTGGGGTGGTCCGCGGACGGTGTCCCGGCCATGCCCGAGTCGCGCCACCGGCCGGCGTCCCCGAGGAACCGGGGTCGGTCCACACCGAGGGCGCGCAGGGCGGCGCTTAACTCGGCGATCCGGTAGCCGCCGAGCTGATCGGCCCGGTCGGAGGTCAGCCCCGCGAACTCCTCGCCCAGTACCTCCCCCTCCTCGCCGAGAGTGCACGTCACCACCCGGACGTCGACCCCGGCGGCGACGAGGACCGCGATGGTGCCACCCGTGGTGATCGCCTCGTCGTCGGGGTGGGCGTGGACGAACAGGGCGCGGACGTCGATGTGGGTCGACGGAACCGGGGACGTGGTCATCCGGACCTCCTCCAGGTCGGTGCGGCGCCGAGGACGTCGGAGACCGTGATCGGCGCTGGGTCGACCCGGTCCCGGCGGATCCCGGTCAGGTCAACACCGTCCTCGGCGAGGAGCAGACCCGGTCGGACGAGCGGTACCCGGAGGGCGAGGTCGGCGACCAGGTCGCCGGCCACGGTCAGGTCGGGTCCGGTCGTCCCGTCTCCCAGGGCGCGGTCGAGTGCGGGATCGCACACTCCCGAGACACCGCTGGCCCTGGCGGGGGCCGACTCCCCGATCGTGCGGGGTGGTGGGCCGGAGCCGGGGGTGGGCGAGCCGGTGGCCGAGGGGGCGACGGTGAGGCCGGTATCGGGTTCCGGGGGGACGAGGCTCGCGACCGTGGTCGGCGGCCGGGCCGGGGTGGTCTCGACGGCCCCGTCCGCTCCCGCCGCCGCGGGACAGGCGAAGCGGGACACGGCCGCGGCCTCGGCGTGACCGCCGACCCGCTGCCACCCCACCACCCCGTCGACGAGTCCGTGCGGGAGCGCGTCGGCGTAGAGGCCCACCGGGTCGAGTTCCCAGACCCGGGCCCCGATCCCCGCGCGCCGCAGTTGGTCCGCGATCGTGTACGCGGCGGTGAGCGCGCGGTCCTCTCCTGCCTCGACCCCGATCGTCAGGCTCAGCGGGCGGCCGTCGCGCTCCCATCGCGCACCCGGCCGGGTGAACCCCGCCCCGGTGAGGGCGCGGTCCACGGCGGCGGGGTCACGGGTCGGGGTCGTGGCGGACGCCGGAGGGAACGGGAACGACGTGACGGAGGGCGCGGACTCACCCGTGACGATCCGCCCGACCACCTCGGGGTCCACCGCCGCCGCGACGCCACGACGAACCGCGGGGTCCCCGACCGCCGGCGCGACGGTGTTCAGGCCCAACTCGAGTTGGCTCGATCCCGCGACGGGCCCCGTCCGCACCGCGGGCACGGTGCCGGCGACATCCGCGGCGACCGGCGTCGCCGAGACCAGCGCGAGCGCACCGGGACCGCTCCGCAGGGCCGCACCGAGCTGACCGGCCCCCGTCGCCCGCCGCACCAGGATCTGGTCGAGTCCGGGCGCCTGCGCCCAGTACCGGTCGTTGCGGACGAACTCGATCTCCCCGCGGCCGATGTCGGCCACGCGGATCATGAACGGTCCGGCGCTCGTCACGGGCAGGCCCGCCATCGCGCCCTGGAAGCCGGCGGGGGCGTTCTTGAGGATGTGCCCGGGGACGAGATTGGTGAACAGGGACTGCCACTGCTGCGGAGGAGAGTCGAACTCGACGTCCACGATCTTCCCGCCGGCACCCGAGCGGACCGCCACGATCCGCTCGTACCCCGCCGGGTCCACGACGCCCGGCTGGGTGGTCATCTGGCGCCAGAGGTACTCGAAGTCCTCGGCCGCGACCGGGACGCCGTCCGACCACTGCGCCTTCTGGTCGATCGTGTACCGGACGGTGTTCCGGTCCCCCCCGAGGACCTCCGCCGAGACCAGGAGGTTCCCGTTGAGGACCGGATCGCCGTCGGGACCGGGGACGAACGCGCTGGGCAGGAGCAGCGAGGCGACCAGGTCGGTGTCCACCCCCTGGTCCGCGAGGAGATGGGGGTTGAACCCGGGCTCGACCCTGTCCAGGGCGAGCAGGACGCCGTTCCCGGAGAGGACCACGGTCTCGCCGTCGGTCCGTTCCTCCCCCACCACCGTCGGCGGGGGAGGATCGGCGACACACCCGGCGACGACGACGAGGGCCAGCGCGGCGGACAGCCCCGCGGTCGCCCGCAGGCGCATCCGCGCCCCCCTCGTGGTCACCGGGACACCGTCAGTTGACCGACTGCTGCTCGCGCGACTTGGACTTGCTCCGGGCCTTGGCCCGCTCGTTCGCCGTGAGCAGGACCTTGCGCACGCGGATCGCGTCCGGGCCGACCTCGACGCACTCGTCGCCGGCGCAGAACTCCATGGCCTCCTCCAGCGAGAGGTTGCGGTGCTTGGACAGGGTCTCCGTCGCGTCGGAGGAGGCCGCACGCATGTTCGTGAGCTTCTTCTCCTTGGTGATGTTGACGTCCATGTCCTCGGAGCGGGGGTTCTCCCCCACCACGACGCCCTCGTACACCTCGGAGCCGGGCTCGATGAAGAAGTCACCGCGGTCGGCCAGGCCGAGCAGGGCGAACGCGGTGGCCTTGCCGGCCCGGTCCGCCACGAGGGAGCCCGTGTGCCGCGAACGGATCTCGCCGACCCAGGGCTCGTAGCCGGCGGACACCGAGTTGGCGATCCCGGCGCCGCGGGTCTCGGTCATGAAGGTCGTGCGGAACCCGATGAGACCGCGGGCCGGGACGGTGAACTCCATCCGGACCCACCCGGAACCGTGGTTGCTCATCTGCTCCATGCGCCCCTTGCGGGCGGCCATGAGCTGGGTGACCGCGCCGAGGTACTCCTCGGGCACGTCGATCGTCATGTGCTCCATCGGCTCGTGGATCTTGCCGCCGATGGTGCGGGTGACGACCTGCGGCTTGCCCACGGTGAGCTCGAAGCCCTCCCGGCGCATGGTCTCGACGAGGATGGACAGCGCCATCTCGCCGCGGCCCTGCACCTCCCAGTCGTCGGGGCGCTCGGTGTCGAGCACCTTGAGCGAGACGTTGCCCACGAGCTCCTGGTCCAGGCGCGACTTGACCATCCGCGCGGTGAGCTTCTTGCCGCCGTTCCGGCCGGCGAGCGGCGAGGTGTTGACGCCGATGGTCATGGAGATGGCGGGCTCGTCGACGGTGATCGCGGGCAGGGCGACCGGGTTCTCCGGGTCCGCGAGCGTGTCGCCGATCATGATGTCGCTGATCCCGGCGACCGCGACGATGTCGCCGGCGACGGCCTCCTCGGTCGGCACCCGCTCGACGCCCTCGGTGGCCAGCAGCTCGGAGATCCGAACGGACTTGGTCTCCTGCTCACCGTTGGGAAGGTTGTGGATCCACGCCACCTGCTGCCCCTTGCGGAGGCGGCCGTTGTGGATGCGAACGAGGCCGATACGACCGAGGAAGTTGGAGGCGTCCAGGTTGGTGACGTGCGCCTGCAGCGATGCGTCGGCGTCTCCCCGGGGCGCGGGGATGACGTCGTAGAGGAGGGTGAAAAGCTCGTCCAGATTCTCCCCCTCCGGTTCCTGCCCGTTCGCCGGCTGGGTGGTGGACGCCTTGCCCGCCCGCCCGGAGGCGAAGACCACGGGCAGTTCCAGCGCGTGCTCGGCGGCGGCCTGGGCGGCCGGGTCCTCGAGGTCGGAGGCGAGGTCGATCAGGAGATCCTGCGCCTCCTCGACGACCTCGTCGATCCGGGCGTCCGGGCGGTCGGTCTTGTTGACCACGATGATGACCGGCAGCGATGCCGCGAGCGCCTTGCGCAGCACGAACCGGGTCTGGGGAAGCGGCCCCTCGGACGAGTCGATGAGGAGGACGACGCCGTCCACCATGTTGAGGCCCCGCTCGACCTCGCCACCGAAGTCGGCGTGCCCCGGGGTGTCGATGATGTTGAAGACGAGATCCGCACCGCCCGACCCGGCGCCGTGCCGCCGCACGGACGTGTTCTTCGCGAGGATCGTGATGCCCTTCTCGCGCTCGAGGTCACCCGAGTCCATGACACGGTCGACGAGTTCCGCGCGTTCGTCGAACGCTCCGGACTGGCGCAGCATCGCGTCGACGAGTGTCGTCTTTCCGTGGTCGACGTGCGCGACGATTGCGACGTTGCGGAACTCGGTCAGGGCCATACGGTGGGTTCTCCCTCGGGGGCTTCCGGCGCCGTGGGCGGCTCTGGGCCGCCGGGCGCGTGGTGGGAATCCGCGGGCGGGCCGCGTGATCCACAGGCGCGTCCGGTCGAGCGCGCGTGCGTGGCCACATTACCCGCACCGGCCGCCACATCGATATCGCGAGACGGGAACCTCACACCCGCGGTGCCCGATGTCATTTACATCACTAGTCACATCTGCCACACTGGCCCCATATAGCTCGGTATTTCGACCTCCAGTGTCCGCACCTGTGGCCGTTGTGAGAACATCTAGCCGTCGACTGGTCGGCCCGCCGTCCGGTCCGCCCGCCTCATCCGAAGAATGGACTCGCCAGTGATCCGCGACTCGCACAGGAACTCGTTCAGGACCCTAGGCCTCGGTGCCGTAGCCGCTGTGGCTGTGTCCCTCGCCGTACCGGCCACCGCCAGCGCCCAGTCGCTCGACGAGCTCGGCCGCCCCACCGAGCCTGTCCTCCAGGCCATCGAAAACCTTTCCGAGCAGCAGTGGATCCCCGAATCGACGCGGGGCACCATCGCCCGCGTGGTCGGCTTCTTCCGCGGCTCCGGCGAGCCCGGGACCCCGCTCCCGGAGAACGGCCCGCGCATCGCGCAGTTCGCCTACCCGACGATCATGCAGGAGTGCATCGACGGCGAGAAGACCGCCGTCGGCGCGGCCACGGCCGTCCCGGGCAAGGCCGACCTGCCCCTGCCCGGCATCCCCGCCGGTGAACTCGGCTTCATCTTCACCGCCCTCGGCACCGAGGGCGTGGCCGACCACCAGGTCCAGCCCATGACCGTGGACTGGTACAACGTCAACAACGGTCGCCGTGGCAGCACGGTCCTGACCTACAACGGGATCAACGAGGGTGGGCCCGCGACCCTCAACGGCACCGCGCAGACCGGCGCCGGCCAGGTCCTGATGCTCCTCCAGGGCGGCGTCACCACCAAGCTCACCAACGGCGGCACCTCCAACTGCGTCGCCTTCCCGACCGTGGGGACCGCGCTCGTCCCGTGACCCCGAGCGGTGTGGATCCGGCCCGGCTCCACCCCGACACGAGTAAGGCCCGTCTCGCCCTCACCGGCGGCGGGCCTCTCGTCGTTCTCACCGGCGCCGGCATGAGCGCCGAGAGCGGGGTCCCGACCTTCCGGGACGCCCGGACCGGGCTGTGGGAGCGTTACGACCCGGCAGCCCTCGCCACCCCGCGGGCGTGGGAGCAGGACCGGGACACGGTGTGGGCCTGGTACCGGTGGCGCGAACGACTGGTCTGCAACGCCGAACCCAACGCCGGTCACCGCGCGATCGCCCGGGCAGCCGAGGCCCGCAGGGTCGTCGTGGTGACCCAGAACGTGGACGACCTGCACGAGCGCTCCGGGTCGCCGGACGTCCACCACCTGCACGGCAGCCTGTTCGAGCACCGGTGCGACGCCTGCGCGACGCCGATGGAGGTGGGGCCCCCGCCCTCCGAACCCGTGGCCCGGCTCGCCCCGCCGACGTGCCCCCGGTGCGACGGACGGGCCCGGCCCGGGGTCGTCTGGTTCGGCGAGGCGCTCCCCGAGGGCCCCTGGGACGCCGCGGTGTCCGCGATCTCCGCGGCGTCCGCGGTCCTCGTCGTCGGGACCTCCGGCCTCGTCCACCCCGCCGCCTCGCTCCCGGGCCTCGCCGCGGGCTACGGCATACCTGTGGTCGAGGTCAACCCCGGTCCCTCCGGTCTCGGTCCGGAGGTGTCCGTCCACGTCAGGTCCACGGCCGGCCAGGCCCTCCCGGCGCTCCTGCGGCCCTGACCCGACAGCGCCGCGCTCCGCACCAAGTCGACCCGCGGGTCGGTCCGGGCCACTAGCGTCGTCCCGGCAGGGTCTCGTCACCGAGACGTCCACCTCCCCGCTCTCGGGAGAACACGACCGGAGGTCAGCTCATGTCCGACACGTCCACCACCCCGTCCGGCACGGCGGTCATCGCAGCCGAGGTGATCGGCACCTTCTGGCTGGTGCTCGGCGGTTGCGGAACCGCGGTGTTCGCGGCCGTCCAGGTCGCCACCGCCGACACCGGTGACGTCCCCGTCGGCGTCGGTTACCTCGGGGTCTCCCTGGCCTTCGGCCTCACCGTCCTCACCGGCGTGTACGCCTTCGGCCACATCTCGGGCGGGCACTTCAACCCGGCGGTCACCGTCGGAGCCGCCGTCGCCGGCCGCCTGTCCTGGGCCAAGGCGCCGGTGTACATCGTCAGCCAGGTGGCCGGCGGGCTCGTCGCCGGCGCGCTCATCCTGCTCGTCGCCGGCGGCAAGGAGGGCTTCGAGGCAACCGGTCACATGGCCGCGAACGGGTTCGGGGCCCACTCTCCCGACGGGTACAGCCTGCTCTCGGCCCTGGTGATCGAGATCGTGCTCACCGCGGTCTTCGTGTGGGTGATCCTCGGCGCCACCGACCGCCGCGCCCCCGCGGGCTTCGCGCCCGCCGCGATCGGCCTCACGCTGACCCTGATCCACCTGATCTCGATCCCGATCACCAACACCTCGGTGAACCCCGCGCGCTCGACCGCCGTGGCGTTCTTCAACGGCAACGGGGCCGTGGGCCAGCTGTGGCTGTTCTGGGTCGCCCCGATCGTCGGCGCCCTCATCGCGGGCGCGCTGTACGGTCCCCTGTTCGGCGAGCGCTCCGCGCGTCCGTGACGGCCTGAGGGCCCCGGTCGCGGCCGACTAGCTGCGACGTCGAGGGGGGTCGTCCCGGTCGACCGCGCGGTCCCCGCCGGGTCCGTCGACCGACCCCGGATACCCGTCGGGAGCGGAGTGTCGGCCGCCGCGATCGGGACCGGGCGCTTCCGCCCGACCCGCCTCAGCGTGGTCGGCCTCGCGACCGTCATCACCGGCGCGGTGTCGGGGATCGAGTTCCCCCGCGTGCTGCTTCATCCGCCGCACGTCCCGGAGCTGCTCGTCGACCGTGGCCCGGTGCTCGTCGGCCTCTGCCCGAAGGCGTTCTGCCTCCTCGGCCTTGGCCCTGGCCTCCTGCTCAGCGGCACCCGCACGGTGCTCCTGTTCGCGGGCCACGGAGTCCTGGCGCTCCAGCAGTCGCTCCCGCGCGCGGGCGTCCTTCCGCAGCTCCGTGGCCGCGGCGAGCTTCTTCCTGGTGTTGGCCCTGGTGGCCAGCGCGATGAGCGCGACGAGCACGACCACGGCGACCACCCCGATGATGATCCAGATGATGAGGTCCATTGCCGCCTCCGGTGTCAGGGGTCACGTTCCAGGGGAAGGTAACCCCCCTCGCTCCGGCGCGCCACCGCTCCCCGCGCGCGGCGTCGACGCCTCCACTGCGCGGCCCGCCACCAGGAGTAGAGGATGACGCCGAGGAGGAAGACCACCGCGACGAGCGCGAGGACCGGCGCGAACACCGCGAGGAGACTCAGCCCCAGCGAGGACGCGTCCTCCATCGTGGACAGCACAGGGGCCGCCGTCCCCGCGGATCCCGTGTTGGCGATCGGCCTCGCCACCGCTTTCCCACTGTGGACCAGCAGCGCGACCACCACCCCGAGGATCACGCCCATCCACGGGCGCTCGGCCATCCACGCGGACTGGTCGAGTTGTTCCGCCCCCTGCATGGCGGCGAAGGTCAGTCCCCCGGACAGCGGGCGGATCACGGTCTGGACCGCGTCGTTGACGGTGTCCACCGCGGGGACCTTGTCGACGACGACCTCGATGGCCAACAACACCGCGACCGTGCCGATGGCCCACCAACTGGTCATCCACGCGTACTCGGCCGGCAGGGTCACGAACGGGGTGAACCTGGCCAGCAGCGCGACCACCAGCAGCGGGATGTAGGCGTTGAGCCCGGCGGCAGCCGACAGGCCCATTCCGGTGAGCGTGACGATCATCGGCTCATCCTGCCGCACCGGGCGGCGTCTAGTGCACGGTCCGGTGGAGCAGGCCCGCGTCGCGCGCCTCCCTGCTCAGCCGCTCACGGTGATCGGGGTGGGCGATGGCGATCAGGGCCTCGGCGCGCCGGGAGACCGACCGTCCCCGCAGCGAGGCGATCCCGTACTCGGTGACCACGTTCTGGATGATGTTCTTGTGCGTCGTCACCGGGCTGCCCGGCGTCAGCGACAGCGTGATCCGACTGATGCCCTTCGACGTCTGGGACGGCGTGACGATGAAGCCGTGGCCACCGGGCGAGAACGTGCACCCCCGGGCGAAGTCCGCCTGTCCCCCCGCGCCGGACCAGTACCTGCCGGCGATGGTCTCCGAGGCGGCCTGCCCGTAGAGATCGACCTCGCTCGTGGCGTTGACCGAGTAGAGATTGTGCTCCTGCCCGATCACTCTCGGATCGTTGACGATGTCCACGGGCAGCATCGCGACCGACGGGTTGTTGTGGAGCCAGTCCATCAGCCGCTGCGACCCCA
The DNA here is from genome assembly GCF_937873725.1 of uncultured Dietzia sp. Classification (GTDB taxonomy): domain Bacteria; phylum Actinomycetota; class Actinomycetes; order Mycobacteriales; family Mycobacteriaceae; genus Dietzia. The sequence goes on from NZ_CALMYY010000042.1 coordinate 49,591, forward strand.
CCGCGAAGGTCGTGACGTGTTTGAACGGACGACCGGTCTTGCGGGATCCGTCGATCACCCCCGCATTGACCAGATCCATCACCCCGTCCGACAGGGCCTCCGTGTGGATCCCGAGGTTCTTGTGACCGGTCAACCGGGAGAGGAAGGCGTTGGGGAGCTTTCCCACGCCCAGCTGGAGGCACGCTCCGTCCGGCACCCGCTCGGCGATGACGTCCGCGATCGCGTTCTCGATCTCGCCCGGCACCGGCGAGTCGAAGGTGATCATGGGGGTGTCGTTGCGGGTCACCCCGACGACCTGGGAGATGTGGATGTGGTTGCGCCCGAAGGTCCGCGGCATGTTGGCGTTGACCTCGACGAAGAACGGGACCTGCCCGATGAAGGACGCCACGTAGTCGGCGTTGGTCCCCATCGAGAAGAACCCGTGCTCGTCGATCTCCGACACCGCGGTGATGGCCAGCCCGGGCGGGCTGAACTCCCGCAGCGTCGCCGGGACCTGCGCGAAGTCGACCGGGACCAGGTCGCAGTCGCCCGCGTGGAAGTTCTTCCGGGAGCCGGGCCCGAGGAAGTAGTCGACGTGACGGAGCCTGCCCGGGTAGGCGCCCTCCATGAACGGCAACGACTCCCAGGGGTCCATGTGGTGGATCGTGACGTCCTCGAGCCCCGGGGCGCCCGCGTCCAGTGCGCGCAGCAGGGCCGGGGGCGCCGCGTTCTGGATGGGCGAGATGATGTGCATCCCCGGTGTCACGTGCTCGAGGATCGCCTCGGCGGGCAGTTCTCGATAGTCGATGTTCTTCATGTGTGGTCGCGAGCTCCTGTGCTTGGGGGGATGGTGCGGGACTGTCCGCGGCGGGCGGGCCGGCTCACGCCAGGGCGGGCATCACGTGGCGCTCGAAGAGCTCCAGCCCCGAGGTGTCCGTGGCGATCTCGGGGAAGTAGAAGATCCCGTACTCCATGCCCATCGCCTTGAGCCGGCCGAGCTTGTCCACGATCTGTTCCGGGGTGCCCACCGCGGGGAGCCCGCGGTACGCGCCGAGCTGGCGATCCGCCTCGTCCGCCCCGACGTGGCGGGCCATCCGGTCGCGGAGGAACGCCAGCCGGTCGGCGACGTCCCTCTCGGTCTCCCCGATCGCCACGTTGTAGTTGGCCGTCCGGGTGATCTCGGCGGGGTCCCGACCCACGTCCGCGCAGTGCCGCAGGAGGACCTCCGATTTGTGGGCGAAGCCCTCGGGAGTGCCGTCGAAGTTGGTGTAGTCGGCGTGGCGAGCGGCGGTGAGCAGGGTCTTGCGTTCCCCTCCCCCGGCGATCCACAGGGGGATGCCCCCCTCCTGCAGGGGCCGCGGCTGCACGATCGCGCCGTCGGGCTGGAAGTGCTCCCCGTCGAGGGAGACGACGCCGTCCCGCCACGCCTCGAGCATGATCCGCACCCCCTCGTCGAGCATGCCCAGTCGCTCACCCGCCGACGGGAACCCGTACCCGTAGGCGCGCCACTCGTGCTCGTACCAGCCGGCGCCGATCCCCATCTCCACCCTGCCGCCGGAGATGTGGTCCACCGTCGCCGCGATCTTCGCCAGCAGCACGGGGTTGCGGTACCCCAGGCAGGTACACATCTGGCCGAGCCGGACGCGGGAGGTGACCGCCGCCAGCGCGGACATGAGGCTCCACGCCTCGTGCGTGGCCTCCCCCGTGGTGAGCGGGGCGGTGTGCATGTGGTCGTAGACCCACACGGACTCCCACGGGCCCGCGTCCGCGCGCGCGGCGAGGGCGGAGATCACCGGCCAGTGGCGGGCGGGCGGGACGTCGACCAGGTCGAGTCGCCACCCCTGGGGGAGGAACAGTCCGAAGCGCATACGGCCGAGCCTAGCGGCGGACCGGGCCCGGAGAGCGCCGGGAGGGTGACCCGACACCCGCTGTTCAGACCCGGGGGTCCTCGTCCTCGATCGGGTGGATCCCGCCGGCCGCCAGCGCGAAGCCCGTGGGGCGTTCCCCCGCCGCCTCCGCGTCCTGCCCCAGCAGCGACACCCTCGCGGTGGCCTCCGTCGCACCGGTCTGCCTCTCGCCGATGCGGGCCTCGTCCGGGACCACGACCCCGGAGTCGACGACGGCGGTGTCCACCCTCGCGCCGGACCGCACCACCGCGCCGGGCAGGATCACGCTGTCCCGGACCAGCGCGCCCCGCTCGATCACGGCACCGGGCCCGATCACCGAGTGCTCGACCGTCCCGTGCACCACCGCTCCGTACCCGAGGAGCGAGTCGGACACGGCGGCGTCCGGACCCGTCCTGGCCGGACCGGTGTACGACGACGCCGTGCGCAGCGGCCAGTCCGCCCTCTCGAGCATGTGCACCGGATCGTCGCCGAGCAGGTCCATGTGCCCGGCCCAGTACGACCCGATGGTCCCGACGTCACGCCAGTAGCCCTGGTGCCGCCACTCCCGCGCGTGGCCCGCCCCGACCATCGCGGGCAGGACGGTGTCCCCGATGTCCCCCAGGTCGGCCGGCCCGCCCGCCGAGGCCACGTCCTCCGCGGCCGCCTCCAGGTGCCGGATGAGCGCCGCGGTGTTGAAGACGAAGACCTCCGCGCAGACGAGGTCGCCCTGCGGGTCGTCCGGCTTGTACCGGTAGTCCAGGACGGTGCCGTCGTCGGCCACGCGGACCACGCCATACCGGCCGGCATCCTCCGGGTCGACCCGGGTGGTGACCATCGTGACCTCGGCGAACGACGCCAGGTGGTCTCTGACCACCTCGTCGTAGTCCAGTCGGTACACCGCGTCCGCGCTCAGCACCACGGTGACCCGGCTCCCCGACCGTCGGAGGGGCTCGACCTGCTTCCAGAGCGCGTCGGCGGTGCCGGAGTGGAAGCCGTCACGGTCGGTGCCCTGCGACGGGTGCAGGACGAGCAGGCCACCGTCGAGCCGGTCCAGATCCCAGGGGCGGCCGCTGCGCAGGTGGGTCCCCAGCGAGACGGGATGGAACTGCTGGACCACCCACACGTCACGCAGACCGGAATTGGCGGCGTTGCTCAGCGCGAAGTCGACGAGGTGGTATCCCGCCCCGTAGGGGACGGCGGGCTTCGCGCGGTCTCGGGTCAGCACGCTCAGCCGCGACCCCGCACCCCCCGCCAGGACGATCGCGACGACGGACAACGGTGCCATCCCGACTCCCCTCCGTGCCCCCCGGGCGCGAGCCCGTCAGGCGGTGACGGCGTCCGCGCGGACCCCTGCCGACTCGTCCTCGCCGTCAAAGTACAGGGCCACGTACCGACCCGCGACCTCAGCGACCTGCATCTCCATGTCGTAGACGCGCCGCAACACGTCGGTCCGCATCATCTGGGCCGGCGGCCCGTCCGCGACGATCTCCCCGTCCTTCATGGCGATGATCCGGTCGGAGTAGGCGGCCGCGATGTTGATGTCGTGGATCACCAACACGATGGTCCTGTCCCGCTCCGCCGCGGTCCGGCGAAGCAGTCGCATGATCGAGGTGGCGTGCCGAAGATCGAGGTTGTTCAGCGGTTCGTCGAGCAGGACGTACTCCGTGTCCTGCGCGAGAACCATGGCGATGTGCGCGCGCTGCCGCTGACCACCGGAGAGCTCGTCGAGATACCGGTCGGCCAGATCCTCCAGCTCCATCGCGCCCAGGGCCCGGTCGACGTACTCGGTGTCGCCCGCGGTGGGTCGTCCGCCGTTGTGGGGGAACCTGCCGAACGCCACCAGTTCGCGAACCGTCAGGCGGAGTGAGACCGCGTTGTCCTGTCGCAGCACCGCGAGCCGTCGGGCCAGCTCCCGGCCGCCTCTGACCGAGACGTCGACCCCGTCCACCCGGACGTGCCCCGAGTCGGCCGCCTGGAGTCGACTCATCACCCCGAGCAGCGTCGACTTCCCCGCACCGTTGGGGCCGATCAGCGACGTGACGCCACCCTGGGCGAAGCGCGCGGTGACGTCGTTCAGGACCCGGGTGTCGCCGTACGACGCGCACACCGACTCCACCTCGATGCCGCACTCGGGCGAGTCCGGCGCCGTCCACCCGGGCGCACCGATCCGGTCGGACCGGCGGCGGAACTGCAGTAGGGACATGACGTCCTTCTTTCGTCAGCGTGCTCGGTTGGTGAGGAGCAGGAAGAGGAACAGCAGGCCACCGACGAACTCGATGACCACGCTCAGGGCGGACTCGACGCCGAGGGCGCCGAGGACCATCTCCCCGCCCGCCAGGGCGATCACGCCCAGCAGCGACGCGACGGGCAGGGTGAAGCGGTGGAGGGCGGTGCCGAGCAGGGCGTACGCCGCGTTGGCGACGATGAGACCGAAGAACATCACCGGCCCGATCAGCGCGGTGGAGGCGGAGACGAGGAACGACACCACCACCAGGACGACGATCGTCACCCGCCGGTGGTCGACGCCCAGCGCGACCGCCGGGTCCCGGCCCAGGAGCATCACGTCCAGCCTGCGGCCGAGCACCGCCACCACGCCGAGACAGGCGGCGACGATGAGTCCGCACGCCACGAGCACGTCCGGCTGGACGCCGCGGAAGCTGGCGAACATCGCATCCTGGACCCGCAGGTAGGCGGCCGGGTCCAGGAGTCGCTGGAAGAACGAGGAGATAGACCGGAAGAACACCCCGAACACCACGCCCACCAGTAGCAGCAGGTGGATGTCGGTCCGGCGTCCCCCGAGCAGCCAGAGGTACAGGGCGGTCGACGCCACCACCATGATCGCGGTCTGCCCGAGGAACCCGGTGAGCCCGCCGCTGATGAGCCCACCGGCGATCGCCTCGGGTCGCGGGACCATGAGGAACACGAGCATCGTCTGGACGAGCAGGTAGAGCGAGTCGAAGCCCATGAGCGCCGGAGTGAGGATCCGGTTCCCGGTGACGGTCTGGAACAGGACCGTCGACACGCCCACCGCCACCGACACCAGGACGATCGCGACGGCGTGACGCGACAACCGGCCGAGCGAGTAGTTCCACGCCCTGGACCCGACGGTCTCGGGAAGACCCGTCAGGATCAGCGCGGCGAGCGCCGCGACGGCGACCGCCGCGCACACCAGGGTGACCAGCCACCGGCGCCGGTGGTCGGATTCCGCCCGTGTCCGGTCGCGCGTGCGCCCCACCGGTCCGCCGGCGAGCGTGACGGCCTCAGCCATTGCGCACCGCCCGCAGCATCATCGCCAGGAAGGCCGCCCCACCGATGATCCCCACCAGGGTCCCCACGGGGATCTCGCCCGCCCCGGCGGAGCCGCCGGCGAGGAGACCCGGCAGCGACCGCCCGATCATGTCGCAGACGAGGACGGTGATCGCGCCGAGGAGCGCCACCAGGGGCAGGCCGCGCCTCGCGTCGTCCCCGACCACCCTGGAGACCACGTTGGGGACCACGAGCCCGAGGAGCGGGAGTGCGCCGACGGTGACCACGACGACGGCGGCCACGGCGGCGACGATGGACATCCCCAGGGCGACCACGGTGCGGTGGTCCAGGCCGAGTCCGGTGGCCACGTCCTCGCCCAGCCCCGCGACGGTGAACCTGTCCGCGGCGATGTAGGCGAGCACGCCGAGCACGGCGACCAGCCAGAGCAACTCGTACCGCCCGGCCAGGACCGCGGAGAAGTCGGCGAGCATCCAGGAGTTGAGCATCTGGAGCAGGTCGCGCGACAGCGCCAGGAACGCCGCCACCGCCCCCACGACGGAGCCGAGCATGATCCCGATGAGCGGCACCACGAAGGAGTCCGAGACCGCGACCCGCCGGATGCACGCGAGGAACAGCGCGGTCCCGGCGAGCGCGAACACCATGGCGACGAGCATCTTGACCACGATCGGCGCCCCCGGCGCGAGGATCGCCACCACCACCAGGCCCAGCCCGGCCGATTCCACCGTTCCGGCCGTGGAGGGTTCGACGAAGCGGTTGCGGGTGAGCAACTGCATGAGCAGCCCCGCGATCGCCAGGGACGCCCCGGCCAGGGCTGCCGCCGCGGTCCGGGGCAGCCGCGCCTCGACGAGGTAGACGCGGTGCGCCTCGGTGAGTCCGCCGGTGGCCACGTCCCACGCCGTGATGTCGGCCGCGCCGACGAACACGCTGGCGACGAGCGCCACGACGAGCGCGGCCATGCCGACCGCCGGCCACGGCAGCGTGCGCCGTGGCCGGCTGGCCACCGTGGAGACGGTCACGACCGGATCCCCTCCGCCGTCAGGAGACGGCCGAGTCGATCTCGGCGATCATGGCGTCCAGGACACCGAGTCCGCCGCCGATGAGGTACCAGTTCTGGCCGTCGAGCATGTGGACGTTGCCGTTCTCCGCGGCGGAGGTCCGGTTGAAGACGGGGTTGTCCAGCAGCGCGGAGGCCGCCTGTCCCTCGGCGCCGATCGCGGCGTCCCGGTCGATCACAAAGACGTGGTCGGGGTTGAGCTCGGCGATCTGCTCCCAGCTCAGGGGCGCGCCGTGGCTGCCCTCCGCGGCGACGTCACCGGCGGACTCCATCCCCAGCTCGTTGAAGATGATGTCGAAACGGGTCCCGGGGCCGTAGGCCGTGACCTTCCCGCCCGAGGTCATGAGCACCAGCGCGGTCCCGGCGTCCTGGGCCTTGGCGCGGGTGGCGGCCACCCTCCCGTCGATCTCGTCGAGCCGCTCCGTCGCCTCGTCCCGGGCTCCGAACAGCGCGGCGATCTCCTCGACCTTGGCACGGTTGGACGCGACCGTCCCCGAGGTGTCGGGGTCACCCGCGATCACCTGGTCGGAGATCTTGGCGAACTCCGGCTCCAACGCCTGCGTGCGGCCGCCGAAGAGGATGAGATCCGGACCGAGCTCCGCGATCACGTCCATCTTCGGCTCCTTGAGGCTGCCGACGTCCGTGTACTGATCGCTTGCGTAGGTCTCGAGCGCGGCCGGGAACACGCCGGTCTTGGGCAGGCCCACGACGCGCTCCTCGAGACCCAGCTCGGCGAGCGTGTCGGCCGCCGCGTGGCTGGTGAGGACGACCCTGCTCGGGCCCTCGCCCCGGGCGCCACCGGTCTGCGCGTCGGAGCTGCTGCACGCGGTGAGCGCACCGCCGGCCAGAACCAGGGCGGCTGCCGCGGCGACGATCTTGGGGAATCGCTTCACTACTACTACTCCAGAGGCTAGGTCGATAGGTAAGCCTCACCTTAACCATCCCGGCGGGCTACGGGCAAAATTAAGGTGAGCCTCACCTACTTTCTGGGGCGGGCGCCGCCCGCGACGGCCGCCCCGGACCATGGCCACGGGCCCCCGGGAACGCGTACGATCGCGGCACCGTCGACCCGGTGTGAACGGAAGGCCCGCGATGCCCACTGCAGCTGTCCGCCGGGCGATGCGCGCACAGGAGCGCCGCCGCTTCCTGCCGCCCGAGGTCGCGGGCGAGCACCACCGCGACGTCCCCCTGCCGATCGGCTTCGGGCAGACCAATTCCCAGCCCTCCACCGTCGCGGAGATGCTGACCCTCCTCGAGCCGTTCCCCGGCATGAGGGTCCTCGACGTGGGCTCCGGGAGCGGGTGGACGTCGGCGATCCTCGGCGAACTGGGCGGTCCCGACTCCACGGTGGTCGCGGTGGAACTGGTGCCGGACCTGGTCGATCGCTCGCGCGCGGCCATCACCCAGCCCTGGGTCCGGGTCCATCACGCCCGGCCCGGCGTGCTGGGCCTGCCCGAACACGGCCCGTACGACCGGATCCTCGTCTCGGCGATGGGCGACGAACTGCCCTCACAGCTCGTCGACCAACTCACGGCGGACGGCGTGATGGTGGCGCCCTGGCGCGGGGTGATGCACCGGGTGCGGCGCACCGACGGGACCGTCGAGGTGACCGAGCACGGCGGCTACCGCTTCGTCCCCCTGCGCCACACCCGAATGTGACCTGCGCAATCCGGCGATTATCCTGGATGGAAGTTTTACCCGCCTTCCAGTCCCAGGAGCGCCAATGCCCGAGTTCGTCTATGAGGACCTCCTCCCGGTCGGTGCAGACACCACCGAGTACCGACTCCTCACCACCGAGGGCGTCTCCACCGTGGAGGGTCCGGACGGCACGACGTTCCTGCGCGTGGAGCCCGAGGCGATCCGCCTACTCACCGAGACGGCGATGCACGACATCTCCCACTACCTCCGTAGCGATCACCTGGCCCAGGTGGCCAAGATCCTCGACGACCCGGAGGCGAGCGACAACGACAAGTTCGTCGCGCTGGACCTGCTCAAGAACGCCAACATCGCGGCCGGCGGGGTGCTGCCGATGTGCCAGGACACGGGGACCGCGATCGTCAAGGGCGAGCGTGGCCAGCACGTGCTCACCCCCGGGCCCGACGAGCAGGCCGTGGCCCGCGGCGTGTACGACGCGTTCACGCGGCTCAACCTCCGCTACTCCCAGAACGCCCCCATCACCATGTGGGACGAGCGCAACACCGGCAACAACCTCCCGGCCCAGATCGAGATCGGTGCCGACACCACGCCCGGCCACGAGAACTCCTACAAGTTCCTCTTCATGGCCAAGGGTGGCGGGTCCGCCAACAAGTCCTTCCTCTACCAGGAGACCAAGGCGATCCTCAACCCCGAGCGGATGATGCAGTTCATCGAGGAGAAGATCCGCTCGATCGGAACCGCCGCCTGCCCGCCGTACCACCTGGCGATCGTCGTGGGCGGCACCTCCGCGGAGTTCGCGGTCAAGACCGCCAAGCTCGCCTCCGCGCACTACCTGGACGAGCTGCCCCGCGAGGGCGCCATGACCGGCCGCGGTTTCCGCGATGTCGAGCTCGAGGAGAAGGTCTTCGAACTCACCCAGCAGATCGGGATCGGCGCCCAGTTCGGCGGCAAATACTTCTGCCACGACGTCCGCGTGGTGCGCCTGCCCCGCCACGGCGCCTCACTGCCCGTGGCGATCGCGGTCTCCTGCTCGGCCGACCGTCAGGCCAAGGCCAAGATCACCCCGGAGGGCGTCTTCCTCGAGCAGCTCGAGTTCGACCCCGGCCGGTTCCTGCCCGCCACCACGGACTCGGAACTCGACGCGGCGACGGACGGCATCTCGGGGACGGGCAAGGGCGCGGCGGTGAGGATCGACCTCAACCGGCCGATGTCGGAGATCCTCGCCGAGCTGAGCAAGCACCCGGTCAAGACCCGGCTCTCGCTGACCGGACCGCTGGTGGTGGCCCGCGACATCGCGCACTCCAAGATCAAGGAGCGGCTCGACGCCGGCGAGGAGATGCCCCAGTACCTCAAGGACCACCCCGTCTACTACGCCGGCCCGGCCAAGACCCCCGAGGGCATGCCGTCGGGCTCCTTCGGCCCCACCACCGCCGGCCGCATGGACTCCTACGTCGAGCAGTTCCAGGCCGCGGGCGGGTCCATGATCATGCTGGCCAAGGGCAACCGCTCCAAGCAGGTCACCGACGCCTGCGCGACCCACGGCGGCTTCTACCTGGGCTCGATCGGTGGACCGGCGGCGCGGCTGGCCCAGGACTGCATCAAGCACGTCGAGGTGATCGAGTACGAAGAGCTCGGCATGGAGGCGGTGTGGAAGATCGACGTGGAGGACTTCCCCGCGTTCATCGTCGTGGACGACAAGGGCGAGGACTTCTTCGCCCACACCGGCGAGGTCACGCTGACGATCGGCAAGCGACCGGGTCTCTGACGGCTCCTCCGCGGCCGCCGGCCCGGCGGGATCAGTCCCCCCGGGCCGCGGCCTCCAGGGCGGCGATGTCGAGCTTGACCATGTCCATCATCGCCGTGAACGCCCGCGAGGCCGCCTGCTCGTCGGGCCCCCGCCACAACTCGTAGAGCCGCTCCGGCGTGATCTGCCACCGGACGCCGTAGCGGTCGATCAACCAACCGCACTGCATCTCCCGGCCCCCCTCGGCGAGGAGCCCGTGCCAGTAGTGGTCGATCTCCGTCTGGTCGGCGCAGCGGACCTCCAACGAGATGGCGTCGGTGTACTCGACGTCGGACCCGCCGTTGAGGCCGAGAAAGGGCCGCCCGTCCAGCTCGAACTCCACGGTGACGACCTCGCCCGCCTTGGGGCCCGGGGTGTCGACCGGCGCCGTGTCCACGGTGATGATCCGGGAGTCGCGGAACACCGAGCAGTAGAACCGGGCGGCCTCCTCTGCCTGGGTGGCGAACCACAGGCACGTGACGAATCTGGACATCTGCTCGTCTCCTCACCGGCCGCGGGGCGCGCCGTGGTTCGAGTCTCCTCCGCGCGGAACCCGGTGCGGAAGGGGTCGGACGTTGCGATCGGGCGGCGATCCGTCCGCGCTCGGCCACGACTAGGATCTCCGGACATGCACAGGTTCCCGGGTGTTCTCGTCGTGGCCGTCGTGGCCGCCGCCGTCGGCGCGGGCCTCGCCGCCTGTTCGAGCGAGGGGGGTTCGGGCGGCGAGGCGACGGTGACGTCCCCGGCGTCGGGGGTGGTGACCACGACGAGCCCCGCCCCCGTCCCCGGACCCGCCGACACCACGATCGACGTCCCCGCCCCCGTCGCGGAACGCTGGACCCAGCTCGGGGGCGTGGCGGGCGACCTGGGCAGGGCGGCGGGTCCTGCAACGGACGTAGAGGGCGGGTCGGTCACCGAGTTCGAGCGCGGCTGGATGGTCCTCACCCCGGCGGGTCGGGTCTTTGTGGTCCAGGGCGAGATCCTCTCCGCCTATCGCGAGGCCGGCGGGCCGGCGGGCGAACTGGGATTCCCCACCTCGGACGAGACCACCACCGACGGCGGGTGGATCTCCGTCTTCGAGGGCGGCACCATCGCATTCCTCGACGGCCGCCCGGTCGGCCGGGAGATCTCGTGGAGACCGTCGCCCTCTACCTCGTCGTGGTGTTCGCCTGCGGGTTCGTCGCCCGCCTGCTGCGCCTGCCCACCCTGATCGGGTATCTCGCGTCGGGGTTCATCCTGCACGCCCCGGGCATCGACTCCCTGCCCGTGATCGATTCCCTGGCCGACCTGGGCGTGACCATCCTCCTGTTCACCATCGGGCTCAAACTCGACCTGCGGATGGTCTTCCGCCGCGAGGTCCTGGTGACCACGGCGGCCAACCTGCTCGCGCTCGTGGGCCTGACCGCCGGCTTCCTCGGCCTGTTGGCGACGGTCGGGGTGCGGTTGCTGGCCGGCGCGGACTGGCAGGTCCTCGCGCTCCTGGGGTTCGCCCTCTCGTTCTCCAGCACGGTCTTCGTGATCCAGGTGCTCGACGAGCGGTCGGATTCCAACACCCTGTACGGCCGGGTCGCGATCGGCGTCCTGGTGCTCCAGGACGTGGTGGCGGTGGCGTTCCTCACCGCGATGAAGGGCGAGCCCCCCAGCCCGTGGGCGCTGGCCCTGCCACTGCTCCTGCCCGCCGTCTGGTTGGTCCGCCGGCTGTGGCACCGGCTCGGGCACGGCGAGCTGCAGACCCTCTTCGGCATCACGATGGCCCTGGTGCCCGGGTACTGGCTGTTCGAGGCCGTGGGCATCAAGGGCGACTTCGGGGCCATGGTGGTGGGCGTCCTCCTGGCCTCCCACCCGCGGGCGGCCGAGCTCTCCCGCACCCTATTCGGGCTGCGGGAGCTGCTCCTGGTGGGGTTCTTCGTCTCGATCGGGCTGCACGTCAACCCCACCCTGGAGACCGTCCTGCTCGGGCTGCTGCTGGTGGCGCTGCTCCCGCTCGAGGGAGCCTTGTTCACCCTGCTGCTGGCCGCGTTCGGGCTCCGCAAGCGCATGTCGATCCTCGCGGGCCTGGCGCTGGCCAACTTCTCCGAGTTCGGGCTCATCGTGATCGCCTCCGGCGTCGAGGCGGACCTGGTCGGCGACGACTGGCTGGTGGTGGTCTCGGTCGCGGTGGCGGCGAGCTTCGTGGTCTCGACCCTGGTCAACCGTCGCGGGACCGGGCTCGTCGACCGGCTGTCGACGTTCGTCCCGACCCTGGGCGACCACCGCACCCATCCCGAGGACGCCCCGATCGACCTGGGCCACGCCCGGGCGATGGTCCTGGGGGTGGGCCGGGTGGGCCGCGCGGTGCGCGACCGGCTGGTCGACGAGTACGGTCTGTCGGTCATCGGGGTGGAGAACGACTCCCTCAAGGTCGGCGCCCTCCGCGAGCAGGGGATCCGGGTCCTGGAGGGCGACGCGACCGACGCCGACTTCTGGGACCGCTGCATCAACGACGAGAAGGTGGAGATCATCGTGCTGGCCATGCCGTTCCACGGCTCCAATCTGATCGCGCTCGAGCAGGTGAACGCGCGGGACTTCGAGGGGACGGTCGCGGTGGTCGCCCAGTACGACGACGAGCGTGACGAGCTGATCGGGCTGGGCGCGGACGTGGCGTTCCACATCTACGAGGGCACCGGGGTCGGCCTGGCGGACAGCGCCGCCGAGGCCGCCGGGGTCCGGCGGTGACCGGCGCGGGCGCACCGCCACCCCGGGATCCCGCGGGCGGGGGTCGCGCGACGGGGTCGGTCCCGGGGACCGTCCTCCTGGCGCTGGCCCTCACCGGGGCGATCGGCCCGTTCGCCACCGACACCTACCTCCCCGCGCTCCCCCTGATCGTGGACGAGTTCGGGGTGTCCGCCTCGACCGCGCAGCTCACGCTGACCGCGTTCATGGTGTCGCTGGCCGTGGGGCAGCTCGTGATCGGGCCCCTGTCGGACCGGATGGGGCGGCGCACCCTCCTCATCCTCGGTTCCGTCGGCACCGCACTCGCGGCCGTCCTCTGCGCGCTCGCCCCGTCGATCTGGGTGCTCGTGGCCGGTCGCGTGGCCCAGGGGTTCTTCGGGGCGGCCGGGATCGTGCTGAGCAAGGCCGTCGTGGTGGACGTCGGCCGCGGCGCCGGGGTCGCCAAGGCGTTCGCCACCCTCATGGCCATCCAGTCCGTCGCCCCCGTCATCGCCCCGCTCGTCGGCGGCGCCGTGGTCCCGTACGGCGGCTGGCGGGGGGTGTTCTGGCTGCTGGCCGGCCTGTCCGTGGTCACCGCGGTCGGGGTGGTCGCGGCGGTGCCGGAGTCGCTGCCCCCCGACTCCCGCCGCACTGGGGGCATCCGGACGACCCTGTCCGACATGAGGACGGTGGCGACCTACGCGCCGTTCGTCGCGCGGGTGTCGGCGTTCGTGTTCACCTTCGGCGTGCTCTTCGCCTACATCTCCGCCAGCCCGTTCATCTACCAGGACATGGTGGGCCTGTCCCCCACCGCGTACTCGGTGGCGTTCACCGTCAACGCCCTGGGAATCCTCGTCTCGAACCTCGCGGGCGCCCGGCTGGTCGGCAGGTTCGCCCCGGAGAAGATCCTCGGCACCGGGGTCCTCGGCATGGTCGCGGCGATCGCGTACCTCGTCGTCGTCGTCGCACTCTCCCCCGCCGGCACCCTGGGCCTCGCGCCGGTCACCGTCGGGTTCGTCGCGCTCACCCTGTCCGTCGGCCTGATCCTCCCCAACGCCGCGGCGCTGTCCATGCAGGCCACCCAGGGCCGCTCGGGCTCCGGATCGGCGCTGCTCGGCGCCGCCCAGTTCAGCCTGGCCGCGCTGGTCTCCCCGCTCACAGGCCTGGCCGGGCCGGCCTCGGCGACCCCGTTGCTCGCGGTGATGGGAGCCTGCGCGGCGCTGGTCGTGGTGGCGGTGTGGGCGGTGTTCAGCAGGCCGGTGGTCAGCCGGCCAGCGCGCGCCACGTGAGCGCGGCGGCGAGCGCCCCGACGGCGTTGAACGCCCAGTGCAGGCCGATCGGCGCGAGCAGGCTCCGGCTGTGGCGGCGGATCCAGATGAACCCGGCGCCCGCCACCGAGGTCGCGGCCACCGCCACGGCGATCCCGGCGAGCTGACCGCCGACGCCGGTGCCCAGGAGATCCGACAGGCCGGCGTTCCCGGCGGTGAGGCCGAGGGAGGACGTGACGTGCCACAGGCCGAACGCCAGTGAGCCCACCAGAAAGACGCCCCTGGTGCCGAAGGTGCGCTCCAGCGCCCCCTGGAGGACGCCGCGGAACGCGAACTCCTCGGGGAGCACCGTCATGAGCGGGATCAGGACGAGCGCCGAGAACACCGCCATCCGCAGATCCGAGTAGCGCTCGGAGAGGAAGAACGGGCTCGTGACCGGGATCAGGCAGCCGGCGGTGACCACCGCGGCCACGACCGCGGTCGCGCCGAGGCCGTAGGCCAGCCCGCGCGGCATGTGACGGGGCGACAGGCCCAGCTCCGACCAGTGCATGCCCCGCGCCTTGACCACCGCCACGAGCGCGAGCACCGACAGGGGCACGACGAACTCCCGGTGCGGCAGCCCCGCCAGGTTCGCCGAGAGGTTGATGGTCACGAGGGCGCCCAGGACGGCGACCACACCGACCAGGCCCCGCGTACGGCCGCGGGTGGCAGGAGCGGGATAAAGCGACGTCATCGGCCCGACGATACCCCTCGTCCCCTTCGGGCCGGGCGTAGTGTGGCGCACACGACCGACCCCCGAGGTGGTGTCCGCACATGTCCCCCGAGCTGACGACGGCGATGACGACGACGATGACGACGACGGCCTCCCGCGCCCTGACCGGAGCCCGGCGCCGGGCGGGCCTGGCGGTGCGGGCGCGCATCGCCGGCGACGACGCGGCCGCGCGTCGGCAGCAGATCTGGCACTCCGAGGGGGAGCGGTGGAACGCCCCCGGGGACGCGATCCAGACGGTCAACGGCGACGCCTCGATGTTCGCCGCCGGCCTCACCGCCCTGCTCCTGCAGTCCCTCCACCCGCTGGCGATGGCCGGCGTGGCCGACCACAGCGACTACCGCGGCGACCCGTGGGGCCGGCTCCAGCGGACCTCGCAGTTCATCGCCGTCACCACCTTCGGGACGATCACCGACGCCTCGGAGCTCATCCGGGGCATCAACAACGCGCACCGTGCGGTGGTGGGGACCGACTACCGCGGCCGCCCCTACGACGCCCGGGACCCCCACCTCCTGCAGTGGGTGCACGTCGCCGAGGTGTGGAGCTTCCTCGAGTGCCACCGTCTCTACGGTCGCACCCGGCTGTCGCCCGCCCAGCGGGACGAGTACGTGCGGCAGGCGTCGCGGACCGGTCTCATGCTGGGCGCCAGGGACGTCCCCCTCACCGTCGCGGAGCTCGACTCCGCCCTCGAGCGGTTCCGGCCCGAACTCGAGGCATCGCCGGCCGCCCTCGACGCCCGGCGCTTCCTGCTGGACTCACCGCCCGTGGGGTGGACCGACCGTCCCGCGTACTCGCTGCTCCGAGAGGGTGCGGTCGCGGCGCTGCCGCCGTGGGCGCGGGAGATGCTCGCACTGCGCGACGGGCCGTTCGGCTCCGGGCCACTCGCCCGGCAGCTCGGGCGGACCGGTGTCTCGACCCTGCGGTGGGTCCTCGACGCGATCGACCGCTAGACGGCGCTACGCTGAGAAAATCCGACCCGCCGCGGGTCGGGGCGTCCCCTCCGCGGGGACCCCCCCCCCCCCCCCCCCCCGAGGGGCCCCCGCGCCCCCGGCCCCCCCCCCCTCTCCCCGACCACCCCGGACTCCCCCGCCCCAGATGAGGTGCCCATGGCCGCTGGTCTCGCCGCCCTGCTCGACGACATCGCGGTACTCGCCAAGATGGCCGCCGCCAGCACAGACGACATCGCGGCCGCCTCCGGCCGCGCGAGCGTCAAGGCCGCCGGCGTGGTGGTCGACGACACGGCGGTGACCCCCCAGTACGTCCGCGACGTGGACCCGTCGCGGGAGCTGCCCATCATCCGCCGGATCGCCCAGGGGTCGCTGGGGAACAAGGCGATCATCATCGTCTTTGCCCTCCTGCTCAGCCAGTTCGTGCCGTGGATCCTCACCCCGATCCTCATGCTCGGCGGGCTCTACCTGTGCTTCGAGGGCGCGGAGAAGGTGTGGGAGCGCGTCTCGGGCCACCACGAGGAGGCCGCCCCCGTCATGGAGGAGGGGCCGGACGCGGAGAAGCGGATGGTCCGCGGGGCGGTGACCACGGATTTCATCCTCAGCGCCGAGATCATGATGATCGCGCTCAACGAGGTGGCGGACCAGCCGTTCTGGTCGCGCGCGGCGATCCTCGTGGTGGTGGGGCTGGTCATCACGGTGCTCGTCTACGGCGTGGTCGCGGTGATCGTCAAGATGGACGACGTCGGTCTCCACCTGGCGGGCAAGGACTCCCCCGGGGCGCAGCGGTTCGGTCGGGGCCTGGTCAGGGCGATGCCGACGGTGCTCGAGGTGATCTCCTTCGTCGGGATGCTCGCGATGCTGTGGGTCGGCGGGCACATCCTGCTGGTGGGCCTGGACGAACTCGGCGCGACCGCCCCGTATCACCTCGTCCACGTGCTGGAGGACCCCGCCGCCGCGGTGGCGGGCGTCGGCGCCGTGCTGGGCTGGCTGGTCAACACCGTGTGCTCGCTGCTGTTCGGCCTGTTCGCGGGCGCGGTCGTGGTGGCGATCGCCCACGTCATCCCGCGCCGGCGGGGCGCGTCGGCCCCCCCCGCGGCGGACGCCACCCCGGAGGGCGTCGGGGCCGAGCGCCCGGAGAGCTAGTGCTGTTCACGGTGGGCCACGGTCGCCTCGGGCGGGGGGCGCTCGGCGCGCTCCTCGGCGGCGCCGGGGTCGAACTCCTGGTGGACATCCGTCGGTTCCCCGGAAGCAGCGCCAACTCCGCCGCGGCCAGGGGAGCGATCCCGGATCTCGCCCGCGACGTCGGCATCGACTACCGCTGGGAGGAGGACCTCGGCGGCCGCCGGACCCTCACCGCCGACCAACGACGCGACTCCCCCGACACGTGGTGGCGGGTCGAGGCGTTCCGCGCCTACAGCGCGTGGACCCGCACCCCCGCATTCCGCATGGCGCTGGACCGGGTGCTCCGCGACGCGCGGGGGCGCCGCACCGCCGTCCTGTGTTCCGAGGCCGTGTGGTGGCGCTGCCACCGCCGGATCGTGGCCGACGTGTCCGTGGCCGTCCACGGGCTGGAGGTGGGACACCTCATGCACACCGGGGAGGTCTCCGCGCACTCCCCCAGCCGGGGCCTGCGCCTGGACTCTCCCGGTGAGCCCGTCTGGGACGGCGATGCCGCCTGACCCCGGGGCGGGGCTCTAGTCTCGGGGGCATGGACATCGCACCCGGACTCCTGCCCGTCGCCGGCCTGCTCGGCACCTGGCGCGGCGACGCCGCCGGCTCCTACCCCACCATCGAGGACTTCTCCTACACCGACGAGGTGGTCTTCACCGACGTCGGCAAGCCGTTCCTGCACTACCTGCAGCGCAGCTGGGGACCCACCGGTGCGCCCATGCACACCGAGACCGGGTACCTGCGGCTCCCTGCTCCCGGCACCGCCGAGTTCGTCCTGGCCCAGCCGATGGGCCAGACCGAGCTGTGCGAGGGCACCGTGACGGTCGAGGGCCACGTCGTGGTGCTCCAGATGGAGTCGCGCGTGCTCAACAGCGCCACGGCCAAACACGTCGTGTCCACCCGCCGGCGCTACGAGCTCGCCGGGGACCGGCTCGTCACGACCTTCGCCCTGGCCGCCGTGGGCCGGCCGATGACCCACCACCTCCGTTCGGAGCTCCGGCGGGTGTGACACCGGCCGGACGTGGGGCGGGTGCCCGGCCTCACCGGGCGGCGCCGCCGCGGAGGACGAGCCGGGAGAGCGAGTCGAGCGCGAAGCCCAGGACGCCGATCACGAGGATCACCGCCATCACCTGGTCGTAGGCGAGCTGGTCACGCGCGTTGAGGATCTGATACCCCAGACCCGAACGGACCCCGAGCATCTCGGCGGGAACGAGCACGATCCACGCCGTCCCCAGCGCGAGCCGGATACCCCCGAGGATGGCCGGCCGGACCGCCGGGATCACCACCCGGGTCAGTCGTTCCCCTCCGCTGGCTCCCATCGTGCGCGCCACGTCGAGGTAACCGGGGTCCATCGCGTGGACCCCGGCCGAGGTCGAGAGCATGATCGGCCACACCGCGGCGGCGGCCACCAGGAAGATCACGGGCTCGTTGCCGATCCCGAACACGGCCACCGCGACGGGGGCCCAGGAGAGCGGCGAGATCATCCTGAGAAACTGCACCAGAGGCCCCGCCACCGCCTCCGCCCGGCGCCGCAGCCCCAGCCAGAGCCCCAGCGGGACGCCGAGGAGCGCGGCCAGCGCGAGCCCGGCCACCAGCCGGTACAGACTCACCGCGGCATCGGTGAGCAGCACACCCCGGTCGAGGAGGGCCCCGAACCCGGACCACGTCTCGGCGGGCGACATCCCGCCGACCACCGGGTCGTCGGTGATCAGCCCCGAGGTGAGCAGAGTCCAGACCGCCACGCCGAGGAGCAGCCCGACCAGCCCGGCACCCCAGCGGGCGAGGGGCCCCGCGGCGGATCCGCCCGGGCCACGCCGCGTGCTCCGCGGTCCGGCGCCCGGGCGATCCACGCCGGCGCCGTGCTCGGCCGTCGGGTCCGCACCGGTCTCGGGGCTCGGGTGCGTGCGCGTCATCTAGACCAACCGTTCGTGTCGGGTGAGTGAGGCGGGCAGGCCCAGGGCGGCCGGGCCACCGTGCCGGGTGATGGCCGCGCGGACGAACCTGTCGTCCACGAGGTCGGCGTGGACCCGGGACGGGTCCAGCCCGTCGAGGAAGCGGGTCTCGCCGTCGACGACCGTCAGCCGCATCTGTCGGACCAGTTCGGAGGTGAAACTCGGGAACGGGTACGGGTGGAAGTCGATCCGTGGCCGGTCCGGGCCGCCCTGCGGATCCGGGACGGTGCCGGTCATGGCCACCTCGACGGCCTTGGGCGGTTGCGGCAGGTAGCCCCCGCCGGACAGGATCGCGGCGGCGGCCGGGCGGTCGGCGCGGATGCCGAGCTGCGCGGCCACCGCGGCGTCCACCAGGGCCTGGACCGTGTCGGGCCGGTTGTCGATCAAGTCCTGGTGCACCACGGTCACGCAGCACGCGTGATCGCGCCACACCTGGTCGAGCAGCATGTGCAGCCGACCGACGCCCCGCGCCACGGCCCCGGCGTTGAAGGGATCCGCGACGGTGAACGCCGAGATCGAGCCGGTTGCCAGCGCGGGGGTCATGTCCGACGGGCCCATGACCACGAGTTCCACGGTCCCGTCGGTCCGGCTCGGCGACCTGCGGGCGACGGGGGTGAGACCGTTCGCCCGCAGCACCCGCTGCAGGAGGATGTTGTGGATCGACCACCAACCGGGGATCGCCACCTGGGTGCCGGCGAGCTGGCCGACCTCCGAGATGTGGGGGGCGACGGTGATCGCACCGCCACCGGTGTGGTTCCAGCCCACCACCCGGACGTCCGCGCCGATCACGTGCCTCAGCTGGATGGCCGACGGCATGAGCAGGTGGATGAGGTCGACCTGACGCGTGAGGAACGCCTCCATGAGCGAGGACCACGAGCGGAACAGCACCGGCCGCCCCACGGTCAGCTGCCGTTGCGCGTAGAAGCCGTCGCCGTGGGCCACGAGCAGCGGCGCGGCGTCCGTGATGGGCAGGTACCCGATCCTGAGCTCGTCGGTGGCCGTCCCGCGCGAGGCGGTCGCCGCGGTCACGAGCGAACCGAGCGTCGCGGCCCCGCCCAGGGCGCCGGCTCCCACGGCGAGGGCGCCGCCGGCGCGCAGGAGCGAGCGGCGGTCGAGGGTGTGACCCCGGGTCGCGGATTCCTCTGTCACGGCGCGGGCGTCAGGCGACCCGGTAGGCGGCGAGGATGCTCGCGCGCAGCTCCGGCTCGGGGTCCGTGGAGCCGTGGGACGGGTTGACCCACTGGTCCTGCACCCGGCCCGTGGAGCCGAGGAGGGCGATCCGCGAGCCGACGACGAGGGCCTCGTCGACGTCGTGCGTGACCATCACCGTGGTGACGCCGAGGTCGGCGGTGACGCCGACCAGCCACCGCTGCGACTCCGCCCGGGTGACCGGGTCGAGGGCGCTGAACGGCTCGTCGAGCAGCAATATCTCCGGCCGAGTCGCGGCGGCGCGGACCACGGCCACACGCTGCGCCTGCCCGCCGGAGATCTGGTCCGGCCGGGCGTCGGCGAGATCGGCGATGCCGAAGTGTGCGAGCAGCTCGTCCACGTGGGTCGTGTCGACCCGCCCGCGGAGGGCGCGGAACTTCCCACCCAGCGCGACGTTCTCGCGGACGGAGAGCCACGGGTAGAGGAGCGGCTTCTGGAAGACGACGGCGTGGGAGTGCCGCCGCCCGACGGCGCCGTCCCGCGACCCCACGCTGAGCTGGCCGTCGTCCGGCTCCTCCAGTCCCGCGAGCAACCGGAGGAGAGTCGACTTCCCCACGCCCGACGGCCCGAGCAGGACCAGCGACTCGCCCGCGCGGACGGTGAGCTCGAGGTCGTCGAACAGCGTCCTGCCGCCGGGGAGCCGATGCCGCAGCCCCGAGACGCTGACGGTCACGGGCCGGTCGAGGACTCCGGCGGTCACGCGACGATTCCGAGCCGGTCGAGTTCCCACCGCAGTTGGGACTGCGAGGGCGACTGCACGGGGAGGAACGCGGCCTCCCGCATGCGGCGATTGGCCGGGGCGCCCTGCGCGTAGCCCATACCGCCGCAGAGGATGGCCTCGAGCCGGGTGGCGGCCGGGGCGATCTCGGCGCCGTCCAGTCGGAGCAGGAGCAGGTCCGCCAGGGCCGCCTCCCCCGGTCCCGACGCGAGCCGGTGGAGCTCGGAGTGCATGTGGTGGTGACGGGCCGCGAGGGCGGAGTGTTCGTCGGAGTAGAAGGCGCCCAGGCCCTCGAGGCGCCCCGCCGCCTCCGTCACGGACCGTGCCGCCACGCCCGAGCAGAAGGCGGCCTGCAGGATGAGGAACTGCGGGCGCACGCCCGACAGGAAGTCCCCCAGGTCCTCCCCCAACACCTGCTCGTCGGGGACGACCACGCCCTCGAGCCCGATCATCGTCGAGGCCGTCGCGTTGAGCGCGAGGAGGTCCGGGGCGTTCCGGATCTCGACTCCCGGTGCGGATGCCTCGAAGGTCAGGACGAGACTCCGGCCATCCTCGGTGTTGGCGGCCAGGACGATCGTGCTGTCCGGGTAGACGTTGGACGCCCACGCGATGGGTCCGTCGATGCGGAAGCCACCGTCGACCGGGGTGGCGGTGATCGGGACGCGGCCCAGGCCGACCGCCTGCCGCTGCGCTGCCGCCATGCCCGTGACGCCGGGCCGGTCGCCCTCGGCGACGGCGCGGTAGTTCCGGGCGGCCGCATCGGATCGATCGGCCGCGTGCCGGAGGTAGGCGGCGGTCATGCGTTGGGCCCACGCCCCGAAGGCCACGGCCAGGCTCTCGGTCGCCACGGCCTCGATGATCGTGGCCGCGACGGCGACCGGGTTGCGGTCGACGTCGAAGAGCCCGAGTCCTGCGAGCGCGGCGATGTCCTCCCGCAGATCCGCGTCTCCACGGTCGAGGGCGGACGCCCGCGCGGCGACCGCGTCGATCACCGCGATGAGGTCCGCCGGGGCGACGTCGCCCAGGTCACCGGACACCAGCCGGTCTCGCGGCACCCCGAGGTCCGCGGCGAGAGTGCTGGCCGTGGACCTGCTCATGCCAGCTCGTGCAGACGCGAGATGGGGGTGGAGACGATCTCCCGCGCCCGGACGACCGCGTCGGTGTCGGGGGCGTTGTAGAAGCACAGGCATTTGTCCGTGTCCTCACGGACGTAGGTGCGCAGGAACGAGACCTCGGGGATCTCGGCGTACTTCGGGGACTTCTCCTTCTTGCGGGTGAGGTAGGTGTCCATGTCGATCTCGGCGGGGATGTCCCACTCGACCAGGTAGCCGGCCTCGGGGCGGGCGGCCTTGATGGTCTCGAGGTCGGTGCCCACCAGTCGGACCTGCGCGGGCGCGGTGACCTCGGCGGCGCCGATCGCGGACGCACTCAACTCGGGGGCCTCCGTCGCGCAGGCCCCGTCGGCGCCGTCGGCCAGTTCGATGATCGTGAACACCCGGGCGGCGCCCTTGGTGATCTGGGTCTCGATGACCTCGCCGCCGGCGTCGGTGAGGGCCGCGGCGATCGCGTCGACGAGGACCGTCGGATCGGACTGCTGATCCTGCGAGGGGGTGGTCTCGTACAGGAAGAGGGTCATTGATGGTCCTTTCGGGACGGCATGGTGAGGCACCACGATAGGCAAGAACAGACCGTTCTGTCTATTCAGGCCCCCGGTGCCACCCCCTTGGGGCGACGGGCAGGTGAACAACCGGGAAAAGGAATCCCGGCCGTGGCCGCGCGACACTACTGTCGGGTCATGCGCACCGTCTTCCACTCCAAGCTCGACGAATTCTCGGACCAGCTCGTCCGGTTCTGCGAGACCAACACCCGACTGCTTGCACGAGCCACCGTGGCGCTCCTCGAGGGGGACGAGGTCGCCGCGACCGAGGTGATCGACGGCGCGGCCGAGCTGCAGGAGCTCCGCGACCTCAGCGAGCAGCACGCGTTCGAACTGCTCCTCCTCCAGGCCCCGGTGGCCGGCGATCTCCGCCAGGTGGTCTCGGGGATCTACATCGTCGAGCACTTCACCCGGATGGCCGCACTCGCGGGACACATCGCCCGGGTCGCCCGCCGGCGGCACCCCAACCCCGTGGTCCCCGAGCCCGTCGTCCCGGTGATCCGCGACCTCGCCCGGCGGGATGCGGCGATGGCCACGCATCTCCAGGAGCTGCTCACCACCAGGGACGTCCAGCTCGCGTTGTCGCTGGATGCGGAGGACGACGCGGTCGACGATCTCCACTCCGGGCTGATGAAGCAGATCTCCGCAGAGGACTGGCCGCACGGCTCCGTCTCCGCGGTGGACCTGGCCCTCCTCGCCCGCTACTACGAGCGGTTCGCCGACCACACGGTCAGCATCGCCAACCGGGTCGTCTACCTCGCGACCGGCGAGAAGCCCGTGGGCGGGTCGCTGTCCCACATGGACGACGGCTCGGTCCTCGACTGATCCGCCGGGCGGGGAGATCCTCGGTCGATCCGACCTCCGATGCGAGGAGCCCGACGTGTCCCGCCCGATCCACTTCGGGTACCACGCCCCGAGGACCAGCCGGGCATCAACGGCGCGATCATGCGGCGCCGCGTCGAAGACACGCCCTGCCCGGAACTGCGTGGCAGGGATACTTCACCGATACCGAGGGCAACGTGTTCGGCCTTCACCAACCCGACCCGGATTCGGAGTAGGACCCACACATGACCCAGAGCGACACCGCACCGATCGCGATCATCACCGGAGGGGCCGGCGGGATGGGCCTGGCCACCGCCGAGATCCTGGCGCGGGACCACCGTGTCCTGCTCGCCGACCTCGACGAGAGACGGCTGGACGAGGCCACCGCCCGGCTTGCCGACCGGGGGGTCGACGCGGCGACGGCGGTGTGTGACATCACGGACCGGTCCTCGGTGGACGCGGTGTTCTCGCGGGCACGGTCCCTCGGGGCCCTGCGGGCGGTGGTGCACACCGCCGGGGTGAGCCCGCAGATGGGCCGCGCGGAGAAGATCATCCGGATCAACGCCCTCGGAACCGTGTACGTGACCGAGGCGGCGCTCGCGGCCGCCGTCCCGGGGTCCGCCCTGGTGAACGTGTCCTCCATCGCGGGTCACCTCCTCCCGTCGATGCTGATGCCCGTCCGGGCGTTCCGCTCCGCCCTCACAGGCGACCCGGACCGCATGGCCTCCTCGCTCACCCGGATGTCCGACCTGACGGGCTCGGGCGGACCGGGAACCGCGTACTCGCTGAGCAAGGCGTTCGTGATCTGGTACTCGGAGCGCATGGCCGCCGAGTTCGGCCGGAAGTCCGCACGCATCCTCTCCGTCTCCCCCGGCAGCTTCGACACCGAGATGGGCCGGTTGGAGAAGAAGAGCGGTTCCGAGCGGATGGTCGAGTTCGCCGCCCTCAAGCGGTTCGGCACGCCGGAGGAGATCGCCGAGCTTCTCGCGTTCTGCGTGAGCGCGAAGCCCGGCTACCTCACCGGAACGGACATCCTGTGCGACGGGGGCAACAAGGCCGGGCTCACCCTGTCCGGCATGCTGTCCATGGCCCGGGGTCGCTGACCACACCGACTCCGGGCCCCGCCGGGGTTCACCTGCAGATGGCTCCCTCGGAGGCCGACTGCACGAGCTTGGCGTACTTGGCCAGCACCCCGCGGGTGTAGCGGGGCGGAAGTGCCTCCCAGCCGGAGCGGCGAGACTCCAGCTCGGACTCGTCGACCAGGAGGTCCAGGGTCCCGGTGGAGACGTCGAGCCGGATCCTGTCGCCGTCGCGGACCAGGGCGATCGGGCCGCCGTCCACCGCCTCGGGTGCGATGTGGCCGACACACAGGCCTGTGGTGCCACCGGAGAACCGGCCGTCCGTCATGAGCAGCACGTCCTTGCCCAGCCCCGCGCCCTTGATCGCACCGGTGATCGCGAGCATCTCCCGCATGCCCGGCCCGCCCTTGGGCCCCTCGTACCGGATCACCACCACGTCCCCGGCGGTGATGGTGCCGTCCTCCAACGCGTCCATGGCGGAGCGCTCCCGCTCGAAGACGCGGGCGGTGCCCTCGAAGACGTCGGAGTCGAACCCGGCCGACTTGACCACCGCACCCTCCGGGGCGAGGGACCCCCTGAGGATCGTGATGCCGCCGGTCGGGTGGATCGGCGAGCCCATCGCGCGCAGTACCAGCCCGTCCGGGTCCGGGGGGTCGATGTCGGCGAGGTTCTCCGCGACGGTCCGGCCGGTCACGGTGAGGCAGTCCCCGTGCAGCAGTCCCGCGTCGAGGAGGGCCCGCATCACCACCGGGACGCCGCCGATCCTGTCCACGTCGGTCATCACGTGGGCGCCGAACGGCTTGACGTCGGCCAGGTGCGGGACCGTGGCGCCGATGCGGGCGAAGTCGTCGAGGCTCAGCTCGACCTCGGCCTCACTGGCGATGGCCAGCAGGTGCAGCACCGCGTTGGTCGACCCACCGAAGGCCATGACCACCGCGATCGCGTTCTCGAACGCCTCCTTGGTCATGATGTCGCGGGCGGTGATCCCGCGGCGCAGCAGCTCGACCACCGCCTCCCCACTCGCCTCGGCGTAGTCGTCGCGGCGGCGGTCCGGGGCCGGCGGGGACGCGCTCCCCGGCAGCGACATCCCCAGCGCCTCCGCGGCGCTGGCCATGGTGTTGGCGGTGTACATGCCGCCGCACGCACCCTCGCCCGGGCAGATGGCCCGCTCGATCGTGTCGACGTCCTCCCGGCTCATGAGACCGCGGGCGCACGCCCCGACCGCCTCGAACGCGTCGATGATGGTGACCTGCTTCTCCGTGCCGTCGGAGAGCCTGGCGAAGCCGGGCAGCGTCGAACCGGCGTAGAGGAACACGCTCGCCAGGTCCAGGCGGGCGGCGGCCATGAGCATGCCGGGCAACGACTTGTCGCAGCCCGCCAGGAGCACGGACCCGTCCAGGCGCTCGGCGCTCATCACGGTCTCCACGCTGTCGGCGATCACCTCGCGGGACACCAGCGAGAAGTGCATCCCCTCGTGGCCCATCGAGATGCCGTCGGAGACCGAGATCGTCCCGAACTCCAGCGGGTATCCCCCGCCCGCGTGGACGCCCTCCTTGACGACCTTGGCCAGGCGGTCGAGCGACAGGTTGCACGGGGTGATCTCGTTCCAGGACGAGGCCACTCCGATCTGCGGCTTCACCCAGTCGTCGTCGCCCATCCCCACCGCTCGGAGCATCCCGCGCGCGGCGGTCTTCTCCAGCCCGTCGGTGACGTCGCGGCTGCGCGGCTTGATGTCGACGCCCTCGGCGGCGGGGGTCTCGGTCTGATCGGGATCGGTCATGGAGCCAGCCTAGGCACTCGGCGTCCACCCGGCGTCGGTCACCCGGTGCCGTTCCTCGCGAGGTCGTATCGACGCAGCGCCTCCATCCGCTCCTCCGCGTGGTCCACCACACGCTCGGGGTACCCGTGGCGGTATCCGTCGGGGGCCCGCCACGGCGCGTGGGCCGCCGCGCCCGCCAGGGGGGCGGGCGCGGGGACCAGGAGACAGGGAAAGGGAGAGGCGGGGGGGGGGGGGGCCCCCCCCCCCCCCCCCCGCCTCTGGCCGGGCTGCGCTTTGAGGCCAGGGATCGCCACCCGTGCGA
>NZ_CALMYY010000043.1 GCF_937873725.1 uncultured Dietzia sp.
ATGTTCGCGCCCATGAGGGCACGGTTGGCGTCGTCGTGCTCGAGGAACGGGATCATGGCGGTGGCCACGGAGACCATCTGGCGCGGCGAGACGTCCATGTAGTCGACGTCCGTACCCTCGACCACCTCGACGTCGCCGTGCTTCTTGCGCACGAGGACCCGGTCCTCGACGAAGCGACCGTCGGCGTCGATCTCCGAGTTGGCCTGCGCCACGACGTGGCGGTCCTCCTCGTCGGCGGTGAGGTAGTCCACCTGATCGGTGACGACCCCGTCGACGACCCGGCGGTACGGGGTCTCGATGAAGCCGAACGGGTTGACCCGGGCATACACCGAGAGCGAGCCGATGAGGCCGATGTTCGGCCCCTCGGGGGTCTCGATCGGGCACATGCGGCCATAGTGCGAGGCGTGGACGTCGCGGACCTCGAGGCCGGCGCGCTCACGCGACAGGCCACCGGGGCCGAGCGCGGACAGGCGTCGCTTGTGGGTCAGACCCGACAGCGGGTTGTTCTGGTCCATGAACTGCGACATCTGGGAGGTTCCGAAGAACTCCTTGAGCGCGGCGGTGATGGGCCGGATGTTGATGAGCGACTGCGGGGTGATCGCCTCGGAGTCCTGCGTGGTCATGCGCTCGCGGACGACGCGCTCCATGCGCGACAGGCCCACGCGGACCTGGTTCTGGATGAGCTCGCCGACCGTGCGCAGACGGCGGTTGCCGAAGTGGTCGATGTCGTCGACGTCGACCGGGACCTCGCGCCCGCCGGAGACCTGCATCGAGGACTCGCCCGCGTGGAGACGCACGAGGTACTCGATGGTCGCGGCGATGTCCTCGCGCGTGAGCGTGGTGGTGACGTCGCCCTCGGGGTCGGGCAGACCGAGCTTGCGGTTGACCTTGTAGCGGCCGACGCGGGCTAGGTCGTAGCGCTTCTCCTTGAAGAACAGGTTCTCCAGCAGCGCCTCCGCGGACTCCTTGGTCGGCGGCTCGCCGGGACGCAGCTTGCGGTAGATCTCCAGCAGCGCCTGATCCGTGTCCTCGACGGTGTCCTTCTCGAGGGTGGACATCATGATCTCGGAGAAGCCGTAGCGCTCCTTGATCTCGGTGGTGGTCCAGCCGAGCGCCTTGAGCAGCACGGTCACGGACTGCCGACGCTTACGGTCGATCCGCACGCCCACCGTGTCGCGCTTGTCCACGTCGAACTCCAGCCACGCACCGCGCGACGGGATGACCTTGACGGAGTGGACGTCCCGCTCCGTGGACTTGTCGCGGTTCCGGTCGAAGTACACGCCCGGCGACCGGACGAGCTGCGAGACCACGACACGCTCGGTGCCGTTGATGATGAACGTTCCCTTGTCCGTCATCATCGGGAAGTCACCCATGAAGACGGTCTGCGACTTGATCTCGCCCGTCTCGGTGTTCTCGAACTCCGCGGTGACGAACAGGGGCGCCTCGTAGGTGCGGTCCTTCTCGCGGCAGTCCTCCATCGAGGCCTTCACCTCTTCGAAGTACGGCTCCGAGAACGACAGGGACATGGAGCCGGAGAAGTCCTCGATCGGGGAGATCTCCCGGAGGATCGACTCGAGGCCTCCCTCGAGGTTGGTGACGCCGCGTGACGCGGCCCTCTTCTGCCACTCCTCCGACCCGATGAACCACTCGAACGACTCCGTCTGGAGGTCGAGCAGTCCCGGGACCGGCAACGGCTCCGAGAGCTTCGCGAACGAAACCCTCCGGGGCGCACCGGGAACGGTGGAGACTGACGTGGTCTGGCGGGAGACTGCCAAGATGGGTCCTTCCAGCACCTCACGTGATCACCACGGGCGGTGATCACAGATGTATCTGCGAGCGGTCCGCCGACGGGTATCCACCCCGGTCCGACCGCACGCGGGGGCTCGGGGATCGCCCGGAGAACCGGGGACGAGCCGCCACGGACGGACGGGAGGGCAAATAGCAGCCAGCGCAACGACCTAATCTAGTCGATGGCGGCGCGGAAGTCCAGCCGTCAACGGGGCGACCCGGAGGCTGTTCATGCGATCGGGTGCGGCGTCCGTCTCTGCGCTGGTTGCCCTCGTGGCTCTCGCCTCATCGGCCCCCGGTCGGGACATCGCACCCCGGGCGGACTCACGTCGCCCGATGCCCCTAAAGGGTGACTGCTCAACGCGCTTTCGTCAAGGATCTCGGCCGGTCCGGCCCGGGATCGCGCCGCCGGGGCCGCGCGTCAGGAGGGCAGGTCGGGGATGCGGGAGAGCTTCCACACCCCGTCGACCCTGTCGAGACCGACCAGGTAGGTGCCGCTGGTGCTGCCGGCCGCGACGCCGTCCCGGGTCATCGACACGTCCTGCACGAGCAGCACTTCCGCCTTGTCCCCCTCGAGGTACGCCAGCCCCGACTCGCGCACCTGCGCGTCGACGGTCGTCGCCGACTGCTCGTAGCTGTCCCGCAACGCCGGCCAGTTCTTGTCCAGCTCCGCCACGAGGTTCGGGGTGAGGAACTCCCCGAGCGAGTCGTGGTACTGGTCCAGCGTCTCGTGATCGATCGCCACGAGGCGCTGCACGTTGGTGCTCGCGGCCGTGAGCACCGCCTCGGTCGCCGCCTGGTCGACGAACGCCTGGTTGGCCGGCTCCGCTCCATCGGACAGTGCCAGGTAGATCAGGCCACCGGCCCCGCCGACGCCGGCGACCAGGCCGACGGCGAGCGCGCCGATGGTCAGTGGCCGTGCGAGCGAACGACGACGACGACGAGCCCCGTCCCCCTCGTCGACGCTCTCCGTGGCGTGGTCGCGCACCTCGTCGTCGTCGCCCTCCTCCGACTCCCACGGTCCCGCCTCGGGCCGGGTCGAGCCGGCGTGGCCGGCCAGGCGCCGGCGCGCCGGCGGGCCGGCGGGCTTCTGCGTCCTCTTGATGGGTGGCATCAGTAGATCCCGTCCTCTCTCATCGGCCGGCGGGCGTGGTGGGGGCGGGCGCCGCGGTCGAGCCCTGCTCGCCCTGGTCCGCCCCCGGCACCTCGAGGTTCTGGACCGACCGGCTCGAGCTCCCCACCGGCACCGTCACGCCCACCTGGTTGACCGCGTCGGCCTTCCACGCTCCGTCGACCCGGGTGAGGTCCACGCGCATCGCCTGCCGACCGGTGATGTCGTCCTGGCCCTCCCGCTCCGAGTGGGCGGTGAACACCACGAGCACCGCGGCGTCCCCGGCGTCCCGGTCCAGCGACTCGACCGCGGTGTGCGACACGGTGGCGGTGGTGACGGCCTTCTGCTCCACGACCCGCGTGCGGACGTCGCCCGCCCACTGCTCCTGCTCGACGAGGAAGTCCCCGGTGGAGGCGTCGGCGAGCTGCTGCAGCGACTGGTCCACGTTGCGGTGGTCGAAGCTGAACGCGTTGATGATCACCTGGGTCGCGACGTCGGAGACCGCCTCGCGTTCCGAGGCGACCTCCTGGGCCGCCCGCGCCTCGGAGTACCGCCACCCGAACACGCCCAGCGTCGCCAGCCCGGCGGCCAGCACGATCACCGAGACGATCGCCAGCCACCTCGGCACGGCCGCGCCGCCCCCGTCGTTCTCCTGCGAGCTCATGGCGGCGACGCTACCGGAACCGCCGCGCACCGGATCCTCGCCCGGTCCCGCCGTCACCGCGGGATCAGCCCCTGCAGGGCCGCGAGCTGCTCGGCGGCCACGGACAGGTTCAGCCGGTCCGGGTCGATCTTGGGCTTGGTGTCCCAGGGCTGCGGGACACCCGGGTAGGCGTACTCCACGCGCTCGGCACCGCGCACGGCGGTGGGGCTGCCCAGGGGCACCGTGCACCGGGCCTCGTAGTTGGGCGGGAAGTTCTGCTCCTGCGGATCGAAGCCCGGATCCTGCGCCTTCATCTCGTCGATGATCCGCTGGGTGCCCTCGTAGCCCTGCGTGCAGGGGGTGGGGTTGTCGTTCTCCAGGACCAGGCCGAAGTGGAGCGTCCCGTCGCCCGGCGCGGTCGACAGGCCTCCGGCCGCCAGGGCCGGGAGCAGCTGCAGCAGCACCTTGAACGACGGCGCGAGCGGGTCCACGGTCTTCATGGTGGCCGACAGGTTCCCCACCGCCCGGGTGAGGGGGGCGCCGGAGTTCTCCACCAGGTACCGGGCCTCGTCGGCGAACTCGGGGCCGGTGGTGATGAGGCGCTCGAGGTCGGAATCCGAGTCCCGCAGCGCCTCGGTGACCGTGCGCAGGTCACGGGAGAAGCTGACGATCTCGCCGGACTGGTCGGCCTGGGTGTCGAGCACGGTCGCGCCGTCCCGGATGAGGGCCTGCAGCTGCGGCATCGTGCGGATCCCGGAGTCGGAGATGCGGACGAGCGAGTCCGACAGCCGCTGGAGCTGGGGCCCCCGGCCCTCGAACGCCGCGCCCAGCTCGTCGACCGTCACCTCGAGGTCGTCGAGCGGCACCGACCGGGCCAGCGCGTCGACCGAGGACAGCAGGTCCTCGACGCGCACCGGAAGCGCCTCGCGACCCGCGGTCACCACGTCCCCGTCCGACAGGTACGGCTCGGAGAGGCTGTTCGGCCGCAGGTCCACGAACTGCTCGCCGATGGCGGAACGGTTGGCGACCACCGCCACGGTGTCCGCGGGGATGTCCGGGGCGCTGGAGTCCATGTCGAGCTCGACCCGCACGCCGTCGTCGGTCAGGGAGAGCTCGCCCACGCGGCCGACCGGCGTGCCGCGGTAGTTGACGGCCGCGTTGGTGAAGACACCGCCGGTGTCGGGCAGGTCCAGGTACACCTTGTACTGGCCTATCCCCAACAGCGAGGGCAGGCGCACGTAGTTGGCCCCGACGTAGCTGATCCCCAGCGCCGCTATCACGCAGAAGACGATGAGCTGTGTCCTGAGAGTCTTGCTCATCGGTATCCGGGCTCCCCTGGTTCGGGCAGGTACGTCTCGGAGAACTCCGACGTACCCGGCGCGGGTCTGGGCACCACGGCCCTGTCCATGATCGGCGGGACCGGCAGCAGCGGCAGCACGATGGTGGTCCGCCTGTCCGGCCCGTTCCCGTCCACCCAGGGATTGCCCGGGTCGATGTTGTACGGGCCACTCGTGGTGTTGGGCCTCAGCGAGACCGGATTCCCCTGGTTGGCCCCGAGGTTACGGAGCGTCTCGGAGATGGACGCGTCGAGTGACATGAACACGTTCGCCGACCCCCCCACCGTCGAGGAGATCGACGCGTCGGGGAACGGGAACGTGGGGATGAACCCGGTGAGGTCGATCAGTTCAGGGGTGGACTCGCTGAGATACCGGAGCACCGGGCGCAGCGCACGCAGGTCGGCGATGAGGTCCTCCCTGCTGCTGAGCAGGATGTCGGACCCCACCTGGCCCAGCGCGTCCACCCGGCGCAGCATCTCCACCAGCTGGGGGCGCTGCTCCTCGAGCACCGCCACCCCGGCGGGCAGCTCGTCGAGCGCGGCCTGGATCTGCTCGCGCTGGTCGTTCGCGCGGGACGACATGAGATTGACGCCCTCGAGCGCGGCGGTGATGCTGTCGCGTTGTCGGTTGAGGCCGGAGATGAGCTCGTCCGCCGACCGCAGGGTCTCGGTCAACCCCTCCTCGCGCCCGTCCGTCACCGCTCGCAGCTCGGCGACGATCGGCTGGATCTGATCCACGCCGCCGCCGTTGAGGAGCAGCGAGAGCGCGCCGAGCACCTGCTCGATGTCGGTCGTGGTCCGCGTGTTGGCCGTCTGGATCACGTCGCCGTCGGACAGCCTGCCGGCGGGCGGTTCGTCCTCCGGCGGGGTGAGCTGGACGAACTTCTCACCGAGCAGGTTGGTCTGCTGGATCGACGCCTCCACGTTCGCCGGGAGGTCGAGGTCGTCCCGCAGGACGACCTCGACCTGCGCGGTCCACCCGTCGTCGGCCAACGAGATCCCGGAGACGCGTCCTGCGTCGAGCCCGTTGACCTTGACCGTGGACTGCAGGACCAGGTCCAGCACGTCGTCGAACCGGATGGACACGTTCATGGGGTCCTCCCCCACCTCCGCGCCGCCCGGCAGCGTGTAGTCCTCCAGGTTCATGGAGCACCCGGCGGCGAGGGCGGCCACCACGGCGGAGGCACCCAGGGCCCGCGCGGCCAGGCCGGCCGCGGCGATCGTCGGGCGGCTCATCCCCGTCCCCCTTCCGACGCCGGCGTCATGGGCCACCCGTAGTTGCCCGGCACCGTCCCGGGGACCGGGATGGACTGCTCCATCTCGCCGGACAGGATGCCGAGAGGCAGGTCGGGGTTGGCGGCGCGGAGTTCCGCGTTGCGCTGCGGCGCGAGCGCCTCACAGGTCTGGATGTCGGCGCGACGGAGATCGTCAAGTCCCTGGAAGAGGTCGTTGCCCGGGTTGAGACGGCCCAGCTTCATGATCTGGCACAGGATTCCCGCCGGGTTCTTGGTCTCGGGGATGTTCAGGCGCATGGACAGGGTCCCCGACTCCGGGTCGTAGGCGTTGATGAGGTTGAACAGCGCGACCGGGGCCGCCTTGAGGATCTCCTCGAGGTCGTCCCGCTGGTCGGCGGTGATCTGGCTCAGGGTCACCAGGCGGTCCGCGTTGCTGCGGATCACGTCCTGGTTGTCGCGGATCAGCCGGGCCACGTCGGCCAGCGCGTAGCTGAGCTCGCCCAGCGCGCCCTGCAGGTCCTCCCGCTGCCCGGCCACCGTCTGGTTGAAGGACGCCATCTGGGTGTTGAACTCCCGCACCTGGGCGTCGTTCTGCGCGAGCATGGTGACGAACGACTGGAGGTTGATCACCGTCTCACTGATGTCCTGGCTCGAGTCGGCGAGGATCGTGGCGGCGGTGGACAGCTCGTCGATCGACCGCCCCAGCGCCGCCCCGTTCCCGCCGAGGGTGTCGGCGGAGGCCGTGACGAACCTGTCCAGCGCGCCGTCCTTGTTGGCGCCGTCGGGCCCCAGGGCCTCGGTGAGGTCCCGGACCGACGAGTACAGCGTGTCCACCTCGACCGGCGTGGCGGTGCGGTCGAGCGGGATGTGCGCGCCGGACTCCATGGTGGGACCGCCGGAGTAGGCGGGCACGATCTGGATGGTCCGGTCCGGGATGACCGACGGCGTCACCTGGACCGCCTTGGCGTCCGCCGGGATCTCCACGCCTCGACGGACGTGGAGCCTGACCTCGACCGTGTCTCCCATCGGGGTCACCTCGTCGACCGATCCCACCGTCACGCCGAGGATCCGGACGTCGGTCCCGGCGGAGATGCCGACGGCGGAGGGGAAGGTCGCGGTGATGGTGGTCCGACCCATCCGGGTGGCGGCGAGGTAGGTGACGGCGACGACCGCCACGACGACGACGAGGAGCAGCGCGACCAGCCAGTACGGCAGCTTCTTGTGCATCAGTTGATCCCACTCTGACGGGCCGGCGCGCGGGCGCCGGGGTAGAACGGAGGCTCGGGCACGCCCGGCGGGATGAGGTTGGTCACCACGGAGTCGAACCACCGGCCGGTGCCCAGCATGTTGGCGTACAGCCGGTAGAACGGCGCGAGGTTGTGGATGGACTTCTTCAGCTCCTCCTGGTGGTCGGTGAGGACCTCCAGCGCGGAGTCCAGGCTGTCGAGCGTCGGCCCGAACTCCGCCTCGTTGTCCGCGACGAACCTGCGGAGCTCGACCGACAGTCCGCGGGTGGAGGCCAGCACCAGCTTGAGCGTCTCCGAGCGGTCGTTGAGCTCGCCCAGGAGTTGCCCGGTGCCGATGATCAGGCGCCGGAAGTCGTCGTTGCGGTCGGCGAGGATCCCGGAGCTGGTGCGGGTGGCCTCGAGCAGTTCGCGGAGCTCGGCGTCCCTGCTCGACAGCGTCCGCGACAACCTGGCCACGCCGTCGACCGCGCCGCGGAACTCCTCGGGCGAGGCCTGCATCGCGTCGGTGAGGGTGTCCAGGCTCTCCGCCAGCTTCTGGTCGTCGATCCGGTCGAGCGTCTCGGCCGCCGAGGAGAACGCGGTGACCACGTCGTAGGGCGCCACGGTGCGATCGAGCGGGATCGGCTCCGAGCGGTCCAGCTCACCGGTCCCCGCGGGGATCAGGGCCAGGTACTTCTGGCCCAGGACGGTCTTGACCTGGATGCTCGCCCGGGTGTCGTCACCGAGCCACGCGTCCTTGGCACGGAAGCCCACGACGACCTTGTCCCCGTCGAGCTCGACGTCGGTGACGACCCCGACCTTCACGCCGGCGATACGGACCTCGTTGCCGTCGGTCAGTCCGGCCGCCTCGGAGAAGAGGGCGGAGTACCTGGGCCCGGCTCCCACGAACGGGAGCGAGTCCAGCATGAAGGATCCCGCCGTGAGCGCGAGGATCACCAGGACGCCGATCGCCCCGATCGTCGCGTTGCCGACCCTGGGCTCCCCCGGCTTGCTCTTGCTCATGGGATTCCCCCTGCGTGGCACCGGGGCGCCACGTTCGTATACACCGGGTGGTTGACCACCGGGCCGCCTGTCGGCAGAAGGTTGGGCACGTTGTTGCCCGGTCCGATCGCCACGTCGGCACCGCAGAGATAGAACTGGAACCACGACCCGAACGAGCCCATGCGGATGAGGTTGTCGGACTTGATCGGCAGGTTGGTGAGGACCTCGTGGAGGGTGTCCCGGTTGGCGCTGACGTCGTCCGTCACCAGCTTGAGGTGGTCCAGCGACTCGGTGACGCTCGGACGGGTGGCCGCGACCACGTTCTCGGCCGACGACGTGAGGTCGGCGATCGAGTCCAGGGACTCACCGATCGCGTCGCGATCGGCCGCCAGACCCTCCACCAGCTGCCGGGTGGTCACCACGAGCTGCTGGAACTGGACGTCCCGCTCGTTGATCGTCTGGAGGACCCGCGTGAGGTTGTCGATGACCTCCCCGATCACCTGGTCGCGATCGGCCAGGTGGTTGGTGAGTTGCGAGGTCTGCTGCACGAGGCTCGTCACGGTTCCGCCCTCGCCCTGGAGCACCCGGACGAGCGAGTCCGCGAGCGCGTTGACGTCCTCGGGCTGCAGCGTGGTGAACAGCGGCCGGAAGCCGTTGAACAACGCCGTGAGGTCCACCGCGGGGGAGGTCTTCTCGATCGGGATGGTCGAGCCCTCGGGCAGGGCGGCCTGGACGGGGCCCGGTTCGCGGGAGATGTTCATGTAGCGCTGGCCGATCATGTTCCGGAATCTCAGCGCGAGGTGGACGTTGGCCGGCAGGGTGCGGTCGCCCGACATGGTGAAGTGCACCATCGCCTGATCCCGGTCGTGGATCTCGTACCCGGTCACGTGTCCCACCACGACCCCGGCGATGCGGACGTCGTCGCCCTCCTCGAGCATCGTCACGTCGGAGAAGACCGCCGAGTACTCGGTTCCCTCCTCCCGCGTGCCGCCGCGGATGGTGGTGGCGAGGATCGTGCTGAGAAGCGCCGTGACCACCACGAACACGCCGAGCTTGACGAACGATCCCAGGACCCCGCCCCGGAAGAGCGCCTTGAGTTTGGTGCTCATCGGAAGCTCACCTGCGCCCCGCGCAGAGCCGGGGCCCCGATCCCACCGATCCACGCGGGGATGTCCACGGCGTCACGGCCGGTCGCCACCCCGTACACGGTGCGCACCGTGTCGGTCTCGAGCGGCGAACCCGCATAGGCCATCGCCATCACCTCTCCACCCCGCCCGGCCGTCACGGTCGAGGG
Organism: uncultured Dietzia sp.; assembly: GCF_937873725.1. Classification (GTDB taxonomy): domain Bacteria; phylum Actinomycetota; class Actinomycetes; order Mycobacteriales; family Mycobacteriaceae; genus Dietzia. Next base: position 9,636 of record NZ_CALMYY010000043.1, read on the forward strand.
GAAGGGCAGGTTGGGCTGCTGCGGAACCGCACGCCTAGGCGCGGCGGGGACCGAACCCCGGGTCCGCAGGGCGGGAACGGGTCCGTCCTCGTCGAGGGGGTTGGGCAGCGTCGGGACGTACTGCGGGCCGGGGTTGCGGGTGGGGGGCTGGTAGGAGCCGTCGGCGATCGCCCCACCGGGCGCCCCACCGAAGATCCCCGGCTCCGGGACCGGCTCGTAGCAGCGCGGTCCCCGGGTGTCGAAGAAGCGCGGCTCGTCCTGGTTGGGGACGTACCGACCCCTCGGGTTGATCACCTCGATGGTGACGCGGATGCCGGGGTGGGGGGTGCCCACCCCGAGGATCGCGTCGGAGCGGTCCAGGGCGATCATGAACTGATCGACCGTGCACGGCAGCGCGGGCGAGTACTCGGCGAGGTACTCGAGCGACCGGCGGGAGTCGGCGGCCAACGCGATGAGGTCCGCGCGATTCGCGGCGAGGAACCCCGTGACGACCTCCGCCGAGGAACTGATCCGCTGCAGACCGTCGGCGATGTCGGTGCGCCTGGTGATCACCGTGTCTCCCGTGGTCCGCAGCGCGTCGAGCGCGTTGATGAGGTCCGGCAGCGCCTCCGCGTAGGTCTGGGAGAACGTCGCCAGGTCCTCCAGCCCCGACTCCAGGGCGGGCATCTCCTGGGTGATGCCGTCGAAGACCTGTCCGATGTCCACCAGGCTCGCCCCGATCTCGTCGCCGCGACCGGCAAGCGCCTGGTTCAGGGCGCCGAGGGTGCCGGCGAGCTTCTCCGGCGGGACCGCCTCGAGGACCGGGAGCAGTCCGTCCAGGACCCGCCCCAGTTCCACCGCGTTGCCGCGGGTGTCCTGCTCGATGGTGGCGCCGGGCTCGATCGTGCCCACGGGCTGCTCGGGGAAACCGAGATCGACGTACCGCTCGCCGAACAGCGTCTTGGGGAGCAGTCGCCCGCTGACGTTGGCGGGGAGCTGGTCCACGAAGGCCGGGTCGAACTCCATGTTCACCCGCACCTTGTCCCCCTCGGGTTCCACCCCGGAGACGCGGCCGACCAGGACGCCGCGCGCCTTGACGTCGGCGTCGTTGGGAAGGGCGTACGCCATGTCGTCGGTGTACATGGTGACGGTGTCCGACGCGGTGAACGCCCGGTTGTAGATGGCGATGGTGGTGCCCACGAAGACCAGGACGATCACGATGAACAACGCGGACAGCAGGCGCTTGGCGGTGGTCGACAGCTCGCTCATCCCGCCACCCGCACCGTCGTGGTGGTACCCCAGAGCGCGAGTCCGACGAAGAAGTTGAGGATGGCCACCACGACGATCGTCGTGCGGACCGCGCGCCCCACGGCCACCCCGACGCCCGCCGGGCCGCCGGTCGCGGTGAAGCCGTAGTAGCAGTGGATCATGACCAGGACAAAGGCGAAGATGATCACCTTGACGAAGGAGTAGATCACGTCTTCCGGGGGCAGGAAGAGGTGGAAATAGTGGTCGAACGACCCGGTCGACTGGCCCTGCAACAGGGTGTTGACGCCGCGTGTCGCCAGGTACGAGGACAGTAGTCCCACCACGTACAGCGGGATCACGGCGATGAAGCCGGCGATGATCCGCGTGGTGACGAGGTAGGGCACGCTGGGGATGGCCATCACCTCGAGCGCGTCGATCTCCTCGGAGATCCGCATGGCGCCGAGCTGGGCGGTGAAGCCGCAGCCGACGGTCGCCGACAGCGCCAGGGCGGCCACGACCGGCGCCACCTCACGGGTGTTGACGTAGGCGGAGAGGAAGCCGGTGAGGACGGAGCTACCGATCTGGTCCAGCGCGGCGTAGCCCTGGAGCCCCACCACGACGCCCGTGAACCCGCTCATCATGACGATGACGCCGATGGTCCCGCCGAGGACCGCCAGCACGCCGACGCCGAAGGTCACCTCGGCGATCAGGCGCAGCACCTCGTGCCGGTAGTGGACGAGCGTCTGCGGAATCCAGCGGATCGCCCTCAGGTGGAACGCGAGCTGGTCCCCCAGGGAGTCGAACGACTGGATCGGACCGCGGACCAGGGCCCGGAGCTTGGCCCTGGTGGGGCCGACGTCGGTGTGGATCGCCATCTACGACCCCTTCGGCGGAACGATCTGCAGGTACATCGCCGTGAGGATGAGATTGGCGAAGAACAGCAGGAGGAATGTGAGGACCACGCCGAGGTTGACGGCGTCGCCGACACCCTTCGGGCCACCCTTGGGATTCATGCCGCAATACGAGGAGACGACCCCGGCGATGAGGCCAAAGACGAGGGCCTTGACCGAGGACATGATGAAGTCCGGCAACTGCGCGAGGGCACCGAAGGACATGAGGTACGCACCCGGGGTGCCCCCCTGCAGCATGATGTTGAAGACGTAGCCGCCGGAGATGCCGACGATCGAGACGAGACCGTTGAGCAGCACCGCGACGAGCATCATGCCGAGCACGCGGGGAACCACGAGCCTCTGGACCGGGTCGATCCCGAGGACCCGCATGGCGTCGAGTTCCTCGCGGATCGAGCGGGCGCCCAGGTCGGCCGCCACGGCGGAGCCGGCGGCCCCGGCGATGAGCAGCGAGGTGACCAGCGGTGCGCCCTGCTGGACCACGGCGAGGACACCGGTGGCCCCGGTGTAGGCCTCCGCCCCGAGCTGCTGGACGAGCGAGCCCGTCTGCATCGCCACGACCGCACCGAACGGGATCGCCACCAGCGCCGACGGCAGGATCGTCACCGAGGCGATGAACCACGACTGGCTGATGAACTCCCGGAACTGGAACGGTCGCTGGAAGATGCCGCGCAGCACCTCGAGGAAGAGGCGGAACACCTTCCCGGCCTCGCCGACGGCATCACGGACACCCCCGCCGACGTCGGCGGGTGACACGCCAGACCTTCTCGCGGGTTGCTGAGTCGCACCCTCCGCCATCCAATCCCCCGACCTCTCCCGCGTCTTCAGTTCTCGTCGGAACCGTAGTGGGCGTCCACGCCGGTCGTCGCGGCGCCGTCTCCGGGGCCCGTGGCGGTGGTCGCGGCGGAGCCACCGACCGGTGCGGCCGCGGGGACCTTCCCGTTGCCGTGACCGCGCGCCGCCCACTCGGCCCGGATCGCCTCCTGCGCGCCCTCGGGAAGGGTGTCGAGCATCTCCGCCACGCGCTTCTCGCGACGCAGCTCACCCTTCCGCTCGGGGCCGCCGGGCGTCGGCTGCATCTGCGACGGGACACCCGTGACCTCGTCCTCGCCCGGGGAGCCGTCGTTGTGGCCGGCGTCGGCCTGGGCCTGCTCCTCGCGCATCTGCGCGTCGTCCTTCTCCTCGGACATGCCGATCGGGCCCAGCTTGGAACCGCGGAGGAACTGCCGGACCGACGGCTCATCGCTGGTGAGCAGGACCTCGCGAGGGCCGAACATGACGAGCTTCTTGCGGTAGAGCATGCCCAGGTTGTCCGGGACGGTGCGGGCGAGGTTGATGTTGTGCGTCACGATGAGGATGGTCGCGTCGATCTGCGCGTTGATGTCGATGAGGAGCTGCGCGAGGTAGGTGGTGCGGACCGGGTCGAGTCCGGAGTCCGGCTCGTCGACCAGGATGATCTCGGGATCCAGCACGAGGGCGCGGGCCAGCCCGGCGCGCTTGCGCATCCCGCCGGAGATCTCGCCGGGGAGCTTGCCCTCCGCGCCGGTGAGCCCGGTGAGCTCGAGCTTCTCCATCACGATGTCGCGGATCTCGGACTCCGACTTGCGGGTGTGCTCGCGCAGCGGGAACGCCACGTTGTCGTAGAGGTCCATGGAACCGAAGAGCGCGCCGTCCTGGAACAGGACGCCGAACAGCTTGCGGATCTCGTAGAGCTCCTTGGCGGTGCACTGGAGGATGTCCGTGCCGTCGATGATGATCTTCCCGCGCTCCGGGCGCAACAGCCCGATGAGCGATTTGAGGAACACGGACTTACCGGTACCCGACGGCCCCAGGAGCGCGCTGACCTCGCCCTCGGGGAGGGTGAACGTGACGTCCTCCCAGATCTTCTGCGATCCGAACGACTTGGTCAGACCCTCGACGGAAACCTCGACACCCACGTCACCACTCCTCACGGCAGCCATCGTCTGTGGCCACGGTCACTGTAGACTACCGTTCGGTACGGGTGGTTCGTTACATGCCGATAATTTGTGGACCTAAGGATCCCTCACTGGGGTTGGCGTCCAAGGGAAATGCCGCCAGGGGCGGTCCGGCGAACATCGCCGGACCGCCCCTGGCGGTCACACTGGGTGAATCAGCTCACTTGAGCGAGACGGAGGCACCGGCCTCTTCGAGCTTGGCCTTGGCCGCCTCGGCGGTCTCCTTGTCGGCCTTCTCGATGATCGCCTTGGGGGCGGACTCGACGAGGTCCTTGGCCTCCTTGAGGCCCAGGCCCGAGACGAGCTCGCGGACGACCTTGATCACGCCGATCTTCTTCTCGCCGGCCGAGTCGAGCACGACGTCGAACTCGTCCTGCTCGGCGGCGGCCTCGCCACCGGCAGCCGGGGCACCGGCAGCGGCGACGGCGACCGGAGCGGCCGCGGTGACCTCGAAGGTGTCCTCGAACAGCTTCACGAACTCGGAGAGCTCGAGAAGAGTCATCTCCTTGAAGGCCTCGAGCAGCTCGTCGTTGCTGAGCTTCGCCATGGTGGCGTCCTTTCTGTTGGTCCCGGCACCGTCAGGCGGCCCGGAAGCATGTGGGGTGTGTCAGTTCTTCTTGTCCTGGAGCGCCGCGAACAGACGTGCCAGCTGCGAGGCGGGCGCGTTGAACAGGCCGGCGGCCTTGGCCTGGTTGCCCTTGAGGGCACCGGCCATCTTCGCGAGCAGGACCTCGCGGGATTCGAGCTCGGCGATCTTGTCGAGTTCGGCGGCGGACAGCGGGGAGCCGTCCATCACACCGCCCTTGATGACGAGCGCCTTGTTGTCCTTGGTGAAGGTCTTGAGTGCCTTGGCGGCCTCCACGACCTCACCGGTGACGAACGCGATGGCGGTGGGACCGGTCAGAAGGTCGTCGAGACCCTCTACGCCGGCTTCCTTCGCCGCACGCTTGACCAGGGTGTTCTTGGCCACGGTGTACGTGGCCGAGTCACCCAGGGCCTTCCGCAGCGCGGTGACCTGCGGAACGGAGAGGCCACGGTACTCGGTGACCACGGCGGTCGCGGAGTTCTGGAAGTGCTCCTTGATCTCCTCGACGGCCTGGACCTTTGCGGGCTTTGCCATGTTTCGCCTCCTTTCTGCTTCTCACTGCCGGAAAATGCACGAACGCCCCGGGCGCAGGCGGCACGGGGCGTGGAGGAGGCGGGCGCTGTGGCACGCTGGTTCCTGCACTGACCGGTGTTCTCCTGCGCGGGCCGTCCGGGCGCTCCCGGACACTTCGACCGTCCCCGGCGGGGACGGTGACCTGCGGTCTTCGGTGAAACTTGATCAGGTGCCCGGCGGACGGGGCCGTCGGGCGTTCAAACTTCAGCGTTCAGCGTATAGGCCGGGGCGGACCCGGGCCAAATCGCGGGCCCCGCCCGGGAATGGCGACCGCGCCCCGCATCTGTCACTGTTGTGCCGTGTCCTCCGCCCAGTCCCGTCTCGCCGTCGTCTACAACCCCACCAAGGGTGGTGTCGACGAGGTCCGCCGCCGGGCCGCCGAGAGGGCGGCCCAGCACGGGTGGACCGATCCGGTGTTCTACGAGACCACCGAGGAGGACCCCGGCACGGGCCAGGCCGCCGAGGCGGTCGAGGGCGGGGTGGGCCTCGTGATCGCCTGTGGCGGGGACGGCACCGTCCGATCGGTGGCCCAGGGCCTGATCGGCAAGGGGGTCCCGATGGGTGTGGTCCCCCTCGGCACCGGGAACCTCCTGGCCCGAAACCTGGACATCCCCCTGGACGACGTGGACCGGGCGCTCCGCGTGGCCATGAGCGGCCGGAGCCGGAGCATCGACCTCGGCGAGGTCCGGTACACCGACGGCGCGGGCGAGTCCCACGACGACGTCTTCCTCGTCATGCTCGGGGCCGGGATGGACGCCGACATGATCGCGGGCACCGACGACAGGCTGAAGGCTCGGGTGGGGTGGCTCGCCTACGTCGGCGCGTTCGCCAACACCCTGTTGCGCGGCCACCGGATCAAGGTCGAGTACTCGCTCGACGACGGCCCGGAGATACACACCCGCGCCCGCACCCTGTTGGTGGCCAACTGCGGGATGCTGCAGGCCGGAATGATCCTCCTCCCGGACGCCGTCGTCGACGACGGACTCCTGGACGTGCTCGCCCTCCGCGCCAAGGGCCCTCTCGGATGGGCCCAGGCGGGTGCCGTGCTGGCCCATCACACGTTCCAGCACCGCCTCAAGCCCGTTCTCAGGATGGACTCCACGCCGGGCACCGACACAGAAGGGCGCCGGACCAGGCCCCTGGACTTCCGCCAGGGGGTCGCGGTGACCGCCAGGGTCCTGGAGAAGCCCGCGTCGTTCCAGATCGACGGCGAGGAATGCGGAACCGTCACCGAGTTCGTGGCCCGGATCAAGCGGAGGGGACTCACCGTGCGGGTGTCGCACTGAGCTACTCCTCGCGGCGGTCCCGGCGCATCAGCAGGGCGAGCACGTCGTGGATCTCGTCCACCGACGGGATCGGCAGGGCCGAACGGCCGTAGACGAACCCGATGCCGGCGTACACCAGGACCCCCGCACGGATCCGGGCGTCGCGCTCGGAGAAGCCCAACTCGACAAACGCGTCGTGCACCACCCGCAGGATGCGCTGGTCGAGGTCGCCCACCGCTGCGGCGACCGTCTCGTCGGCGCGGGCCCACTCCCGGATCGCCGCCTCCCCCTCCCAGGCGCGGGACTCGACCAACATCGCACTCATCGTCTCGAGCCGGACGTCCGGGGGCATCTGCTCCATCGACACCAGACCCCGCGCGGCGTCCATCTCCTGCGAGAAGTACAGCGTCGCGATGGCCGCCATGAGGGCGTCGAAGTCGGCGAAGTGCCAGTAGAAGCTGCCCTTCGTCACCCCGAACTCGGCGCACAGGCGGCTGATCTTGACCGCCGCACGCCCCTCCGTCATGAGCAGATCGAGCCCCGCCCGCGCCCAGTCCTCGACCGACAGGCGCCCCGTCCGGGGCGCGTGGGGGCGAGCCGCCCACCCGGCACCCTGGGTCATGCGACCGCACCGCCGAATCGTGTCCTCACCCTGTCGACCCTACGTCGGGCCGAGCGCGGTGAGGACCAGTGCGCGCGAGGCGGGGTCACGCCCGAGCTCACCGTGCCACACCGGCGGGCCCCCCGGGCCGGGCGGGACCGCCCCCCCCTTTTCCCCCCGGTCCCGAAATCCCCTTCCGCTCTTCCGAACAACCCCCGCC
>NZ_CALMYY010000044.1 GCF_937873725.1 uncultured Dietzia sp.
GGATGCGCTGCCACTCCGGCCCGGATGCGCTGCCACTCCGGCTTACGCTGGCGGAAAGGCCCTTACCGCCAGCGCAAGGGGGCTTTTCGCGGCACACGCCCAGCGCAGGCCGGAGGCGCAGCGCATCCGTCGGGGCTGCGCTGCCACTCTGCCGCCGGCGGGCTACCCTCGACGGCGTCAGCTCATCACCCCGGTCGCCCCGGCGCCGGCCACAACCTGGGGGGCGTCGTGCCGCGGTATCGGTCGGACACCCCCGCCGCGCGGCTGCGAGACGCCCCGGCCCGGGCCCGCCGCCGCACCCGGAGGACCCTCCGGCTGGCGGCCGGCGGCTATCTCGCGGTGTGCGTGGCCGCCGTGCTGGGGCTGGCCGTAACCGCCCCCGGGGCGCAACTCGCCCGCCCGGGCTCTGCTCTCGCCGGCCCCGGCGCCCACGCGGCCCGGGCCGGCGCCACCTCCGGCACGCCCGACGGCCGGGTCGAGGACACCGCCCGCCGCGTCAGCCCGGTGCCGCCGGGGTGGGCCCAGCTCCGCCCGGTGCTGGACGCCGCCGTGGACGACGCCCGCCGGTCCGGCCACGAACTCTCGGCGTGCGTCCTGGCGATCGACGCCCCCGACGAGCGGGCCGTGTGCGCCGGCGGCGACGAACCCCTCTACGCCGCCTCCGTGATCAAACTGACCCTGGCCGTGGCCGCGCTCGAGTCGTGGGGCGGGGACCCCGACGCCGACACCCCCTACGGCCCCCTCGGCGAGCTCGTGACCCGGGCCCTCTCGCTCTCGGACAACGAGGCCGCCAACCTGCTCTACGACCTCGCCGTCGAGGGTCCCGGGGCGCCCGACACCGACGACCCGCTCGAGGCCGTCAACGCCGTCACCGACCGGGTGGGGCTCGCGGAGGAGTTCCACACCGGCGGCGCGTTCCGCTGGGAGTGGACCGGCGACATGAGCACGGTGACCGCGCGCGGCAGCGTGGGCTACCTCGCCGAACTGGTCCGCGCCGCCGACGGCCGCGCGCCCCGGGGCCGGGCGCTGACCTCACCCGCGGTCGCCCGGATCGTGCTGGGCGCGATGGCCGATCAGGACCGCACGTGGAAGCTGCCGGCGCTGCTCCCCGCGGGCTCCACCGCCAACAAGACCGGCGAGACCGACACCGAATCCCACGACGTCGCCGTGATCAACACCACCACCGGCCGGTACGCGGTCGCCGTGGTCGCCACCGCGGCCGGGCCCTACGACACCCCGGACCAGGTGATCGCGGGGATGGGCAGGGACGTGGCCCGGGCCCTCGGCGGTGCGGTGCCGTTCTAGGGCGCACCGGCTGCCTAGACTCGTCGCATGAGTTCCCGCGCGACCCCCGGCCCCACTGCCCTCACCCCCCGCGGCCGCGCGGCCGTGGCCGTGTCCCGTCTGGCCACCTGGGCCTCCCGGGTATCGGGTCGCGGATCGGGCGGGATGATCGGCGGGCTGGTCGCGCTCAAGCTGGATCCGGGGCTGATGCGCCAACTCGCGGCGGGCCGGCGGACGGTCCTGGTGACGGGGACCAACGGGAAGTCGACGACGACGAGGATGCTCGCCGCCGCCCTGTCCACCGTGGCCCCGGTGGCCTCGAACGCCAATGGCGACAACATGGACGCCGGGATCGTGTCCGCGCTGGGCGCCGACCGGACGGCCCCGCTCGCGGCGATCGAGGTGGACGAGCTGCACACCCCGGCCGTCGCGGAGAACACCGCACCGGAGGCGATCGTCCTGCTCAACCTCAGCCGCGACCAGCTGGACCGGGTGGGTGAGATCAACGCCATCGAGCGGCGCCTGCGGGCCGGGGTGGCCGCGCAGCCGCAGGCCACGGTGGTCGCCAACTGCGACGACGTGATGATCACCTCCGTCGCCTACGACAATCCCTCGGTGGTGTGGGTGGCGGCCGGCAGCGCGTGGGCGGGCGACTCGGTGAGCTGCCCGCGCACCGGTGAGCCGATCACCCGGACGGTGGACGAGACCGGGGCCGTGCACTGGCGGGCGCAGGGCACGCTGCCGGACGGCCGCGAGTTCGCCCGGCCCGCGCCGGACTGGTGGGTCAGCGACGAGGCGATCCACGGCCCCGACGGGTTCTCCGCGCCCCTGCACCTGGCGATCCCGGGGCGGGCCAACCGGGGCAACGCCGCCCAGGCCGTCGCCGCAGCCGTGGCGATGGGCGCCGACCCGGCCGCGGCGGTGAGGGCGGTGGAGACGGTCGACGACGTGGCCGGCCGCTACTCCACCGTCGACGTCGACGGCCGGTCCGCCCACCTGCTGCTGGCCAAGAACCCGGCCGGCTGGCAGGAGGCGCTCGGGATGATCGACTCCTCCGCCGACGGGCTGGTGATCGCGGTCAACGGGCAGGTCGCCGACGGCGTGGACCTGTCCTGGCTGTGGGACGTGCGCTTCGAGAGCTTCGAGGGCGTCACCGTGTACGCCTCGGGTGAGCGGGCGGCCGACCTGTCGGTGCGCCTGACCTACGCGGGGGTGGAGCACCGGCTGGAGGCGGACCCGCTCACCGCGATCCGCAGGTGCCCGGCCGGGCGGGTGGAGGTGTTGGCCAACTACACCGCGTTCCGCGACCTCGGGCGTGCGATCGCCGCCTCCGGGGCGGGGGCCGGGGCCCGTGCCGGTGCCGGGGCCGGGACCGGGGCCTCCCGTCCCGCGAGCCCCAGCCCCGCGAGCTCCAGTCCCTCGACCGATGCGAAGGAGCAGCACCGATGAGCGAGCAGCGCGACGGGGCCTCGGCCTCCCCCCTCGACACCGTCTCCCCCGACTCGCCGCGGCCCAGCGAGTCCACCGTCCGCATCGGACTTGTGCTGCCGGATGTCATGGGCACCTACGGCGACGACGGCAATTCGCTGGTCCTGCGTCAGCGCCTGAAGTGGCGGGGTCACGACGCGGAGATCGTCCGCATCACCCTCGAGGACGCCGTCCCCGACTCGTGCGATCTCTACGCCGTGGGCGGCGGCGAGGACGCCGCGCAGAAGCTGGCGTCCCGGCACCTGTCCGGCTCACCCGGCCTGCAGCGGGCGGTCTCCCGCGGGGTGCCGGTGCTGGCGATCTGCGCCGGCATGCAGGTGTTCGGTGAGTGGTTCGTGGTCTCGGACGGCTCCCGCGCGCCGGGCCTGGGGCTCCTCGACGTCACTACGACGCCGCAGGCCACGCGCTCCATCGGCGAGCTCGTGACGACCCCGCAGCTCGCGGGGCTCACCCGGCCGCTGACGGGGTTCGAGAACCACATGGGCGCCACGGTGCTGGGCCCCGACGCCGCCCCGCTCGGCCGCGTGACCTCGGGAGTCGGCAACGGGGTCCCCGCCGGCGAGGCGGTCCCGGCCGGCGGGCTGGTCGAGGGCGTGGTGCAGGGCTCCATCATCGCCACGTACATGCACGGGCCGGCGCTGGCGCGGAACCCCGAGTTGGCCGACCTGCTGCTGTGCCGCGCGCTGGGCGTGGACTCCCTCCCACCGGTCGAGGTGCCCGCGGTGGAGCAGTTGCGCCGCGAGCGGATCGCCGCCGCCCGCCGCTGATCCACCACCCGCCCCCGCCACCCGCCCCCGGCCCCGCCCCCGGCCCCGGCCCCCGGCCCCTGCCCCGGCCCCCGGCCCCTGCCCCGGCCCCGGTGCTCTGCCACCGATCCACCTATCGGATTGCGATCCACCTATGGAGGTCGGCAGGTGGATCGGAATCGGATAGGTGGATTTCGTGGGGTGTGGCCGGGCAGGCGAATCAGCCGGGGCGGGTGGGGGTGGCCGGGACGGCCGGAACCCGAACCGGCGGACGGTCGACACCACTGACCTACCCTCGGACGCATGTGCAATCACCACGGCTCCGCTCCCCTCCCCGGCTCCGTGACCCCGCCCGATCCCGCCGTCGAGGCGGCGCAGGTGCGCGCCCTGTGGGAGCCCCTGGGTCTTCCGGGGATCATCGACGTGCACACGCACTTCATGCCGGACCGGGTGATGGCGAAGGTGTGGGACTACTTCGACGCCGCCGGCCCCAAGATCGGGCGCCAGTGGCCGATCACCTACCGAGAGGCCGAGGACGAGCGCGTCGCGCGCCTGCGCTCGTACGGCGTGCTGGCGTTCTCGTCGATGCTGTACCCGCACAAGGCGGAGATGGGCGCGTGGCTCAACGCGTGGTCGGCGGATTTCGCGTCCCGGCATCCCGACTGCCTGCACACGGCGACGTTCTACCCGGAGCCGACCGCCGGCGAGTACGTCCGCGACGCCGTCGAGGCCGGGGCCCGCGTGTTCAAGTCCCACATCCAGGTGGGCGAGTACGACCCGGGCGATCCGATGCTCGACCGGGTGTGGGGTCAGCTGTCCGAGGCGCACGTGCCGACGGTCATCCACTGCGGCGGCGGGCCGGTCGCGGGGGCGTTCACCGGGCCGGAACCGGTCGCGGCGGTGTTGAACCGGTTCCCGGACCTGCCGTTGATCATCGCCCACATGGGCATGGGCGAGTACAGCGATTTCCTGGACCTGGCCGAGCGGTACGAGAACGTCTACCTCGACACCACCATGGCGTTCACGGACTTCGTCGAGAAGTCGTGGCCGTTCCCGGGCTCGGAGCGCGGGCGGCTCGCCGATCTGGGGCACAAGATCCTGCTGGGGACCGATTTCCCCAACATCCCGTACCCGTACGCGCACCAACTCGAGTCTCTGGCCCGCCTCGGGATGGGCGACGACTGGCTACGGGCGGTGTGGCACGGCAACGCCGCGGAACTGTTCGGCCTCTGAGGCGTCGGACTCCGGGTAGCCGATCTCGGGGGATGGTTCGGCGTGCGGGGGTTCGGGGGCCGGCTCCGGGACATGCGAGTCGATCTGCGCGGGCCGGAGCACGCCGCCCGAGCGCGGGGCCTGCGCAGGTCCACCTGAGAGGATGCGGCGACCCGACAGTGCACTGCCCAGTGTGAGCTCATCGGCGAACTCCAGGTCCGCGCCCATGGGCAGTCCCGAGGCCAGACGGCTCACCACCAGATCGGGGAACGGCCGCAGCAACCGGGCGAGGTAGGTGCTGGTGGCCTCGCCGGTGGTGTTGGGGTCCGTCGCGATGATGATCTCGGCGATCTCCTCGCCCGGGGACTCCTCCGCGACCCGCCGCATCAGGCCGGCGATCCGCAACTCGTTGGGCCCGATGCCGTTGATGGGGTCGAGCGCTCCGCCGAGCACGTGGTAGAGCCCGCGGAACTCACGGGTGCGCTCGATGGCCTCGATGTCCTTGGGCTCCTCGACCACGCAGATGAGGGTCGGGTCGCGCCGCGGGTCGGAGCAGATGCGGCAGCGTTCGCCCGCCGCCACCGTGCCGCAGACCTCGCAGTAGGTGACCCCGTCGACAACCGCCCGGAGGGCCGACCGCAGCCGCTCCACCGAGTCCGGCTCGGCCTGGAGCAGGTGGAACGCCAGCCGTTGGGCGGACTTGGGACCGATGCCCGGCAGCTTGCCGAACTCGTCGATCAGGTTCTGAACCGGTCCCTCGTACATCGCCGTCCCCGTGCTCCTTCGTGCCCGGCGACGGATGCGCCACCGGGGGCCGGGACCCGGACGTCGCCGGGTCCCGCGGGCGGGATCCCGGATCGCTCCGGGTCCCGCCGGCTCACATGCCCAGGCCGCCCATCATGTCGCCGAGCCCGCCGGCGGAGGCCAGCGGGCCGAGCCGCGACTCCGCGAGCTCCTGCACCTTGGTGTGGGCGTCACCGAACGCTCCCACGAGAAGATCCTGCAGGGTCTCGGTGTCCTCCGGGTCGACGACCTTCGGGTCGATCGTGACGCCGGTGACCTCACCGGTGCCGCGCATGGAGATGGTGACGAGCCCTCCCCCGGCCTGCCCGTCGACGGTGCTGGCGGCGATCTCCTGCTGGGCCTGGGCGAGCTGCTGCTGCATCTGCTGGGCCTGCTGGAGAAGGGCGTTCATGTCCGGTCCGGGCTGCATGGGGGATCCTTTCGGCGGGGTGCCGTGGTGGCCGGGGACGACCCCGGTCGGTCGACACCCAGGGTAACCGCACCGTCCGACACCGTGCCCCGCCGCGCTGTGGGCAGGCCGGGTCAGCGCTCGAGCGGGCGGGCCCCGAGGTGCTCCTTGAGCAGAGCCAGGGCGATGTCCTCACCGGTACGGTGGTCGAGGTTCTGCGGGCCGCTGCGCGCCTCGTCGACCATGTCCTCCTCGCTCACCGGGCGGGCCGGCGGGCCGTCCCGTTCTCCGGGTTCCGGCTCGGGCTCCTCGGGCGGCGGAGGCATGTCGTCGTAGCCGCCACCGGGGTCCCCGCCCGCGCCGGAGCGCCCGTCGCCCCGCGACTGACCGGCGTCGCCTCCGCGCACACGCCGCTGCCAGCCCTGCGGCTCGGACTGCTGGGGCGCGGCGGGGGCGTCCCCCACGTCCTGGGCCGGCCCACGAGCGGGAGCCGCGGCCGGCGAGGGGGCGTCCGCCCCGCCCGTCGGCACCCCGCCCGAGGTGCAGCGGATGGTCCAGTCCCCGCCCACCACCTCCGTCACCGAGTCGGTGATCGCCGTGGCGTTGTGGGGCTGGAGGAGTCGCTTGGCCAGCGGCGCGTAGTCGTGCACCAGGTGGATGACCCGACCGTCCACCCCGGCGACCGTCGCTCCGGCGAGCATCACCTCGACGGTGCGGGTCCGCTTGCGCACGGCGTCTCGGATGGCGGGCCACGCGCGACGGATGTCCTCGGCCTCGATGCCGGCGGCCGGGGCCGGCTCCGCGGGCTGCGCGGCGTCCGTCGGCTCCGCAGGGACGGCGTCCGTCGGCTCCGCGGCCTGCGCGGGCTGCGCCGGGGCCTCGTCGGGTGCGGGGGCCGGCGCGCGCCACGGATCCTCGTCGGCCGCGGGCGAAGGCGAAGGCCCGGTCTCCGTCGCAACCGCCTCGGTCGCCACGGCCTCTGGTGCACTCGGGGCGGAGGGTTCGGGCTGCGGCGGCGTCGCCGTCTGCGCCGCGGAGGGCTCGAGCGGCACAGCGGGGGCCACCGGCTCGGGCGGCCCAGCGGGAGCTTCCGACGCGGCAGGACCGGGCACGGCAGAGACCGGCGCCGACTGGCCCGCCGCCAGCTGCTGCGCCACGGACTCGCCGGGCACGGCCGGCTCGGCGGCGGCGGCCGGCACGGGTCGCGCCGGGTCGGCCTTCTGCCCGGTCGGCTGCCCTGCGGCCTCGGTCTCCTGCCGCTGGGACCGGCGCACGAACTTCGCGCGCGCCTCGGCCTGACCCGCCGGCTGCGGCGCGGGACCGCCGGCCGGGCCGGGGCGGACCTCGTCGTCGTCGTACGTCGAGTCTCCCCCCGGCCCGGCGACACCACCGCTCGGCCCCACCGTCGCGGCGGCGGGTCGCGCGGTCCCCGACTCCAGCGACTCGATGCGCTGGAGGAGCGCGGCCACGGAGTCGTCGGCCGACGGCAGGAGCAACTTGGCGCAGAGGATCTCCAGCAACAGCCGCGGCGAGGTGGCCCCGCGCATCGACCCCATGCCCTCGTGCACCATGTCCGCGCAGCGAGCGAGGGTCGCGGGCCCGATGTTCTCGGCCTGCCGCCGCATGGTCTCGGCCTGCTCCACCGGGGCGTCGACGAGCCCGCGCTCGATGGCCTGCGGGACGGACTGCACCATGATGAGGTCGCGCAGCCGCTGCAGCAGGTCCGCCGCGAAGCGCCGCGGGTCGTGCCCGGCCTCCACCACCTTGTCCACGGTCCGGAACAGCGTGGCGCCGTCGGAGGCCGCGAGCGCGTCCACGGTGTCGTCGATGAGCGCGACCTCGGTCGCCCCCAGCAGGCTGACCGCGCGCGGGTAGGTGATCCCGTCCTCTCCGGCGCCGGCCATGAGCTGGTCCAGGACGCTGAGCGTGTCGCGCGGCGACCCGCCACCGGCCCGGATGACCAGCGGGAACACCGTCGGATCGACCGTGACGCCCTCCTGCGCGCTGATCCGCTCGATCAGCCCCCGCATGGAGGACGGCGTGAGCAGCCGGAACGGGTAATGGTGGGTGCGCGAGCGGATGGTCGGCAGGACCTTGTCCGGCTCGGTGGTGGCGAAGATGAAGATGAGGTGCTCCGGCGGCTCCTCCACGATCTTGAGCAGCGCGTTGAAGCCCGCGTTGGTCACCATGTGGGCCTCGTCGATGATGAGCACCCGGTATCGCGACGACGCCGGCGCGAAGAACGCCCGTTCACGCAGGTCACGCGTGTCGTCGACGCCGCCGTGGCTGGCCGCGTCGAGCTCCGTCACGTCGAGGGTGCCCGTCCCGCCGGGCGCGAGCGCCACGCACGAGTCACACTCCCCGCACGGCGTGGCGGTGGGCCCCTGGACGCAGTTGAGCGAGCGGGCGAGGATGCGGGCGGACGAGGTCTTGCCGCAGCCGCGCGGCCCGGAGAAGAGGTAGGCGTGGTTGATACGACCGGAGGACAGTGCCACCGACAGGGGTTCGGTGACGTGTTCCTGGCCCACGACCTCGGCGAACGAGGCGGGACGGTACTTCCGATAGAGAGCCACGAGTAGAGGGTACCCAGGGGGTACGACGACGACGAGGGCGAGCGCGCGCGTTCCGGACCCGCCCGTTCCCCGTGGGCCGAAATGACCGGAGGGGCCGCGTCTCCGCAGCCCCTCCCGACGTCCTTCGCGCTGCTACGGGCCCCCTCAGACCCTCGCTACGCGGCGATTCCGAACCCAGATCGAACACCGGCCCCTCGCGGCCCCTCAGCCGCACTCCGGTGCCCGACCTCTGCTGGTTCGGACCCCTCAGATACAACCAGAACCCCTGGCCTGTTTCAAGAGTCTATTATTATTGACTATTGCTCAGTAGCGGCCCGGCGGTGCGAACCCCCACGTCAAGCGGCCGCCCATCGTGCAGACGTGCGGGTTCACATAATGAGAACGTGTTCTAGATCACTGTCGCGACCTGCGCGTGCGCGTTTCCACGTGGGAGAACGCCACGGCCCGGGCAGCGGAGCGAAGCGGCCGATGACAGTCGTCGATTAACGGGAACCGATCCGGTGTTACATCACGTGCGCGATGCGCGGCACGCCGCGAGCAGCGCGCACAATCCCACCACGTCCATCGCCGTCCGAACCTCGGCCAGCGGCGGCAGCGTGGGGGCCAGCCGGATGTGCCGATCGTCGGGATCCCGGCCGTACGGATACGCCGAGCCCGCCGGCGTCAGCGCCACCCCGAGCTCCTTGGCCAGGCGGACGGTCTCCGTGGCGGTGCCGTCGACCACCTCGAGGTCGATGAAGTAGCCGCCCTCCGGGTGGGTCCAGCTCGCGACGGCGTGCTCGCCGAGCCGTCGGGTCAGTGCGGCGTCGGCCGCCTCGAACTTCGGGGCGATGCTCCGGCGATGCTCCTGCATGTGGGCGCGGAGCCCGTCGGCGTCCCCGAAGAACCGCAGGTGCGCCAGCTGGTTGACCTTGTTGGGACCGATCGACCGGACGCCCGCGTGCGCGAGGTACCAGTCGAGGTTGGCCTGGGACGCGGCCAGGAAGGACACGCCCGCGCCGGCGAAGGTGATCTTGGAGGTCGAACACACCTGGAGGAAGCGGTTCGGGTGACCCGCCTCGGCGGCGAGTTCGTCGACGGCGGGCACCTTGGGGAAGTCCCCGGTGAGCGTGTGCACCACGTAGGCGTTGTCCCAGACGATCCGGAAATCCGGGGCGGCCGTGGCCATCCTCGCCAGGCGGGACACCGTGTGGTCGTCGTAGGTGGCGCCCGTGGGGTTGGAGAAGATCGGGACGCACCACATGCCCTTGATGGACGGGTCCTCCGCGACCAGCCTCTCGACCTCGTCCATGTCGGGGCCGGTCGCCCCGAGTGGCACCGGGATCATCTCGATGCCGAGCGCCTCGGTGATGCCGAAGTGCCGGTCGTAGCCGGGAACCGGGCACAGCCACCGCAGCGTCGGCTCGTCCTTCCACGGCCGGGCCGAGTCGGGCGTGCCGAACAGCATCGAGAAGGCCACCAGGTCGTACATGATCGACAGGCTCGCGTTGTCCTGCGCGATCACGCGGCCGGCGTCCACGCCCAGCAACTCCGCGATGATCGCCCGCAGCTCGGGCAACCCGGCGCCGCCACCGTAGTTGCGGACATCGGTCTTGCCCGCCAGGTGATCGCCCTCCCCCGGCAGAGACAGCAGCCGCTCCGAGAGATCCAGCTGCTCGGGCGACGGCTTGCCCCGGGTCAGGTCGAGGGACAGTCCCCGCTCGGCAAACGAGTCGTATTCGGAGACCAGCTCCGACTCGAGTCGGCCGAGGTCGTCGGCGGAGAGATCGGACAGCGCCATGGTTGGCCTCCGGTAAGGGATCGACAACTTCGGTGGTGGTGGTGCCCAGACGTCAAGGGACCCCGCGCACCCGCCAGAGCCCGCTGACCCTTGCTGCCTTCCGGCCCTGGGGGAGTTCACAGGATGGACGCCGCGCGGGGTCCGGGGCCGAGTCTAGCCGTGCCGCCCCGGTTGTCGCACGCCGCCCGTGGTTTGCCACTGGTCGGCCGCGCTGGGTACTCTCGTCCACGGAGGATTCGCCTAGTGGCCTATGGCGCTCGCCTGGAACGCGGGTTGGGGTTTATAGCCCCTCAGGGGTTCAAATCCCCTATCCTCCGCCGCGGACGCGGCCCGGTGCTCTCGAGCCCGGGCCGCGTCTCCCATTTCCGGCCTGCGCTGCCCCCTGGCTTGCGCTGCCCGCCTGGCTTGCGCTGCCCCCCTGCCCGGAAATCGCCGGGTCGCGCTGCCCCCGTGGACCATTTGCCCAGCACAAGCCGGGACGGCCGGCCCCGCTCGGTAGCATCGCCACCGTGACCGAGAGCGCGAACCCCGACGTCGACCTCCGGGTGCTCGTCTACAGCAGCGACGCCGCCACCCGCGGCCGCGTCAGGTCCGCCCTCGGCGCCCGCCCGCATCCCGACCTCCCCCGCCTGCTCTACACCGAGGTCGCCACGGCGACGGTCGTCATCGAGCACATGGACGCGGGCGGCATCGGCCTCGCGATCCTCGACGGCGAGGCCGCCCCCACCGGCGGGCTGGGCCTGGCCAAGCAGCTCCGGGACGAACTCGACCCCTGCCCGCCGATCCTCGTCCTCACCGGCCGGCCCGACGACCGGTGGCTGGCCGACTGGTCCCGCGCGGACGCCGCGGTCCCCCACCCCGTCGACCCGCTGCGCCTCCGGGAGGCCGTGACCGTACTCCTCAGGGCCGACTGACGAGGCGAAACGCCGACAGCGAAAAGTGCCGACGCCGGCCGACGTGATGTGAGTAGAGTCACAGTCGCGGGTCGGGCACCGTCCGACCCGTCAGGGATCCGGGGGACCGTGAACCCACCTCACACGGTCACCTGATTCCCATGCGGTTGCAGCAGAGGCGCGCCCACAGGCGCCTTCTCGAGGGACGCGCGAGGAGTGACGCGAGAGTGAACGAGTATGTGCCGATCCTGGTCCTCGGGGCCGTCGCCGTCGCCTTCGCGGTGTTCTCGTCCCTCGTGTCCTCGTACGCCGGTCCGTCCAGGTTCAACCGGGCGAAGCTCGAGGCGTACGAGTGCGGCATCCAGCCCACCCCGAAGCCGGTCGGGGGCGGCCGCTTCCCGGTGAAGTACTACCTCACGGCGATGCTGTTCATCATCTTCGGCATCGAGATCCTCTTCCTCTATCCGTGGGCCGTCCACTTCGACCACCTCGGCCTGTCCGGGTTGCTCGCCATGGCCCTGTTCGTCGTCAACGTCTCCGTCGCCTACGCCTACGAGTGGCGTCGGGGCGGGCTGAGCTGGGACTGACGCGGAGCGCGGGGAGGCGATCGGTCATGGGGCTGGAGGAGAAGCTGCCGAGCGGGTTCCTGCTCACCACCGTCGAGCAGTTGGCCGGG
The DNA here is from genome assembly GCF_937873725.1 of uncultured Dietzia sp. GTDB lineage: Bacteria > Actinomycetota > Actinomycetes > Mycobacteriales > Mycobacteriaceae > Dietzia. Next base: position 11,845 of record NZ_CALMYY010000044.1, read on the forward strand.
TACATGCGCAAGGGATCGCTGTGGCCCGCCACCTTCGGCCTGGCGTGCTGCGCGATCGAGATGATGGCCACCAGCGGCGGCCGCTACGACCTCGCGAGGTTCGGCACCGAGGTCTTCCGGGCCTCCCCGCGCCAGGCCGACCTGATGATCGTCGCCGGCCGGGTCAGCCAGAAGATGGCCCCGGTCCTGCGCCAGGTGTACGACCAGATGGCCGAACCCAAATGGGTGCTGGCCATGGGTGTGTGCGCGTCCTCGGGCGGGATGTTCAACAACTACGCGATCGTCCAGGGCGTCGACCACATCGTGCCCGTGGACATCTACCTGCCGGGGTGCCCGCCGCGGCCCGAGATGCTCCTGCACGCGATCCTCACCCTCCACGACAAGATCCAGCACATGCCCCTCGGCGCCAACCGTGCCGAGGCGGTCCGCGCGGCCGAGCAGGCCGCCCTCGACCAGCGCCCGCTCATCCCGGTCGAGGGGATGTTCCGATGACGGATCGACCCGGCCGCCCGACGCACCCCGCCCGCGAGCCCGGCCCCGATCTCGAGCAGCCGCCCGCCCACCGCGACGCCACGGGGGCCCGGCACGGGATGTTCGGGGTGCGCGGATCGGGGGACACCTCCGGCTTCGGCGGGCTGGTGCGCCCCACGGAGACACCCGGCGGGACCCCACCGCCACAGGGGGACGACGACGAGGTGGTCCGCGCGCTCACCGCGGCCCTGCTGGAGCGGGGTGGGCCGACCTTCGACGAGGCGGTCGAGCGGGCGGTGGTCCACGGCGGCCGACTCACCCTCGACGTGCGCCGCGATCACCTGCCGGCGGTCGCGCTGGCCCTGCGCGACCACCCCGACCTGCGATTCGAGATGTCGCTCGGCGCGAGCGGGGTCCACTACCCCGACGCCACCGGCCGCGAGCTGCACGTGGTGTATCCGCTGCACTCCATCACCCACAACCGCCGGGTGCTGCTGGAGACCTCCGCCCCCGACGCGGACCCGCACGTCCCCTCCCTGACCCGCGTGTATCCGACCACCGACTGGCACGAGCGCGAGACCTACGACTTCTTCGGCATCCACTTCGACGGCCATCCCTCACTCACCCGGATCCAGATGCCGGACGACTGGGAGGGGCATCCGCAGCGCAAGGACTACCCGCTCGGAGGGATCGGCGTGCAGTTCAAGGGCGCCACCGTCGCGCCCCCGGATCAGCGGAGGGCGTACTCGTGAGCGGCCACCGCGCGACCGGGGACCACACGATCCTCACCGCCTCCGGACGGGACTGGGAGGCGATCAGCGAGGCCGCGCGCAACTCCGACGACGACCGCATCGTGGTCAACATGGGCCCGCAGCACCCGTCCACGCACGGGGTGCTGCGGTTGATCCTGGAGATCGAGGGCGAGACCGTCACCCGGGCGAGCTGCGGCATCGGCTACCTGCACACGGGGATCGAGAAGAACCTCGAGTACCGCTACTGGACCCAGGGCGTCACGTTCGTCACCCGGATGGACTACCTCTCGCCGTTCTTCAACGAGGTCGCGTACTGCCTCGGGGTGGAGGCGCTGCTCGGGATCACCGAGCAGGTCCCCGAGCGGGCGTCGGTCATCCGGGTGATGCTCATGGAGCTCAACCGGATCTCCTCGCACATGGTCGCGCTCGCGACCGGCGCGTTGGAGCTGGGGGCCAGCACCCCGATGCTGTTCGGCTTCCGCGAGCGCGAGCTGGTCCTGGACGTCTTCGAGATCATCACCGGCCTGCGCATGAACCACGCCTACGTCCGGCCCGGCGGGGTGGTCCAGGACCTCCCCGACGAGGCGGTGCCGAAGGTCCGAGAACTGCTCGAGGTGATGCCCGGGCGGATCCGCGAGATGGAGCTGCTGCTGCGCGAGAACTCCATCTGGAGGATGCGGCTGGAGGGCGTCGGCCACCTCGACCTCACCGGGTGCATGGCGCTCGGCGTCACCGGCCCGGTCCTGCGCGCGACGGGGCTGCCCCACGACGTCCGGCGGACGGATCCCTACTGCGGCTACGAGACCTACGAGTTCGACGTGGTGACCGGGACGGGCGGCGACTGCTACGACCGCTTCACCATCCGCGTGGACGAGATGAAGGAATCGCTGGGGATCGTCGAGCAGTGCCTGGATCGCCTGCGGCCGGGGCCGGTGATGGTGGACGACCCCAAGATCGCGTGGCCCGCCCGGCTCGCGGTGGGCCCCGACGGGCTGGGCAACTCCGCCGAGCACGTCCGGCACATCATGGACGGCTCGATGGAGGCGCTGATCCACCACTTCAAGCTGGTCACGGAGGGGTTTGCCGTCCCCCCGGGCCAGGTCTACGTCCCGGTGGAGTCCCCCCGCGGCGAGTTGGGGGTGCACATGGTCTCCGACGGCGGGACCCGCCCGTACCGGGTGCACTACCGCGACCCGTCGTTCACCAACCTGCAGGCCGTGGCCGCGATGTGCGAGGGCGGGATGCTCGCCGACGTGATCGCCTCGGTCGCCAGCATCGACCCGGTGATGGGGGGCGTGGACCGATGAGCGGCGACCCGGTCTTCCTAGAGTTCGGCCGGAGGCCGGACGAGCCGGGCGCGATCGTCCGCCCCGGCGCGCGGCGGGAGTACCCGCCCGGCGTCCTCGACAGGCTCACCGCGGACGCCGGCGAGATCGTCGCGCGGTATCCACAGGCCCGGTCGGCGTTGCTGCCGCTGCTCCACCTGACCCAGGCCGAGGACGGGTGCATCACCCCGGCCGGTATCGCGTTCTGCGCCGGGATCCTCGACCTCACCGCGGCCGAGGTGATGGCGGTCGCGACCTTCTACTCGATGTACCGCCGCACGCCGACCGGCGACCACCTGGTGGGCGTGTGCACCAACACGCTGTGCGCGGTGATGGGCGGCGACGAGATCTACGCCGCCCTCGCCGACCACCTGGGGCTCGACGGGCCCGGCACCACCGACGACGGCCGCATCACCCTGGAGCGCATCGAGTGCAACGCGGCCTGCGACTACGCGCCGGTGGTGATGGTCAACTGGGAGTTCTTCGACGACCAGACCCCGGCCTCGGCCCGGCGGATGGTCGACGACCTGCGGGCCGGTCGCCCGGTGACCCCCACCCGGGGCGCCACGCTGTGCACCTTCCGGGAGACCGCGCGGATCCTCGCGGGCTTCCCGGACCCCCGGCCCGGGGCCAACGACTTCGCCCCCGGGGAGCCCACCCTGACCGGGCTCCGCAGCGCGCGCGAGCGGGGGATGCGGGTCCCCACGGCGCCCGGCGGTCCGCGTCCCCGCCCGGACGAGGAGGCCTGACATGCCACTCGCCCCGTACCTCAGCCGCTATTGGGACGCCCCGGAGAGCTGGACCCTCGGGACCCACCTGGAGCACGGCGGCTACGTGGGCCTGCGGGCCGCCCTGGCCGCCGAGCCCGACCAGGTGATCGCCACCGTGCTCGCCTCGGGCCTGCGCGGCCGCGGGGGGGCGGGGTTCCCCACCGGCCGCAAATGGGGCTTCATCCCGCAGGAGGCCGACGCGGGCCCGGGCGCGACGGCCACGCCCCACTACCTGGTGGTCAACGCCGACGAGTCCGAGCCCGGCACCTGCAAGGACATGCCGCTCATGCTCGCCACGCCGCACGTGCTGATCGAGGGGATCGTGATCGCGGCGTACGCCATCCGGGCCTCGCACGCGTTCATCTACCTGCGCGGCGAGGTCGTCCCCGTCCTGCGCCGGCTCCAGACCGCGGTGGCCGAGGCGTACGCGGCCGGGTACCTGGGGCGTGACATTCTCGGCAGCGGGTTCCACCTGGACGTGGTGGTCCACGCCGGGGCGGGCGCGTACATCTGCGGCGAGGAGACCGCGCTCCTGGATTCCCTCGAGGGCCGCCGGGGGCAGCCGCGCCTGCGCCCGCCGTTCCCCGCCGTCGCGGGGCTCTATGCCTGTCCGACCGTGGTGAACAACGTCGAGTCCCTCGCCAGCGTGCCCTCGATCCTGCAGAACGGGCCGGACTGGTTCCGGGCGCTGGGTTCGGAGAAGTCCCCCGGGTTCACCCTGTACTCGCTGTCCGGCCACGTCACCCGGCCCGGCCAGTACGAGGCGCCGCTCGGGATCACGCTCCGCGAGCTGCTGGGCTACGCCGGCGGGATCCGGGAGGGCCACACCCTGAAGTTCTGGACACCCGGCGGCTCGTCCACCCCGTTGCTCACCGACGCCCAGCTGGACATGCCGCTGGACTACGAGGGCTGCGCGGCCGAGGGCACCATGCTCGGGACCAAGGCCCTGCAGATCTTCGACGACACCACCTGCGTGGTGCGGGCGGTGCTGAGGTGGTCGGAGTTCTACGCCCACGAGTCGTGCGGCAAGTGCACCCCCTGCCGGGAGGGCACGTCCTGGCTGGTCCAGATCATGCGACGCCTCGAGGACGGCACCGCCACGGAGGGCGACCTGGACCGGCTGCTCGACATCTCGGACGCCATCCTCGGCAAGTCGTTCTGCGCGCTGGGCGACGCCGCGGCCACCCCGGTCATCTCCTCCATCGCGCTCTTCCGCGACGAGTACCTGGCCCACGTCCCCGACGGCTGCCCCTTCGACCACAGCCGGTCCACGCTCTTCGCCCGGACCGGGGAGGTGGCCCGGTGACCGCCGTCGACCCCGTCACCCTCACCGTGGACGGGCGCGAGGTCTCCGTCCCGCCCGGCACGCTCGTCATCCGCGCGGCCGAGCGCCTCGGGGTCCAGATCCCGCGCTTCTGCGACCACCCCCTGCTCGAGCCGGCCGGCGCGTGCCGCCAGTGCATCGTCCAGGTGGAGGGCGCCCCCAAGCCGGTGACCTCCTGCACCACCCCGGTCGCGGAGGGGATGGTGGTCCGCACCCAGGTCACCTCCGAGATCGCGGACAGGGCGCAGCGCGGGGTGATGGAGCTGCTGCTCATCAACCACCCGCTCGACTGCCCCGTCTGCGACAAGGGCGGCGAGTGCCCGCTGCAGAACCAGGCGCTCGCCAGCGGGCACGGCCGCTCGCGGTTCACCGAGGTCAAGCGCACGTTCCCCAAGCCGATCGCCCTCTCCCCGCAGGTGCTGCTCGACCGCGAGCGCTGCGTGATGTGCGCCCGGTGCACCCGCTTCTCCGACCAGATCGCCGGGGACCCGTTCATCGACCTCATGGAGCGCGGCTCGCGGCAGCAGGTGGGCGTGTACGGCGACCAGCCGTTCGAGTCGTACTTCTCCGGCAACACGGTCCAGATCTGCCCCGTCGGCGCGCTCACCGGGACGGCGTACCGGTTCCGCGCCCGGCCGTTCGACCTGGTCTCGAGCCCCGCGGTGTGCGAGCACTGCGCCAGCGGCTGCGGCCAGCGCACCGACCACCGCCGCGGGACGGTCCTGCGCCGGCTGGCCGGGGACGACCCGGCGGTCAACGAGGAGTGGAACTGCGACAAGGGCCGGTGGGCGTTCACGTACGCCACGGAGCCCGACCGACTCACCACCCCGATGGTCCGGGGCCGCGACGGTGGCCTGGTCCCCGTCCCCTGGCCCACCGCGCTCGCCGCCGCCGCGTCGGGCCTGGCCGCCGCCGGGGGGCGGACCGGGGTCCTCACCGGCGGACGCCTGACCCGCGAGGACGCCTACGCCTACGCCAAGTTCGCCCGCATGGTCCTGGGCAGCAACGACGTGGACTTCCGCGCCCGGCACCACTCGGCCGAGGAGGCCGGGTTCCTGGCCGGGCGCGTGGCCGGCCGCCGCCCGGGCGACGCCGACGCGGTCACGTACGCCCACCTCGAGACCGCCCCGGTGGTGCTGCTCGTGGGCTTCGACCCCGAGGAGGAGTCGCCGATCGTGTTCCTGCGCCTGCGCCGGGCCGCGCGCGACCGGGGGCTCCGGGTCTTCTCCGTGTCCCCGTTCGCCTCGCCCGCCGTGCGCAAGACCTCCGCCACCCTCCTGCCGACCGTCCCCGGCGCCGAACCCGACGTCCTGGCCGCGCTCGCGGCACACCCGGGCGCCACGGCAGACCCCGCCGACGCAGGCGACCCCGCCGTCGCGGTGCGCGACACCCTCCGCGCCCTGCTCCGCGAGCCGGGCGCGGTGATCCTCGTGGGCGAGCGGCTGGGCGCGATCCCCGGCGGGTTGCCCGCCGCGGCCGCGCTCGCCGGCGCGACGGGCGCGCGACCGGCGTGGGGGCCCCCCCCCGCGGGGGGGCGCCGGGGGGGCGGGGCCGGGGGGCGCCCCCGGCCGCGCGGGGGACCGCGGGGCGCTCGAGTCGGGGTGCCTGCCCGGACTGCTGCCCGGCGGTCGCCCGGTCGCCGACGCAGGTGCCCGCCGCGCGCTGGCCGAGCTGTGGCGCTGCGGCTACCTGCCCGCCGCGCCCGGGCGATCCACCTCCGGGCAACTGGCCGCCGCGGCCGCCGGCGAGCTGGGCGCGCTGCTGGTGGGCGGGGTCGAGGCCGCCGATCTCCCCGACCCACGGGCCGCCCTGGAGGCGATCGAGGCGGCGGGGTTCGTGGTGAGCCTCGAGCTGCGTCGCAGCGAGATCACCGACCGCGCCGACGTGGTCCTCCCGATCGCCCCGGCCGCCGAGAAGTCCGGCACCTACCTCACCTGGGAGGGCCGCGAGCGCCCGTTCGCCGCGGCCCTGACCCGCGCCGACTCCATGGCGGACCACCGCGTCCTGGACGCCCTCGCCGCGGAGATGGGCAGGGGGCTGGGGCTCGCCGACGTCGAGTCCGTGCGCCGCGAGCTCGCCCTCGTGGACGGGGCGGCGGTCGAGACGGTCGCGAGCGGGTCGGTCGCGGGCGCGTCGGACCAGACGGGGACGACGACGAGGCAGTCCTCCCCACCCGCCGCGCCGGCCGCGGGGCAGGCCGTCCTGGCCACCTGGCGGATGCTGCTCGACGCCGGCCGTATGCAGGACGGGGAACCGCACCTGGCCGGGACCGCCCGCGGACCGGTCGCGCGGGTGTCGCCGGCCACCGCGCTGGAGATCGGGGTGGCCGACGGCGCACCGCTGACCGTGTCGACCGAGCGGGGCGCGATCACCCTGCCGTGCGCGATCACGGCGATGCCCGACCGCGTGGTGTGGCTGCCCCAGAACTCGCGCGGCTCGGCCGTCAACGCCACGCTCGCCGCCGCCGCGGGGGACCTCGTCGCCGTCACCGCCGGGGAGGCCTCGCCATGACCGACC
>NZ_CALMYY010000045.1 GCF_937873725.1 uncultured Dietzia sp.
GCGAACGGCGCACTCGTCGTCGTATACATTCCCGCACCCCCTCCCGCGCGTCACCGGTCTCGAATGTGTGTACGAGTCTACCGCCGGTCCGGCGGTAGCGCAAGAGTTCGAATAGGGCGGGGCGGTGCGGGGGAGAGGCCGCGGCGACTCGTCCCGGGAACACGCTCTCTGCTACGGTGTCGGGCATGTCGATCGCTCGCGCCTATTGGCGCTTTATGTGGGCTCCGGGTGGAGCCCGCGCCGCGAGCGCACGCGTCCGCTAGCCGGACGTCTCGACACCCGGAGCCCAGAGGCGGTGACCACACGGTCGCCGCCTTCCGCTATTTCACACGGCGGATCCGGGTGCGACCACGGGCACCTCACAGGATCACGGCACCCGGACCGCCACCAGCCCAGACACCAGGAGCGCACCGCCGTGACCATCACCGCCGAGAACCCCACCCAGACCGCCGACCGGCGCGTCCTGTCCTACTCGCCGCTGCCGACCCCCACCGAGATCCTCGGCGAACTCCCGCTGGGCGCGGCCCGCGAGGCGCTGGTCGAACGCAGCCGCACCGAGATCGCCGACGTACTGGCGGGCCGCGACGACCGACTGATCGTGGTGGTGGGGCCGTGCTCGGTCCACGACACGGACGCCGCGCTCGACTACGCCGGGCGGCTCGCGGCCCTGTCCGCGGAGGTCGCCGAGGATCTCCTGATCGTGATGCGCGTGTACTTCGAGAAGCCGCGGACCACCGTCGGGTGGAAGGGCCTCATCAACGACCCCGCCCTCGACGGCAGTTACGACATCCCGCGCGGCCTGCGCACCGCGCGCGCGCTGCTGCTCGACGTCCTGGACCTGGGCCTGCCGGTGGGGACCGAGTTCCTGGAGCCGACGAGCCCGCAGTACATCGCCGACGCCGTCTCCTGGGGCGCGATCGGGGCCCGCACCACCGAGAGCCAGGTGCACCGCCAGCTGGTGTCGGGCCTGTCGATGCCGGTGGGGTTCAAGAACGGGACCGACGGCGAGGTCCAGGTCGCCGTGGACGGGTGCAGGTCGTCGGCGGCGCGGCACGTGTTCTTCGGGACGGACGCCGAGGGCCGGGCCTCGGTGGTGGAGACCGCGGGCAACTCCGACTGCCACGTGATCCTGCGTGGCGGCACCGGTGGGCCCAATCACGACGCGGAGTCGGTCGCGGCCGCGGTGGCCTCGGTGGCGAAGGTCGGCCTGCCCGGACTGGTGATGGTCGACGCGAGCCACGCCAACTCCGGGAAGTCGCACGAGCGCCAGGCGGAGGTCGTGGCGGAGCTCGCCGACCGGATCGCCGGCGGCGAGCCGGGGATCTCCGGCCTCATGATCGAGAGCTTCCTCGAGCCGGGCGCGCAGTCCGTCGAGGCGGCGGAGTTGGTGTACGGCCGGTCCGTGACCGACGCCTGCATCGGGTGGGACACCACGGCGGAGGGCCTGCGGGGGCTCGCCGCCGCGGTGCGCGACCGCCGCCGCGGCTGAGTCGGGGGAGGCACGGAACGGGGGGTGCCGCGCGGTACTCTTTCCCGCGTGGACGCCTCCTCCCCGCTGTACTCCCTGTACGAGTCGCGACTCCGGTCGTCGCTCGACGGCGCCCGGCTGCCACGGCACATCGCGGTGATGGCGGACGGCAACCGCCGCTGGGCCAAGGAGGCGGGCTTCACCGACGTCGCCCACGGTCACCGCGCCGGGGCGGTGAAGATCGCCGAGATGCTGGGCTGGTGCGACGAGCTGGGGATCGAGGTCGCCACCATCTACCTGCTCAGCACCGAGAACCTCGGCCGGGAGGCAGAGGAGCTCGATGAGCTCCTGCAGATCATCGCCGACGTGGTGGACGAGATCACCGGACCGGGGAAGAACTGGGAGGTCCGGATGGTCGGCAGGCTGGAGGTGCTGCCCGATTGGCTGTCCGGGCGGCTGCGCTCGGCCGAGCGGGCGAGCACCGGCAGGCCGGGCGTCAAGGTCAACGTGGCGGTGGGGTACGGCGGCCGGCAGGAGATCGCCGACGCGGCCCGCGAGCTGGTGGCGCAGCTCATCGCCGAGGGCCGGACCGGGCAGGAGCTGGTCGACGGCATGACGGTGGAGGGGATCGGCGAGCACCTCTACACCTCCGGCCAGCCCGACCCCGACCTGGTGATCCGCACCTCCGGCGAGCAGCGGCTCTCCGGCTTCCTGCTGTGGCAGAGCGCGTACTCGGAGATCTGGTTCACCGAGGCGTACTGGCCCGCGTTCCGTCGCATCGACTTCCTGCGCGCGCTGCGCGACTACGGCGCCCGCAACCGCCGATTCGGGCACTGATGCCGGCGTCCGGGGCCGCCGCGCCGGAGCCGTTCACCGGCCGGGTCACGGTCCGGGCCGTCTGCGTGGTGGACCGGCTTCGGGCCGTGCGCGGCAGGGTCGGGGTGACCGCGATCGACAAGCGGCCCGTCGAGGGCCCGGTCGAGGTCCGGGAGTACGGCCTGCGCGGCGACGTCCAGGCCGACCGGGAGCACCACGGCGGCGTGTGGAAGGCGGTCTACCTGCTGTCCGACGACGACGTCGCGCAGTGGGAGCCGGAGTTCGGTGGGCCGATCCCGCCCGGGTTCTTCGGCGAGAACCTCCGCCTGACCGGCATCGACACCTCGCGGCTGCAGATCGGCACGGTGTTAGAGATGGGCACGGTGTTTGAGATGGGCGCCGGACCGCTGCGGCTGGAGATCACCACGCCCCGGATCCCGTGCGCGACCTTCGCCGACAGGGTCGGTCGGCCCCGGTGGGTCCGCCGCTTCACCGAGGCGGGCCGGCCGGGCGCGTACGCCCGCGTGCTGACCCCGGGCACCGTGCGGGCGGGGGACGAGGTCCGCGTCGCGGAGGTCCCGACGCACGGCGTCACCATCGGGCGGGTGTTCGCGGGGGTCGACGACGACGAGGCCGGCCGTCTGCTCGACGCGTACGCCCTCTCCGATCTCGCACCGAGCCTCGTGCGCAAGCTCGACCCCGCCACCGACATCCGGCCCGCCGACGGGGACTGAGGGACCTACGGCCGGGCGAGGTGGTCCCACACCGTCCCGGCGGTGCGCCACAGCTCGGGTGCCTGCGCGAGACCCACGTCGGGCAGGCGGAACGCGCCGCCGCCGCCCGCGGTGGTGGCGACCAGCGTGACCAGCCCGGCGCGGCGCTGCAGGGGCGAGCGGCGGATGTTCCACCCGAGGATCCCCTCCCGGCGGAGGACGTCGGTGCGCCGCAGCAGCGACCCCTTGCGCAGCGCCACCGCCCCGGCGGTGATCGCGTGACCGAGTCCGCGCGAGTTGTCCAGCCCGGCCCAGATCGCCACGGTCGCGGTCAGCACCGCCGCGACCAGCGGCACCCACCAGAGCCACGCCCAGATCACGGCGGGCACCAGGGCCGCGCCCGTGACCACCACGACGACGGCGATCGCCCGCACGAGCCTGCGCCGTCGAGCGGCGGGGGGATGGGCGTCGAACCCGGTGGGCACTGGCTCGCCGAGCACGGTCCCGGCGACGCGGGACGACACGGCGAGGGGGGAGGCGGGAACGAGGGCGGGGCTCTGCTTGGCCTTGCCCTCCTCGTCCTTGCCGGTGCCGGCGCCCGCGGCCACCACGTCGAGTCGCGCGGCCCCCAGGGTCCGCAGGCCCGGGGGTTGGCGGAGCGTGACGCCGCGCACCCGGCGGCCGTCGAACGTGGTGTGTCGGGCCACCAGCAGGCCGCGGTGCAGTTCGAGTGACCCGTCCCGGTGGTGGTCGAGGCGCAGGTTCCACCAGTTCTCCACGAAGATCGCGACCGAGGCGATGGTGCCCACCAGCAGCGCGAGCAGGAGGACGCCGGCGGCGATCACCGGTATCGGCAGCCCACTGATGCGGTCCCAGACCCAGGCCAGGACCTCGGGGACGGCGCCGAACCAGTCGGCCACCTGGAACACGATGCCGATCCCCGCCAGGCCGAACAGCGGCGTCATGACGCCGGCGGGGGCGTAGCGGACCCAGCCCGGGTCGAGCCGGACCAGCTCGGAGGAGTCGGTGGTGGCCCGTCCGGCGAGCAGGCGCCGCCGCAGGTCCTCGGCAACGTCCCGGTCGAGTGCGCCGAGGGTCATGCGCGAGCCGTCGGTCTCACCGCTGGCCAGGCGGACCGTGGCGACGCCCAGTCGGCGCTGGACCACGTCCGCGGTGATCTCCACGTTGCGTACCCGGCTGGTGGACAGCGTCGACGTGGTGCTGGAGAGGAAGCGGACGCGGCGCTCGACGCGGTGGGGGTCGACGCGGTAGCGGGTGACGGCCAACCGGGCGGCCTCGGAGACGGCGGTCGCGGAGGTGCCGACGAGCGTCCCGCCGATCGTCCGGAGCAGCCCCCATCCCACGCCGAGGCCGCCGAGCAGCATGCCGATGGCCACGGGCACCGCCGCGGCGACGAGGGCGCCGGCGGCCACCAGCGTCGTCGCGGGGATCGTCCGCGGGTCCAGCCGAACCCAGCCGGCCCCGGGGTCGGACTCCCGGGGGGCGCTCATGTCGCGTCCCGCTGATCGTCCTCGGCGAGGATCGTGAGGCGGTCGACCATCTCGGCCGCCCGTGCGGCGTCGAGGGCGCTGATCCGGACCGCCCCCTTGGACGAGGCGGTGGTGACGACGACGGTCGCGAGCCCAAACCACCGCTGCAGCGGGCCGCGGGTCTTGTCCACGGTCTGCACCCGGGACAGCGGCGCCGCGCGCCACTCCTCCCAGAACAGTCCACTACGGCTGTAGACGGCCACGTCGGTGGCCTCCCACCGGTGGATCGACCACCGGACGCGCGGGACCGTCACGAGAGCGGCGGCGGTGACAGCCGCCCACGCCGCCGCCGCCGCGAGTGCCCACGGGCCGAGGAACGGGCCCAGGCCGAGGAGGACGGGCAACGGCCAGACCATCCACGCGGCGACCTGGGCCGTCCACCACCGTCGGCAGCGGGGGTCGACGCGGTTGCGCGGGGGCCGCAGCCCCAGGTCCTCGGCCGTGGTCGTCATGAACCCAGCCTAGGCCCGGCTGTGGGAGGCTGGCGGGATGAGTCTCCTGCGGCGATACCGGGCCACCGGCGCGGACCTGCCCTTCGGCGATCCGCTCCCCGCGCACGGGGTGGCCATGGAGGGGTACTTCCTCCGGGTCTCCGACCGCGAGCGCGGGCGCGTGGTGATCGCGCTCATCGGGGTCAACCGGGGACCCGACGGCCACTGGGCCACGCTCGGCCTGGCCTCCGACGAGGTGATCCCGGCGGACGGGGCGGACGGATCCCGCCGGGCGGGGGACGGCTCCACCTCGTCGTCGTCGGGGGTCCTCTCCTCCCTCCGTCTTGCCGCGGCGCCCAGGGGATGGGCCGATCCCGACCGCCTGGGGGCCCGTTCCGGCGACCTGTTCGAGTACCGGCCGGACGGGGTGCGCGTGGACCTGGGGCCGGGGGCGCGACTGCACGTGGAGATCACCGATCCGGTGGGGTGGCCGCGCCGGGCCGTGGGTGGGTCGAGCGTCTTCCAGTCGGTGCCCGCCCTCAACCAGTACTGGCACCCCTGGCTGCTCGGCGGGAAGGCCCGCGGCTGGGCCGAGGTCGACGGTCGGCGTTGGGAGTTCGACGCCGCGGACGTCTACGGCGAGAAGAACTGGGGCGGTGAGGGGTTTCCCGACTCCTGGTGGTGGGGGCAGGCGCAGGCGTTCTCCGAGCCGGACACGTGCGTGGCGTTCGCGGGCGGGCAGGTCCACTCCGGACCGCTGCGGACCGAGGTCACCGCGCTGGTGGTGCGGCTGCCCGGCGGGAGGGTGGTGCGGCTGGGCAACCCCGTGGTCTCGCCGGTTCGCGCTGACGTGGGCGACGACGTGTGGGCCCTCGAGGGGCGGGGCTACGGCTGGCGTATCCGCGTCACCGGGCGCTCGCCGCTGTCCCGGGCGCACGTGCTGCCCGTACCGCTGCCCTCGGAGAAGCGGAACTCGGCCGGCGCGATCGAGCACCTCTCGGGAGAGCTCGAGGTGGAGGTCAGGCGCTACGGGCGGCTGGTCTGGCGCGACCGCAGCTCCCTGGCCGCGCTCGAGCACGGCGGACTCGACCGCGCGGAGGCGGAGCTGCGGCGGCGCGGCGTGCCGGTGGGGGAGACGGGCGCCCCGCCGCGGTAGGGGCGGCCGACGCGCCGTTGACGGTGTGGTGCCGATCACATAGTGTCCTGAAGTGGATTCAATTCGACTACCAGGGAGAGCTATGGCAGACAGCGGCGCAGAGGTGCGGGTCACCTCGGAGATGAAGATCCACGACGACGTCCCGATCGATCGGCTCCGCACATTGGTCGGCGACGTGAGCAGGGGTGCGGCGACGGAGGGTGGGCACATCCGGGGGCACAACTTCTATCTGGACGAGGAGGCGGGGATCCTCTTCGCCCACGAGCACTACCGGGATGCCGGAGCGATGGTCAAACACCTCGCCGAGATGGATCAGGGGACGGTCGCGGCACTGATGTCGTCGGTCGACGTGTTGGATCTCCGGGTCTACGGTCCCGTCAACGCCGAGCTGCGCGACCTGCTCGAGGGGTTCGGCAGGGTTCGGACCTTCGACCACGTCAGCGGCTTCACTCACATCTGAGTCGGCCGGCGGGGGCCGGGTTCCGGGGGTGTTCCCGGGGCCCGGCCCCCGCCGTGTCCGTTGGGGTCCCGCGTCTGGGAGCGGAGACTGACGCGTCAGCTAGAAAGCGCCCGCCACCTGCACGGGAGCGCGACCGGCGACGAATCTGCGCTGAGCTGGGCAAACGTCCACTTGGGTGTGAAAACAATGATTTCCTACTTTTCCGCAGTTATGTCTTGCATCACAGTGTGATTGTGGTTACGGTCTCCCTAAGTGAATTCAGCTCGGCTACCTGGAGGGCATGACATGACCGAAGATCAGCGACGCAAGAACCTGGATCTCGTGCGGGCGTACACGGACGCGCTCAACAAGTGGGACATCGAGACGATGGGCGAGCTGTCCACCGAGGACGTCGTCTTTGAGCTCCCGTTCCGTCCCCCGACCTTCGGCCGCGAGACGGTGGGCCGCGACGCGTACATGGAGGTCCTCGGCCAGGCCCGCGACCACATGATCGACGGCTCGGAGAACCTGCACGACCTCGAGATCGACACCCTGGCCTCGGACCCCGACGTGGTGATCGCCACCTACAAGAGCGACATGCTCCTGCGCAGCGGCACCCGGTACAAGAACGAGTACATCTCCCGCTTCGTCTGCCGTGACGGCAAGATCGCCCGCTTCGTCGAGTACTACGACTCGATCATCCTGTTCTGCGCGCTCGGCGGGACCCTCGTGGAGGCCGGCGAGTCCGAGCTCCTCCCCGAGGGCCTCAAGTCCTGAGCGACATCCCAGACACCCAGCCCCAGCACGGCAATCCGGAGGAGAACACCATGGGTAAGGAACTGCCCGACCCGAACACCGTCGTCGCCGACGCCCCCCAGTGCCCGTTCGTGGACATGTGGTCGGACGAGTACAACGAGAAGAACCTCGAGATCCTCAAGCACCTGCGCGAGGATCACGACCTGGCGTTCCACAAGCAGGGAAACACCACCGTCCCGCTGGTGACCCGCTACCAGGATCTGTGGAAGATCCACCGCGACTGGAAGACCTTCCAGTCCGGCCGTGGCGCCTCGCACCTCGCCGACCGTCGCTACGACGACCCGACCGACGTCGCCGTGTTCATCCCGCTCGACACCGACCCGCCGGTGCACAGCGAGTGGCGCAAGATCCTCGAGCCGCTGATGACCCTCAAGAAGATGGAAGCCCACGCGGAGCTCATCGAGACGATCGCCGCCGACCTGCTCAAGGGTCTCGAGGGGCGCACCCGGTTCAACGTGATGGACGAGTTCGTCCGTCCGCTGCAGGCCCGCGCGATCTTCGCCGTGATCCTCGGCGTGCCCAGCGACAGTGACCGGATCCTGCAGTTCTCGGCGTGGGCGCAGGACGCGCTCATCGTCCCCGAGCGCGCGGTCGAGGCCTTCGGCGCCCTCACGGAGGCGCTCCGCGAGATCCTCGAGGAGCGGCGGGCCAACCCGCGGGGCGAGGACGACATCGTGACGGTCCTGGCGAACTGCCGGCCCGGCGGGGAGGTCCCCGACGACGGCGACCTGCTCAAGATCATGATCGCGTTGACGCTCGGTGGGCTCGAATCCACGGGCACCGTGCTGAGCGGCACGATCCACCACATGGCCACGCATCCCGAGGACCTCAAGGAACTCCAGGACGACATGAGCCTGCTCGACGAGGCGATCGAGGAGGCGCTGCGGCTCTTCGTCAACGTGACGCTCACCCAGCGGACCGTCACCACCGAGACGACTCTCAACGGCTACGACCTCAAGCCCGGCGACAAGGTCTGGAACCTCCCGGGGTCGGCCAACCGCGACGAGTCGGTGTTCCCCGACGGCGACACCTGGAACGTGCGCCGCGAGAACAAGCGCCACGTCTCCTTCGGCGCCGGCATCCACCGCTGCCTCGGGTCCAACCTGGCCCGGATCTTCCTGCGGGTTGCCTTCACCTCCGTCCTCACCCGCATGCCGGGCGTGGCGCTCGTCCCGGATCAGGAGATCCACACCCACTCGATGCCGACCCGGGGACTCACCGAGTTCGAGGTCACCGTCGACGAGATCACCCCCGCCGCCGCGGTCAACTGACCGCGTACCGGACACAAAGAGAGGACACGTCATGAAGGTGAAGATCGACCACGAGTTCTGCGTGGGTCACGCCCGTTGCTACACGTTGGAGCCCGACTACATCGCCGAGGACGAGCGCGGCCGCGGGGTGGTCCGCGAGGACGCCCCGGAGATGTCCCCCGAGACGGCGCGCCGCCTCGTCCGGGCGTGCCCGGAATCCGCGATCTCCATCGTGCGCGAGTAGTCCAGCCCGACTAGGTGAGTTAGAGATGACCATGGTTTCCGAACCCCTGCAGTCCCAGTTCGTCGATCCGGGTGACCTCCCGGTCGGAGACGCCTCGCTCCTCGCCGTGGTCGCCGGTCGGCGGGAGTGCGCGCGCGGAGTCGTCGAGCTCGTCCTCGAGTCCGTCGACGGCGTCGACCTCCCGGCCTGGGAGCCCGGCGCCCACATCGACCTCGTGCTCGAGGACGACCTCATCCGGCAGTACTCCCTGTGTGGCGATCCCCTCGATCGCCGGAGCTACCGCGTGGCCGTCCTGCTCGAGCCCGAGGGTCGGGGCGGGTCGCGGCGCATCCACGAGCAGCTGTCGGTGGGGTCCCGGATCGAGGTGCGGGGCCCGCGGAACCACTTCCCGCTCCACCAGTCCCCGCGCTACCTGTTCATCGCCGGGGGCATCGGGGTCACCCCGATGCTCCCGATGGTGGGCGCCGCCGAGCGGGCCGGCGCGGACTGGCGCCTGGTCTACGGCGGTCGGTCCGAGGAGACCATGGCCTACCTGGACGAGTTGGGGGCCCTGGGCGACCGGGTGACCTTCTGGCCGGCGGACAGCAAGGGGCTGATCGATCTCGAGAAGTTCCTCGGGACGCCGGCCGAGGGGACCCTGGTCTACAGCTGTGGTCCGGAGCCGCTCCTGGCCGCCGTGGAGGCGCGCTGCGCGTCGTGGCCCGCCGGTGCGCTGAACCTCGAGCGCTTCTCGGCCGTCGAGATCGACACGTCCGCCGACACCGGCTTCGACGTCGAGCTCCGCCAGACGGGGACCACCCTGCACGTCAACGAGGACCAGACGATCCTCGAGGTGGTGACCGGGGCCGGGGTCTACGTCTCCACGTCCTGCACCGAGGGCACCTGCGGATCGTGCGAGACGCCGATCCTCGAGGGGCGCGCGGAGCACCGGGACGTGGTCCTGTCCCCCGAAGAGCAGGAGGAGGGCAAGACCATGATGATCTGCGTCTCCCGCGCCGCCTGCCCCAAGCTCGTGCTGGACCTGTAGGGGCGGTCTCCGCCCCCCACACCAACTCAGGAGGATCCATGCTCCCCAGGAGCTACAGCGAGTTCTACATCGATGGC
>NZ_CALMYY010000046.1 GCF_937873725.1 uncultured Dietzia sp.
GGGGCGGGGGGGGGGGGGGGGCGGGGGGGGGCGGGGGGGGGGGGGGGGGGGACGGGGGCCGTCGGCGGGCGCCGCCCGGGCCCCGCCACTCGGAGGCCTCGTCGTCGAACGGGGCGCTCGGCTCGAGCAGCTTGGTGTCGTCCGGGTTGAGGACGAAGTGCAGGAATCGCCGCAGCGACGACCCGCGACCGGTCACCGACTTCTCCAGGTCCGAGTCGCCCACGTAGTTCGCCAGATCGGTGATGAACTCCACGGCCAGCCCCAGCTGCTCCGGGTCGACCATGCCGGGGCCGACCTCGATGTCGCGGTCGAGGCCGGCCACGACGTAGGAATTGTCCTCGGTCACGTGCACGTCGAGGCTGCCGTCCGTGGCGGCGATCTTGATCCGCTCGTACGTGGCCACGCGGCTGAGCGTCGCGTCGTCGTTGTCCGCCAGGTAGCGGGCCAGGCCGCGTGCGCTGGTGAACACGTACACCTGGTCGCCGTCGCCGAGGAACACCGGCCGGTCGCCGAGGTAGCACCGCAGGGTCAGGTACTCCTGGTCGGCAAAGACGATCCTGATCGGATCGATCCCGACCGTCTCCCAGATCGACCCCTCCGGGTAGCCGGTGGGGGCGGGCTCCGGCTCCGGCTCGGGCTCCGGGAGGGCGGCCTGCGCGGCCTCCAGGTCTCCGCGGGCGCGGTCGACCTCGGCGGGATCCAGTTCGGGGGTGGTCATGACGGCCTGGATCGCGTCCAGCACGTCGTCCCAGCCCTTGGCGACGGTCTTGCGGATCGACTTCCACAGCTTGAGGCCGTCGCGTCCGTAGAACTCGTCCATCCCGCGGGTGACGGCGGCGAGGATCGGGTTGCCGTTGAAGAACTTGGTGACCGTGTCCAGCTCGCAGACCTCGCCGATCGAGCGGGCGATCGCGAAGGACTGGTCGATCTCGTCGACCGACTCCTCGGTGGGGTTCTCGCCGAGGAGTTCCAGGACGCCCACGAGGTCGTAGCAGTCGTCGTCCGAGGCCCGGAACGCCAGGACGTCGGACTCGGCGAACCCGGCCCACGACGGGTGGTCCTGGAGGTCGTGCGGGGCGCCGCTCCGGACCAGGGCGACGAGCTCGGCGGTCGACTCGAACGCGTAGAGGTCCTCGTCCAGCCCCAGGAACGCCTCCCAGTCGTCGTTGTCCTCGCGCCAGCTGGGCGCCCAGAGGGTCGTGACGTCTCCCTCCGGGAGACCGAGCTCGATCGGGACGATGTCCTTGGCCATGCCGGTCAGCATATCCACGCCCGGTCAGCCGGTGCCACGGGCCGCCGCCCGGGCCTCGACGAAGCGGGCCGCCGCGCCCTCGGCGGCCCGCTTGCGGCCGCTCACCGCGAGCTCGACGGAGCCCGAGACGAGTTCCGCGCGGCGGGCGTTGGCCTGCTCGACGGCGGCGGACGTGGCCTCGAGGATCGAGGTCGACACCGCCTGGCAGCCGTGCCCACGCAGGCCCGGCGCCAGGGTGAGGTCGATCACCGCGCCTCCGGAATCCGCGGTGGCGGTGGCCAGCCGATCGCGGCTCGAGGCCACCACCCGCAGTGTCTCCAGCTGGTCGTGGGCGGACTCCCACTCCGCCGCGATATCCCGCAGCCGGTCGAGGAACGCGTCGACGTCCAGCGCGCCGCCGCTCACCGCACGCCCTCGCGCCACTCGTCGTCACCGCGTCCGGGGTCGTCCCACTCGTCGCCCTCGGCGTCGTCCCATTCCTGCTCCGCGAGCTGCTCGAGGAGGTCCCGGGCCCCACCCGCCGCCGCGGTGAGGGCGCGCAGGACGGCCCGTGCGACGTCGGCGGGAGCGCGATCGAGCAGGTTCTCGGGCAGGGCCAGGCCCACCGGCACGCCGTCGGTACCGACCTCCGCGACCACTCCGGTCATCGGGTCGGTATGGCGGCAGGTGTGGGACGTCATCCGCCGGTCGGGCGGTAGAAGCCGTGGAAGGACATGCCGATATTGTCCGTCCGCAGCCCCGATACGGCTACGGGGTCCCCGGCCTCGACGAGTTGGCCGTTCCCGATGTACATGGCGACGTGGCCGTCCCACACCGCGAGGTCGCCGGGCATGAGGTCGGCCTGCGCCACCGGGACCCCGACGTCCTGCTCCTGGGCCAGTCGGGGGATCTCCACCCCGGCGTCCCGGTACGCCCACTGGGTCAGGCCGCTGCAGTCCAGTCCCTGGCCGGGGGTCGTGCCGCCCCACACGTAGGGCACGCCCTGCTGGCTGAGCGCGTTGCGGACCGCCCCGGCCGCCTGCTCGTTGGGGGCGGTGGCCACGGACCCGTCGGGCAGGACCACCTCGACGCCGGCCCCGACGAACCCCGCCCCGGAACCGGCGCCACCCGCCGCGCCGGCGGCCCCGTCCCCGGCCGGCGACCCATCCCCGGCCGCCGCCCAGGTCCCGGCCTCGGTGCCGGCGACCGGCGAGGCGACCGGCGAGGTGAGCGCGGTGCCGGTGCTCGAGTCGGGGCTGATCACACCCGGCATCCGGGGGGCATCGGGGATGCCGGCGGCGATCGCACGCAGTTCGGCCGTGGGCCCCTTGAGCTCGAGTTGGACCCGCTCGGCCACCTGGATGCCCCGGGCCAGGTGCTCGGCGGCCAGGCCGAGCAGGGCGGCCTGGCCGGGTGGGGTCATGAGGGTCGGTCCCAGCGCGGCGGCGCGGGCGAGGAACTGCTGGACGATCCCGATCACCTCGACGGTGCCGCGGACCACGATCTCCGCGGCCACCGCCGTGACGCGCGCGATCTCCGCCGCGGACTCCGCGAGCGCCCCCACCGTCCGGCCGACCTCGGCCACCGACCGGGCCGCGCCGAGCGAGGCGAGGGAATCCCAGGACTCCGAGAGCAGCCGCTCGAGCGGGGGGCCCAGGCGCTGCGCCACCTCCAGCCCGTCGCTCACGGGCCGCATGACGTCCCGGGCGGGCTCGGGGACGAACTCCTCCGCCGAGAGCAGGTCGAGGATCTGACGGATGGGCCCGGCGTAGGCCAACGCGTCGGCGATCACGCGATCATCCCTCCGCCGTCGGACACGCCGGAGCCGGCGGCGCCGATCGCCTCGGCCCCGCCGGAGTCGGTGTCCTGGTACACCCGGGCCGTCTCCAGGACCAGCCGCCCGGCCGCGTCGCTCACCCGGGCCGCACCGGCGAGCACCTCGCGGTGCCGCGCGGTCGCCGCCAGCAGCGCGGACAAGAAGTCCGCGCCCACCGGGCCGACCACTGGGGCCACCGCGTCGATCGGCAGGGTGTCCACCGCCTCGAGCGCCCCGCGCAGGGTGTCCGCCAGCGCCGTCAGCCCCGCGCCCAGGTCACGCAGTCCGTCGACGTGGACGTCGATCGCTCCGTCCGCCATTGCCCCGCCCCTCGTCGCCTCTTATCCCGTCACAGGGTTCGACGCGCCGATCCCGGCGTCCGGTTCCACCAGGATCGGAAAATCCGCCCGTGTGGAATCCTGTCGGTCATGGACATCAACGTCGTGGACCACCCACTGGTCGGGGACCGGCTCCGTACGCTGCGGGATGCGGCCACCACCACCGCCGGTTTCCGGGCCGCGATGGACGCCCTCGGGACCATGCTCTGCTACGAGGCCTTCCGGACCATCCCGACCGTCGAGGTGCCGGTGACCACGCCCGTCGCCGAGACGACCGGTGTCGAGGTGGACGGCGTCCCCCTGGTGGTGCCGGTCCTCCGCGCCGGTCTCGGCCTCCTCGAGCCGGCCACCCGGCTACTCCCCGGGGCGCAGGTCGGGTTCGTCGGCCTGGCGCGCGACGAACAGACGCACGACCCGGTCTCGTACCTCTGCTCCCTGCCCGAGAACCTGGCCGGGCGTCACGTCGTGGTCCTGGACCCCATGCTCGCCACGGGCGGTTCGCTGGTGTCGACGCTGGAGACGCTCGCGGCGCGCGGGGCGACCGGCGTCACCGTGGTGTGCGTGCTGTGCGCGCCGGAGGGGGTCGAGAAGGTGCGCTCGTCGGGACTGGCGGCCACGCTGGTCACCGCGACGATCGACGACAGGCTCGACGACGACGCCTTCATCGTCCCCGGGCTGGGCGATGCCGGGGACAGGCTCTTCGGGCCCCGCTGACCGTCCTCAGGGCCTCGTCGCCGCGGCGACCGCACCGGCGAGCGCGTCCAGCCTCCGCGCGGCGTCGTGGACGTCGGCGCGGGACGGGTCCGGTGGGGTCCACGCCTCGACGTAGGTCTTGAGCAGCGGCTCGGTGCCCGAGGGGCGGACCACCGCGCGGGCCCCCGCCACGTCCACCCGGAAGCCCGGGGTGCCGTCCAAGAGGGTCACCGTGCCCGTAGAGGACAGCCGGTCGGCCGCCCGCGCGAGCGCGGTCGACGGGTCGGACCCGGCCCCCAGCGCGAGCGGCTCGTTGCGCCGCAGGTGCGCGCCGAACTCGCGCGCCAGCGCGTCGAGCCTCGCGCCCACCGGGGGCCCGCCGGACCCCACCATCGCGCACCAGGCCCCGGCCGCCGAGATCCCGTCCTTGTCCGCCACCACGTCGGGCAGCACGCAGTGCCCGATCGCCTCCTCGTACGCGTACCGCAACGGTTCGCCCGCCCGGACCAGCCACTTGAACCCCGTCAGCGTCTCCACGTGGCGGCCGCCCCGGGCCGGGACCAGCAGCGACGGCAGCCGCGAGGACACGATCGTCGACGCCACCACCGGCGCCACGCCGGCCCCGCCCGGCCCGGCCGACCCCGGTAGCGGCTCGCGGGGCGGGGGGTCGGCGAGCACCGCGCCCCCGGCGTCGCCGTCGAGCATCCGCCAGCGGCCGCCCGGGGCCCGGAACCCCACCGCGCAGCGGTCGGCGTCCGGGTCCAACGCGATCGCGACGTCGGCGTCGATCTCCTCCGCCAGCCGCAGCAGCCGGGCCGTGGTGGCGGCCCGCTCGGGGTTGGGGGAGTCGACGGTCGGGAAGTCCGGGTCCGGGGCGGCCTGATCGCCGACCATGGTGACGTCGCGGACCCCGATCCCCGCCAGGACGCGGCGGCAGATCTCGCCCCCCACCCCGTGGACGGGGGTCAGCGCCACGCGGGGGGGCCGCGCGGGCGAGGGCAGGCCGGCGATCACGGAGGCCACGTAGTCGTCGACGAGCGTGGGGTCGACCCGCACCCCCGTGCCCCGGGCCGCCGGGGCGGCGACCCCCTCCCGCGCCGCGGCGCGGAGGTGACGCTCGATCCCGGTGTCGGTGGGCGGGACGATCTGCGCCCCGCCGCGGCCGAAGACCTTCATGCCGTTGTCGGTGGCGGGGTTGTGCGAGGCCGTCACCATGAGCCCGGCCACCGCGCCGCGCGCGCGGACGGCCGCGGCGACGACGGGGGTGGGGACGGGCGCGCCGGGGACGACGACGACGAGGCCCTCCGCCGCCAGCACCGCGGCGGCGACGTCGACGAACCGGGCCGACCCGTGCCGGGCGTCCCCACCCACGATCACGGTCGACCCGGATGGTTCACGCTCGCGCAGGTAGCGGGCGAGGGCGGTCGCGACCAGGGTGACGGTGCGGTCGTTCATCCGGTCGGGCCCCGGGCCGAGCGGGGCGCGGACGCCGGCGGTGCCGAAGGTCAGGGTCACGGGCGGTCCGGGCTCTCCTGCGCCGTCACGCCCGGGCGACGGCGGGGACGAGGGCGCGCAGCGCCGCGGTGAGACGCGGGGTGCCGGCCGCGCCCGCCGCCAGGACCTCGGCGTGGTCGAGGGGCTGCCCGGTGACCCCCGCCGCGAGGTTGGTCACCAGCGAGGCGGCCACCACCTCCAGCCCGAGCGCCCTGGCGGCGATCACCTCCGGGACGGTCGACATCCCCACCAGGTCCGCGCCGAGGGCGCGCAGCATGCGGATCTCGGCCGGGGTCTCGTACTGGGGCCCGGGCGTGGCGGCGTAGACGCCCTCGGGCGGTCGCCGCCCGGTGGCGGCCTCCAGCGCCCCGGCGGCCGCGGCCCGCAGGCGGGGGGAGTAGGCGTCAACCAGATCGACGAACGCGGCACCGGTCAGCGGGGTGCGGCCGGTGAGGTTGAGGTGGTCCGAGAGGAGGACCAGGTCGCCCACCGCGAGTCCGTCCCGCACCCCGCCGGCGGCGTTGGTGAGCACGAGCGCGCGGGAGCCGACCGCGGCCGCCACGTGGGCGGGATGGACGACGGGGTCGGTACCCAGGCCCTCGTACAGGTGCGTCCGGCCGGCCACGGCCAGCAGCGGGACGCCGTCGACCAGGCAGCTGGTGACGGTCCCGCGGTGGCCCGCCGCCGACGGGGGGACGAACCCCGGCAGCCCCGCCACGGGGACGGTGACCGCGCTGCCCGGGTCGGCCAGCCCGGCGACGACCTCCGACCAGCCGGAACCCAGGACCAGGGTGATCTCGTGGGTCGGGCGCCCACCGGCGCGGGCGACCGCGTGGGCCGCCGCGCGGGCGTCCGGGGAGGGACTGAGCATCGCCGACACGGCGTCAGGCGCCCGGGCCCACGTTGCGGGACTCGCGGGTGCGCAGGTGCCGGACGTAGGCGTCGGGCGCTCCCGCGCACTCCGCCGCGTCGGCCAGCAGACCCAGGTAGCGGGCCGACGGCAGGCCACCCTCGAAGGCGTCCATGACGTAGAGCCACACCAGCACGGTGTCCTCGGCGTCCACCGTGGTGGACGACGGGACGGCGAACTCGGACTCCTGGGCGCCGACCGGGGGACCGGCGGGCACGGTCGGGTGCCGCTCCACGCGCACCCGGATCTTCCGGGCGGGCATCAGGTCCGTGCCCTCCCAGCGGTCCATGGCGCGGACGTCGTCGTCGGGGACGTCGTAGAGCACCACGAACACGCGAGAGCCGGAGTCCTCGACGAGGGTGGCGACCGCGCCCTCCCAGGTGGGGTCGTCGCCCGCGAAGGTCAGGCGCCAGCCCTCCAGCCACCCGGTTCCGGCGAACGGGGAGTGCGGCGCGCGGGTGTTCATCTGCTCGGGATGCATGTTGGTCCCGTACGCGGCGTAGAGAGGCACGTGGACCACAGTAGTCCCTCCGCCGGGTGTGGCCACGGCGTGCTCCGGCCGCGCGCCGGTCGTTCGACTACCGTGTACCGCGGACGCGACGCGAACTCCGCTACAGCGGGAGGCGGCGCCCGGCCCCTGACCCCGTGAGCCGTGGAGGACCCCCAGTGACCCAGCGCATCATCATCATCGGCGGCGGCCCCGCCGGTTACGAGGCCGCGCTGGTGGCCGCGCAGCACGGTGCGGACGTCACGATCGTGGACTCGGACGGGATCGGCGGCAACTGCGTCCTGCACGACTGCGTCCCCTCCAAGACCTTCATCGCCACCACGGGCGTCCGGACCGACATGCGCCGCGCCGAGGAGATGGGCGTCGAGGCGCACTTCGACCCCACCGCGTACCGGCTGACCCAGGTCAACGGCCGGGTCAAGTCCCTCGCGCGGGCCCAGTCGGCCGACATCCGCTCGCAACTCCAGCGCGAGGGTGTCCGTCTGCTCTCGGGCTCCGCCCGGCTGCACGACTCCGCGCCGGGGTTGGCCGCCCACCGCATCGCCGTGACCTTCGAGGACGGCCAGGAGAAGATCTTCGACGCCGACGTGGTGCTGATCGCCACCGGCTCCAGCCCGCGGATCCTCGCGGACGCGGAGCCGGACGGAGAGCGCATCCTGACCTGGCGGCAGCTCTACGACCTCACCGAGCTGCCCTCGCACCTGGTCGTGGTGGGGTCCGGGGTCACCGGCGCCGAGTTCGTCTCGGCGTTCACGGAGATGGGTGTCAAGGTCACCATGGTCTCGAGTCGGGACCGGGTCCTCCCGCACGAGGACGCCGACGCCGCGCTCGTCCTGGAGGAGGCCCTCAGCGAGCGGGGCGTGTCGCTGGTCAAGCACGCGCGCGCCGACGCGGTCGAGCACCACGAGGGCGGCATCATCGTCCGCCTCGGCGACGGCCGGACCGTCAAGGGGTCCCACGCGCTGATGTGCGTGGGCTCGGTCCCCAACACCGAGGGGCTCGGCCTGGAGAGCGCGGGCATCGAGTTGCAGCGCAGCGGCCACATCAGGGTCGACCGCGTCTCCCGGACCAGCGCCGCGGGGATCTACGCGGCCGGCGACTGCACCGACCTCTTCCCGCTCGCCTCGGTCGCCGCCATGCAGGGCCGGATCGCCATGTACCACGCCCTGGGCGAGGGCGTCAGCCCCATCAAGCTCCGCACCGTGGCCTCCGCGGTGTTCACCCGCCCCGAGATCGCCACCGTCGGCATCTCCCACGCGCAGATCGAGAGCGGCGAGGTGCCGGCGCGTGTCGAGGTCTTCCCGCTCGCCGGCAACCCCCGCGCCAAGATGCGCAGCCTGCGCCGCGGCTTCGTCAAGTTGTTCTGCCGCCCCGCCTCGGGCGTGGTGATCGGCGGCGTGATCGTGGCGCCGACGGCGTCCGAGCTCATCCTGCCGGTCTCGGTGGCGGTGCGGAACCAGCTCACCGTGGGCGACCTCGCCGCCTCCTTCTCCGTGTACCCGTCCATGACGGGCTCGATCACGGAGGCGGCCCGTCACCTCATGCGGCACGACGACCTGGACTGAGGCCCGAGCAGGCGGCCCCGGCGCTCCCGGCGTGTGCCCGCGGCTAAGTTGAGGCTAAGCTCACTCGTGGTGCCGCTACCGCGGTGCCGGGACTGTGAAGGATGACCGTGATGACTGGACGCCGTCTGGCCGCTCTCGCCGCGGCCGCTTCCCTCGTGGTGGGCCTGGCCGCCTGCGCCTCCGGTGGTTCGGGCGACGAGCCCGGCGCGCTGGTGGTGTACTCCGGCCGCAGCGAGAGCCTGGTGGGCCCGTTGCTGGCCCAGATCGAGGACTCCACCGGCATCGACCTCGAGGTGCGCTACGCGAGCACCCCCGAGATGGCCGCCCAGATCGCCGAGGAGGGGCAGGCCAGCCCGGCCGACATCTTCTTCTCCCAGGACGCCGGCGCGCTCGGCGCCCTCTCCAAGGCCGGGTTGCTCGCCCCGCTCGATCCCACGGTGGTCGCCGCGGTTCCCGCCGGGTACCGCGCCCCCGACGACACCTGGGTCGCGACCAGTCTCCGAAGCCGGGTCCTCGTCTACGACTCGGAGGTGCTGGAGGAGTCCGAGGTGCCGGACACCATCGACGCGCTCACCGCCCCCGAATGGAAGGGCAAGGTCGGCTATGCCCCGACCAACGCGTCGTTCCAGTCGTTCGTCACCGCGCTGCGCGTGGACCGGGGCGACGAGGCCGCGGAACAGTGGCTGCGCGACTTCCTGGCCAACGACCCCAAGTCCTACGACAACAACGTGGCGCTGCTCGAGGCCACCGACACCGGCGCCGTCGAGCTCGGTCTCACCAACCACTACTACTGGTACAACGCCGCCGCGGAGAAGGGGCCCGAGAACATGCGGGCCCGGGTCCACTACCTGGCCAA
This sequence comes from uncultured Dietzia sp., assembly GCF_937873725.1. Taxonomy (GTDB): domain Bacteria; phylum Actinomycetota; class Actinomycetes; order Mycobacteriales; family Mycobacteriaceae; genus Dietzia. The sequence continues at coordinate 9,412 of NZ_CALMYY010000046.1, forward strand.
GGGCGACCCCGGGGCCCTGGTCAACGTCGCCGGGGTCGGGATCCTCGCCTCGTCGGATCGGCCCGACGACGCGGCGCGGGTGGTGGAGGCGCTGCTCAGCGAGCAGTCGCAGCTCTACTTCCTCGAGGAGGCCAGCGAGTACCCCGTGCTGCCCGGCATCACCTCCGACGCCGTCGACCTGCCGCCGCTCGAGAGCCTCGGCGGCCCCGACATCGAACTCGGTGACCTCGACGGCCTGGAACAGACCCAGCAGATGCTCACGCGCGTGGGCATGATCTGACGGACACCGTCATAGACCTCCGGTCCCGCCTGCGCCGCGGCCGCCCCCTGCTGGGTGCGGCCGCGGTGCTCGCGTGCTCGGCCACGCTCATCCCGCTGGTCTACCTCGTCATCCGCGCGGGCGAGCGGGGGCCGGGGTACGCGCTCGAGGTGGTCCGCACCGGCCGGTCGGCGGAGTTGCTCGCCAACACGGTCGTGCTCGTGGTGCTGGTGACCGCCATCAGCGTGGTGGTGGGAGTGGCGCTCGCGTGGCTCACCGTCCGGACGGACCTTCCCGGCGCGCCCGTGATCGGCGCGCTCCTCTGCGTGCCCCTCGCGATGCCCTCCTACGTCCTGGGTTACCTGTGGGTGGCCGACTTTCCGCAGGTGATGGGGCTGCCGGGGTCGGTCATCGTGCTGACGATCTCGTGCTACCCGTACGTCTTCCTCCCCGCCGCCGCGGCCCTGCGGACGGTGGACCCGGGCCTGGAGGAGGTGGCCCGGAGCCTCGGTCGCGGAACCGCCAGGGCGGTTCTCGGGGTCACGTTGCGCCAGATCCGGCCGGCGGTGGCCGCCGGCGGCCTGCTCGTCGCGCTCTACACCCTCTCCGACTTCGGTGCCGTGGCCATGCTCCGCTACGAGGCGTTCACGGTGGGGATCTACCACAGCTACCGGGCATCCTTCGACCGCGTTCCGGCCGCCGTGCTGGCGTGCGTGCTCATCCTGGTCGCCCTCGTGGTGATGGTGGGCGAGCGGCGGGCCCGACGCGGTGAGGTGGCGCGGGTCGGCGGCGGGGTGGACTCGGTTCCCGACCGCCTCCCGCTCGGGTGGCGTCGGCTTCCCGCCCTGGCGGTGGTCGCGGCCGTCCTCGCCGGCGGCGTGGCGGCCCCCCTCATCGGGCTGTTCAGGTGGGTCCGGGCCGCGGCCGAGGTGGACGTGTCCTGGGGTCCGGTCCTCGCCGCGGCGGGCACCACCGCGAGCGTGTCCGGCATCGCGGCGCTCGTGACGATCGTCCTGGCGCTGCCCATCGGGGTGCTCGCCGCGCGCTCGGGCGGACCGCTGTCCCGGACCACCGAGGCGGTGGCCCAGATCGGGTTCGCGCTTCCCGGGATCACCGTCGGCCTCGCGGTGGTCTTCGTCGGGATCCGCCTCGTCCCGGGGCTGTACCAGCGGGTCCCCATGCTCGTGTTCGCCTACGTCGTGTTGTTCCTCCCGCTCGCGGTGGGGGTCGTCCGGTCCGCGGTCGACGCCATTCCCACCGCGCTCGAGGACGCGTCGGAATCCCTGGGCTCCGGCCGGGTGCGCACGTTCCTCCGGGTGGTCGCGCCCCTCGCGGCCCCCGGTGTCCTCGCCGGCGGGAGCCTGGTGTTCCTCAGCGTGGCCAAGGAGCTCCCGGCCACGCTCCTGCTGCGCCCCACCGGTGCGGAGACGCTGGCGTCGGCGATGTGGGCACACACCGAGGTGGCGGCCTATTCGCAGGCCGCGCCCTACGCCGCCATGCTCGTGGCCGTGGCGGTGATCCCCGCGGCCGTACTGGGCCGGTCGTTCGGGTGGGGTTCCGGAGGGTCCGGCCGGGGCGTCCCGGAGCGGGCCGCGATCGCGGCGCAAGCGGAGAGGACCGAGGTGGGGCGGCGATGACGGTGGGAAGAAACCCGGGCGGGGTCCTCGAGCTGGAGGGGGTGGCCGGCGGGTACGGCGGGACCACGGTCGTCCGTGACCTCGACCTGCGGGTGGGGTCCGGCGAGTCGCTGGCCGTGCTCGGCGCGTCCGGATCGGGCAAGACCACGGTGCTGCGCATGATCGCGGGTCTGCACCCGGTGTCGGCGGGCCGCATCCTCGTGGACGGCCGACGCGTGGACACCCTGCCCGCCCAGCGGCGCGGGATCGGCCTCGTCCCCCAGCAGGGGGCGCTCTTCCCGCACCTGACGGTCGCGCAGAACGTCGGGTTCGGGCTGGTTCCCGTCGACCCGGTCGCTCGCTGGCGCGGTCGAGCCGGGCGGGCGGACCGGGTGCGCGAGGTCCTCGAACTGGTCGGGCTCGCGGACCGCGCCGACGACCGCCCGTCGCAGCTCTCCGGAGGCCAACAGCAGAGGGTCGCGCTCGCGCGGGCGCTCGCGCCGGGCACCGGGCTCATCCTGCTCGACGAGCCGTTCAGCGCGCTCGACGCCGCGCTGCGCGGCCGGGTGCGCGCGGAGGTCGCCGCCCTGCTCTCCGAGTCCGGCGCCACCTCCGTGCTCGTCACACACGACCGCGCCGAGGCGCTGGCCACCGCCGACCGCGTCGCCGTCCTCATCGACGGGCTCCTCGCCCAGGTGGACGCACCCGAGCGGCTCTACCACCATCCGGCGAGCAGGGAGGTGGCCCGGCTGTCCGGCGACGTGGTGCTCCTGCCGGCGACCGCGGACGGCCCCGTCGCGCACTCCGTCCTCGGTCGGGTCCCCCTCGACACGGCCGCGCGAGGGGTCGGGACCGTCCTGTGGCGTCCGGAGAACCTGGCGGTCCACCGGGTCGCGTCAGGCGGGCACGGCGTGTGCACCGGGGTCGAGTTCGTCGGTGCGTCGACCCTCGTCCGGGTGTCGTTCGACGGCGCCGACCACAGCTTCGCGATCCCCGTGTCGGGAGGCGAGGTGGTCGAGGTCGGCGCCCGGGTGGAGGTGACGCCGCAGCGGCCGGCCGTGTTCCACCCGGGGTCCTCGGATCCGGCGTGATCGCCCCGCCGCGCTGATCGCCCCTCGCCGTCGGTCACCCCTCCGCGTGGGTCATCCCTCCGCGACGGCCCAGTCCGGCGTCCGTCCCCCCGCGTCGTCCCAGGGGCCCCACGGGCGCCGGCGCTCTTCGGCGGACGTCCGCGGCCCCCTGCGGGGGTCTCCCCGCCACAACTCGCGGAGCCGGTCGGGGGAGTCCCACTGTCCCACCGCGAGCCCGGCGGCGAACGCGGCCCCCAGCGCGGTGGTCTCGGTGACCTCCGGCCGCACCACGTCGATGCCCAGGATGTCGGCCTGGAACTGCATGAGGAAGTCGTTGACCACCATCCCGCCGTCCACGCGGAGCGACTCGGCGACCTCCCCGGCATCGGCGGCCATCGCGTCGGTCATCTCACGGGTCTGGAACGCGGTGGCCTCGAGCGCGGCTCGCGCCAGGTGCGCCCGGGTGTGGAACCGCGTCAGCCCCACCAGGGCCCCGCGGGCGTCCGGCCGCCACCGCGGCGCGAGCAGGCCGGAGAACGCGGGGACCAGGTAGCAGTCGCCGTTGTCCTCCAACGACGCCGCCAACTCCTCTGTCTCGCCTGCCCCCGAGATCACCCCGAGGTTGTCGCGCAGCCACTGCACCAGCGACCCGGCCACGGCGACCGAGCCCTCCAGTGCGTAGACCGGATCGGCGTCGCCCAGCTGGTAGCAGACCGTGGTGAGCAGGCCGTTCTCGCTGAACTGGGGGGTGGTGCCGGTGTTGAGGAGCAGGAACGCCCCGGTGCCGTAGGTGTTCTTGGCGTCGCCGGGGTCGAAGCAGGTCTGGCCGAACATGGCGGCCTGCTGATCGCCCAGGATCCCGGCGATCGGGGTGCCGCCGAACATCCGTCGCGCGGTGACGTGCCCCACGACCCCTGACGAGGGGACGATCTCGGGCAGCATCGTCCGCGGCACCCCGATCTCGCGGCAGAGCTCCTCGCTCCACTCGAGCGTCCGCAGATCCATCAGCAGCGTCCGTGACGCGTTGGTGACGTCGGTGACGTGGAGCGCGGGTTCGCCGTGGTCCCCGCCCCGCCGGCCGCCGGTGAGATTCCAGATCAGCCACGAGTCCATGGTCCCGGCCAGCAGTTCCCCGGCCTCGGCCCGTTCGGTGCCGCGCTGACCCTCCTCGTCGAGGTGCTCGAGGATCCACCGGATCTTCGGCCCCGCGAAGTAGGTGGACAGCGGCAGCCCGGTGACGTCCCGGAAGCGGTCGTCGCCGTCGGGGTGCTCCGCTGCGAGCCGGGCGCAGATCCCGGAGGTGCGGGTGTCCTGCCAGACGATCGCGTTGTAGACCGGCCTTCCCGTCTCCCGCTCCCACACCACCGTGGTCTCGCGCTGGTTGGTGATGCCGATCGCGGCGACCAACGCCGGTTCGAGGTCGGCGAGGCCGGCCACCTGGGCCATGGCCGTGCGGACGTTCTCCCAGATTTCGAGGGGGTCGTGTTCGACCCACCCGGCCCGCGGCAGGATCTGTCGGTGTTCGACCTGGGCCGTGGCCGTGGGGACCGGGAGACCCTGCTGATCGAAGAGGATGGCCCGGGAGGACGTGGTCCCCTGGTCGATGGCGAGGATGTAGGTGTTGCGCGTCACAGGCCAAGACTACGTCCGGCCGGGCGTAGAGTCGGGCGCGACCGGCCGGAACCCTCACCCGGCCCCGGAGGGGAGTGCGATGCCCACGATCAGATCCCGGTCCGTCCTCGGCCCGGAACACAGGGCCCAGGCGTGGCGCAGGTTGTCGGAGGAGTCCTTCGACGTGGTGATCGTGGGCGGGGGTGTCGTCGGCACGGGCAGCGCGGTGGACGCGGCCACGCGCGGCCTGAGCGTGGCGTTGGTGGAGGCCCGCGACTACGCCGCCGGCACCTCCTCCCGCAGCTCGAAGATGTTCCACGGCGGGCTCCGGTACCTGGAGCAGCTCGACTTCGGGTTGGTCGCCGAGGCCCTCCACGAGCGCGAGCTGAGCATGACCCGACTCGCCCCCCACCTGGTCAAACCCCTCAAGTTCCTCTTCCCCCTCACCCGCCGGTTCTGGGAGCGCCCCTACATGGCCGCGGGCTTCGTCCTGTACGACGTGATGGGGGGCGCCAAGAGCGTCCCGCCGCAGAAGCACTACAGCCGTGCGGGTGCGCACCGGGTGGCCCCGGGGCTCCGGGAGGACGTCGTGGTGGGCGGGATCCGCTACTGGGACACGCTGGTGGACGATGCCCGCCACACCCTCACGCTCGCCCGTACCGCCGCCCACCACGGGGCGGTGGTCGCCAACTCCACCCAGGTGATCGGGTATCTGCGGGAGGGCGAGCGGGTGACCGGCGTGCGGGTCCGGGACGCCGAGACGGGCCGCGAGACCGACGTGCGCGCCGGGGTCGTCCTCAACGCCGCCGGCGTGTGGACCGATCACCTCAAGGAGATGCTGGGCGAGGAGGGGGGCTTCACGGTCCGCGCCTCCAAGGGGGTCCACATCGTGGTGGACCGCGACAAGGTCGACTCGGAGGCCGCGCTCATCCTCCGCACGGAGAAGTCCGTGCTCTTCGTGATCCCCTGGGGCGAGTACTGGATCATCGGGACCACCGACACCGACTGGCAGCTCGACCTGGCGCACCCGGCGGCGACCGGCGCGGACATCGAGTACATCCTCGGGCACGTCAACGCGGTGCTCACGGAGCCCATCGGGCGGGAGGACATCCGCGGCGTGTACGCGGGGCTGCGTCCCCTGCTCTCCGGTGGGGCCGATTCCACCACCAAGCTCTCGCGGGAACACGCGGTGATGACCGTGGCCCCGGGCGCGGTGGTGGTCGCCGGCGGAAAGTACACGACCTACCGGGTGATGGCCGCCGACGCCGTCGACGCCGCGGTCGTGGAACTGGGGGAGGAGCGCGCCCGGAGCGTGCCGGCCTCCACCACCGAACGGATTCCGCTGCTGGGCGCGGACGGCTATCCGGCCATGGTGAACCGCGCCGACCGGATCGCCGACCACTACGAGATCCGCGAGGAGCAGGTCCAGCATCTGCTCGGCCGCTACGGCTCCCTGCTCGAGGAGGTCCTGGAGACGGCGTCCGATCGCCCCGACCTGCTCGAGACGCTCACCGGCGCGGAACGGTACCTCCGGGTGGAGATCGTCTACGCCGCGCGGGCCGAGGCCGCTCTCCACCTGGAGGACGTCCTGGTCCGTCGCACGCGGATCTCCATGGAATACCAGCACGGCGGGGTGGAGTGCGCCAGGGAGGTCGCCGGGCTCATGGCCGAGGTGCTGGGCTGGGACGCCGACCGCGTGGAGCGGGAGGTGGATCTGTTCGAGCGGCGGGTCGCCGCGGAACTGGCCAGCCAGGTGTCGGAGTCCGACGACGAGGCCGACGGTTTCCTCCGCCGTGTGCCCGAGGTCCGCGAGTTCCTCGTGGACGCGGCCGTCGACCCCGCCACTGCGGAGCCGGTCGTCGACCGACCGGTCCTCCGGCGCGGCTGAGGCGGCACTCCGGCGCCCCACCTCCCCGCACACACGAAATCCGCTACCCCGCCGCGTGATCCGCTGCCCCGATTCGGGGAGCGGATGGTGCGGGGGAGTAGCGGATCTCGTCGAGGGGGGGACGGGCGGCGCCGTCAGGAGATCACTTGATCTCGCAGAGCACCGCACCCTGGGTCACGGCGGCGCCGGCGTCGACGGACAGGTCGGTGATCACGCCGTCCTTGTGCGCGGTGACCGGGTTCTCCATCTTCATGGCCTCGAGCACGGCCACCAGGTCGCCGGTCTTGACCTCCTGGCCCTCCTCGACGGCCACCTTGACGACGGTGCCCTGCATGGGTGCCGACACGGCGTCGCCGGAAGCGGCGGCACCGGCGGCGCCGCCACGGGTGCGGGCCTTGGCCTTGCGGCGGACGGTGCCGCCGTTGTGCGAGCCACCGAAGGCGAGGTCCCCGGGCAGGGACACCTCGACGCGGCGGCCGTCCACCTCGACGACGACCTTCTTGCGCTCGACGGGCTCGTCGTCGTCGACGGGGGCGCCGGTCGGGGTCCACGGCTCGAGCGGGTTGTCCCACTCCTCCTCGATCCACTTGGTGTAGATGTCGAAGCCGTCGCCGTCGCCGACGAAGGCGGGGTTCTCGACGATGTGGGCGTGGAACGGCAGGACCGTCGCCATGCCCTCGATCTTGTACTCGGCGAGCGCGCGGGCCGAGCGGGCGAGCGCCTGGTCGCGGTCCTCGCCCCAGACGATGAGCTTGGCGAGCATCGAGTCGAACTGGCCGCCGATGGTGTCACCCTGCTCCACGCCGGAGTCCATCCGGACGCCCGGGCCCGTGGGCTCGTGGTAGCCGGTGATCGTGCCGGGGGCGGGCAGGAAGCCGCGGCCGGCGTCCTCACCGTTGATGCGGAACTCGAACGCGTGGCCGCGCGGGGCCGGGTCCTCGGTGAACTCGAGCACCTCGCCCTCGGCGATCTTGAACTGCTGCAGCACCAGGTCGATGCCGGCGGTCTCCTCGGTGACCGGGTGCTCCACCTGGAGGCGGGTGTTGACCTCGAGGAACGAGATGGTGTCGCCCTGGACCATGTACTCGACGGTGCCGGCGCCGTAGTAGCCGGCCTCCTTGCAGATGGCCTTGGCCGAGTCGTGGATCCGCTTGCGCTGGTCGTCGGTGAGGAAGGGTGCCGGGGCCTCCTCGACGAGCTTCTGGAAGCGGCGCTGCAGGGTGCAGTCGCGGGTGCCGGCGACGATGACGTTGCCGTGCTGGTCGGCGAGGACCTGGGCCTCCACGTGGCGGGCCTTGTCGAGGTACTGCTCGACAAAGCACTCGCCGCGGCCGAAGGCGGCGGTGGCCTCGCGGGTGGCGGAGTCGAAGAGGTCGGAGACCTCGGACATCTCGTGGGCGACCTTCATGCCGCGTCCGCCGCCACCGAAGGCGGCCTTGATGGCGATGGGCAGGCCGTACTGCTCGGCGAACTTCACGACCTCGCTGGCGTCCGAGACCGGGTCCTTGGTTCCGGCGGCCATCGGGGCGTTGACGCGCTCGGCGATGTGGCGGGCGGTGACCTTGTCGCCGAGGTCGCGGATGGCCTGCGGCGGCGGGCCGATCCAGATGAGGCCGGCGTCGATGACGGCCTGGGCGAAGTCGGCGTTCTCGGAGAGGAAGCCGTACCCGGGGTGGATGGCGTCGGCGCCGGACTTCTCGGCGGCATCGAGGATCTTGTCGAAGACCAGGTAGGACTCCGCGGAGGTGGTGCCCCCCAGGGCGAAGGCCTCGTCGGCCAGCTTGACGAACAGCGCGTCCGCGTCGGGCTCGGCGTACACGGCGACGCTGGCCAGGCCGGCGTCCTTCGCCGCGCGGATCACACGGACGGCGATCTCGCCGCGGTTGGCGACGAGGACCTTGGTGATGTGAGAGCTGGCATGACTGGGCACTCAGGGCCTCCTGGTGATGGACGTCTCTAGAACCGGCGCGCCCGGTGGGGCCGCCGATGTTCCTCCGCAGTCTAATGAGAGGTCCACCTCATGTGTGGGATTGGGGGTCCATGGGCCACCCCGTGGGGGCGGTCCCGGTGGCACGCCGCGGCCGCGACCTGCGGTTCAGGGGCGGAGTTCGGGACGCCACACGCGGTGGGCGTGGAGCCCGGCCCCCTGGAGGAGCCGCCGCAGGAGCGGCAGGCTGAGCCCGATGACGCTCGACGGGTCGCCCTCGATCCGGTCGATGAACCACCCGCCGAGGGACTCGATCGTGAAGGCGCCCGCGCATTCCAGCGGCTCGCCGGTCCGGAGGTACACGTCGAGGTCGGCGTCGGAGGGGGCGCCGAAGTGGACCGTGGTGTCGGAGGTGTCCTGACCGGAATGTGTGACGACGAGGTGGTCGTTGCCTGCGTGGTCGTCCCCCGCGAGGTCGGCCACGATGAGGGCGTGGCCGGTGAGCAGCACCCCGTGGCGCCCGCGCATGGCCCTCCAGCGCTCCATGGCCCTCTCGTAGGTGTGTGGCTTCCCCTGGAGCCGGCCGTCCACGAGGAGCATCGAATCGCAGCCCACCACGATCAGCGTGTCCGCCCCGGCCGCGCGGGCCTCGGCCGCGAGCCCCGGACCCTCCCGGTCCAGGACCTCCTCCGCCTTGGCCCGCGCGAGCTCCTCGACCACCCGGACGTGCGGGGTCCCCTCGGGCAGCGAGGCCTGCAGGGCGTCCTCGTCGACCCGCGGGTGCCGGACCAGCGGATCCACCCCGGCCTGCTCGAGGATCCGCAGGCGGGACGGGGAGGCGGAGGCGAGGACGAACGCGATCATGGGGTCAGCGTAGCCACGGCGTCAGGGGCGCGGCAGCAGCATGGTGACGGTGAGGGTGGTGGGCTCGAGCGCCAGGACCCGGTGCCGCAGCTTCGCGGTGAGGTGCAGGACCTCCCCGGTGCGCAGGTCGAGCGTGCGGTCCGGCAGGCCGAACTCCACCCGGCCCCGCAGCACCTGGATCAGCACGGGGTGGAACGCGGCGTGGTCGGGCAGCTCATGGCCCTCGGCGAACTCGAACGCCACGATCTTGGTGGTCTCGTCCACGTGGACGATCGAGGCGCGGGGGCGGTCGGGGAACGGCTCCACACGGCCGATGATCCCCGTCACGTGGGTCGCGGTGCCGTCGTCGGTGCCGGCGCGCTCGCCGTGTTCGCGGTCCTCTGCACCGGGGTCCAGCCCGACCTCGGCGGCGGTGGGGTCGTCGGACATGGGGTACCTCCCGGACTCGGCTGGCCCCCGAGCCTACCCACTCCGGGGACGCGACAGCCGCCCCCCGACCGCGTGGTGGGGGGCGGCTGTCGATGCCGGTGCCGGCCGGTGTGGCAGGTGTCGGTCAGTACTGCCGACGGTTGAGGAACGAGCTCGGGTTGTAGCCGAACGGCGGGCGCAGCCGGTCGGAGTACGAGCCCCAGTCGTCCTTGACGCCGGTGGGGGAGTCGCCGGCGCTCACCGCGTTGCCCTGCGCGGTCGCCAGGATGGCGGAGAGCACGCCGACCTCGACCGCGGTGGGGTTCCCGCGCACGACCTCGAAGAACGGGGAGGGCGCCGTGGTGTCCCCGGCCTGCGCGCTCACAGCGGGATGTTCCCGTGCTTCTTGGCGGGCACCTCGACGACCTTGCGGTCGAGGAGGCGGAGAGCCTGCGCCACCTGCAGCCGCGTGTGCGACGGGGGGATGACCGCGTCAACGTAGCCGCGCTCGGCGGCGACGTACGGGTTGACGAGGGTGTCCTCGTACTCCGCCTGCAGCGTCAGGCGCAGCGCGTCGACGTCCTCGCCGTTCGCGGCGGCCTGCTTGAGCTCGTTCCGGTAGACGAACCCGACGGCGCCGGAGGCGCCCATGACGGCGATCTCCGCGGTCGGCCACGCGAGGTTGATGTCCGCGCCCATGTGCTTGGACCCCATCACGTCGTAGGCGCCGCCGTAGGCCTTGCGGGTGATCACGGTGACCTTGCCGACCGTGGCCTCGCCGTAGGCGTAGAGCAGCTTGGCGCCGCGGCGGATGATGCCGTCGAACTCCTGGCCGGTGCCGGGCAGGAAGCCCGGGACGTCGACCAGGGTGAGGATCGGGATGTTGAAGGCGTCGCAGGTGCGGACGAAGCGCGCGGCCTTCTCGGACGCCTTGATGTCCAGGCAGCCCGCGAACTGGGTGGGCTGGTTGGCCACCACCCCGACGCTGCGGCCCTCGACGCGTCCGTAGCCGACGATCACGTTCATGGCGTACTGCGCCTGGACCTCGAGGAACTCGCCGTCGTCGACGATGCGCGAGATGACCTCGTGCATGTCGTACGGGCTGTTCGAGGAGTCCGGGACGATCGTGTCCAGCTCGTGGTCCTCGGGGGTGAGGTTGTCCTCGATCGCGCCCTCGGCCTGCGGGAACGGCAAGCGGGGGGCCTCGGCCCGGTTGTTGCTCGGCAGGTAGGAGAGGAGGTCCTTGACGTAGTCGAGGGCGTCCTGCTCGTCGCTCGCCGTGTAGTGCGAGACGCCCGACTTGGTCATGTGCGTGGTGGCGCCGCCCAGCTCCTCCTGGGAGACCTCCTCGCCGGTGACGGTCTTGATGACGTCGGGGCCGGTGACGAACATCTGCGAGGTCTTGTCCACCATCACGGTGAAGTCGGTGAGCGCGGGGGAGTACACGTGACCGCCGGCGGACGGCCCCATGACCAGGGAGATCTGGGGGATGACGCCGGAGGCCTGCACGTTGCGGTGGAAGATCTCGCCGTAGAGGCCGAGCGAGACCACGCCCTCCTGGATCCGGGCACCCGCGCCGTGGTTGATGCCGATCATCGGGCGGCCGGTCTTGAGCGCCAGGTCCATCACCTTGACGATCTTCTCGCCGTAGACCTCGCCGAGCGATCCGCCGAACACCGTCGCGTCCTGCGAGAACACGCAGACGCTCCGACCGTCGATCGTGCCGTAGCCGGTGATGACACCGTCGCCGAGCGGCCGTCGCTCGGCCAGGCCGAAGGTGGTGGCGCGGTGGCGCGCGAGGGCGTCGATCTCGACGAACGACCCCGGATCGAGCAGATTCTCGATCCGCTCGCGGGCGGTCATGAGGCCCTTGTCGTGGGTCCTGTCGATCGCGGCCTGGCCCATCGGGGCGCGGGCCTCGTCGAGGCGCCGGCGCAACTCGGAGAGCTTCCCGGCCGTCGTGTGGATGTCGGGCGTCGCAGCGTCGGTCTGGACGTCGTCACTCACGTCCGGTTCTGAGGCAGTCGTCATGTTGTAGGACTCTAACGACTCGGGACGGGCCGTGGCGATGTGACCCGGTCGACTCCCCCTGCGGGCGACCCCGCCCGGGGTCGGGGTTCCGACCTACTCTGGACGCCGTGAACCCGGAGACCGGAATCCATGACCTGCGCCCGTTGGACGTCGACGCGCTCCGCGGTGCGTTGGTCGAGGGGCCCGGCGCGCCGTACTCCGCGCTCGAGGTGGTCGAGGAGATCGGCTCCACGAACGCCGAGATGATCCGACTGGCGGGCCTCGGGGCCCCGGACCGCAGCGTGCTCCTGGCCGAGTACCAGGCCGCCGGCCGGGGCAGGCTCGGCAGGAGCTGGGTCGCGCCGCCGCGGACGCAGGTCGCGGTCAGCGTCCTGCTCCGGCCCGGGGCGGTCTCGCCCACGCTGTTCGGGTGGCTGCCGCTGGTCACCGGCCTCGCCGTCCGCGACGGGCTCGCGGCCGCGGGCGGGGTGGACGTCACGCTCAAGTGGCCGAACGACGTCCTGGTGGACGGGCGCAAGCTCGCCGGGATCCTCGCCGAGATGACCACCGTCCCGGGTGGCGGCGACTTCGACATCCGGCTGCCGGCGCTGGTGGTGGGCATGGGGATCAACGTGGGGCTGACACGGGAACAACTGCCGGTGCCGCACGCGACCTCCCTCGCCCTGGCCGGCGGGACGACGGACCGGGACGCCGTCGCGCGGGCGGTGCTCGAGGCCCTGGCGCGCCGACACGCGCAATGGCGGGCCTGCGACCGGGGGAGCGGATCGTCGATCTCGGACGAGCTCATGGCGGAGTACTCCGCGGCCTGCTCCACCCTCGGCGCCGACGTGCGGGTGGAGCTCCCGGGAGCCCAGGTGCGCACCGGGAGGGCCGACCGCGTGGACAGGGACGGCCGCCTCGTCGTCGTCACACAGGACGGCGAGTTCACCGTGGCGGCCGGAGACGTCACCCACATCCGCCCCGCCGCCGGCCGGTGGGGCGGCTGACCCGTGGGGTTCGTCGGGTCGGTCCTCGCGCCGGGGGAGACGCTGATCGTCCACAGTCACCCGCACTGGCGGGGGCTCGTGCGGCCGGCGCTCGTCACGGTGATCGGCGCCGGGCTCGCGGGGATCGTGGCCGGGTTCATCGAGGTCCAGGTCGTGCACGCACCGGATCGCGCCGCGACCTGGGCGATGGTCGCGGGGCTCTACGCCCTGCTGGTCCTGCGCTTCGGGCTGTGGCCGGCGATCCGGTGGGTGCGGACCGACCTCGTGGTGACGGACGAGCGGGTGCTCTACCGGCCGGCCGGGTCCTCGCGGCGGTGCGTCGACGTGCCGCTCCGCCGGGTGAGCGCGGTGCGGTTCCGGCACACGCTCGCCGACCGCGCGCTGGGCACCGGGTGCCTGATCCTGGAGTGCGGACACCTCCCCCCGGTGGAGATCGACCACGTCCCCGACGTGGCCGGCGTGCACGCCGCGGTGTACGACGAACTGCTCCGGCTGCCCCCTCCGCCGCCGCCGGTGCCCCTCGCGCCGGCGCCCCGGTTCCGCTGGGGCCTCCCGGGGTGGCGGTGACCGACCCGCCGCGCGTGAGACCATGGGCGGCGTGAACGACGACTCGCGCATCCGCCGCAACCCGCTCGGCACCCCCGTCGTGGCGATGATCGGGGGAGGACAGCTCGCCCGCATGACCCACCAGTCGGCCGTGGCGCTCGGGCAGACGCTGCGCGTGCTCGCCGCCGACCCGCTGGATCCGGCCGCGCAGGTGACCCCGGACGTGGTGATCGGCGCCCACGACGACCCGGACGCCGTCCGCCGGGCCGCCGCCGGGGCCGACGTGGTGACGTTCGACCACGAGCACGTGCCGCCCGAGATCCTGCTCGGGCTCGAGTCCGCGGGCGTCGCCGTGCGCCCCCGCGCCTCGGCGCTGATCCACGCCCAGGACAAGCTCGTCATGCGGCGCGCCCTCGCCGAGATCGGCGCGCCGGTCCCGCCGTTCACCGGCGTCGAGTCGGTCGAGGACGTCCGACGGTTCCACGCGGAGCAGGAAGGGCGGATCGTCCTCAAGGCCGCCCGCGGCGGATACGACGGTCGCGGCGTGTGGATGCCGGACTCGCTCGCCGAGGCCGAGCGGATCGCCTCCGACCAGCTCGCCGCCGGCGTGCCGATGATGGCGGAGGCCCGCGTGCCGTGGACCCGCGAACTGTCCGCGCTCGTCGCCCGCTCGCCGTTCGGCCAGGGCGCGGTGTGGCCGGTCGTGGAGACGGTCCAGCGCGACGGCATCTGCGCCGTGGTGGTGGCGCCGGCCACCGGGCTGCCGGACGACCTGCGCTCGGCCGTCCAGGCGACCGCGCTGCGCCTGGCCGAGCACCTCGACGTGACCGGGGTGATGGCGGTGGAGCTGTTCGAGGTCATCGGCTCGGACGGTCGGCCGGGGGTGCTGGTCAACGAGCTGGCCATGCGGCCCCACAATTCCGGCCACTGGACCATGGACGGGGCCACCACCAGCCAGTTCGAGCAGCACCTGCGCGCGGTGCTCGACTACCCGCTCGGCTCGACGGTCCCGACCGCACCCGTGACCGTGATGGCCAACGTGCTCGGCGCGGGCGAGGCCCCGCTGATGAGCATGGACGAGAGGGTCCACCACCTGGGCGCCCGGTTCCCGCACGCCAAGGTGCACCTCTACGGCAAGTCCGAGCGGCCGGGGCGCAAGATCGGCCACGTCAACGTCCTGGGCGACCCCGGGGTCGATCCCGACGACCCGGATCAGGTCGGCACCGTCCGTGCGGTGGCCGAGCTCGCGGCGCACTGGCTCTCCCACGCGGAATGGACGGACGGCTGGGACCCCCACGCGGGGGCGCCCGTCGGGTCGTACGACCGCTGATCCCAACTCGAGGAAAGGAAGCGACATGACTTCGCGACAGGGCGGACCGCAGGTCGGCCTGATCATGGGCAGCGACTCCGACTGGCCCACCATGGAGGCGGCCGCGGAGGCGCTCGCCGAGTTCGGGATCCCGTTCGAGGTGGGGGTGGTCTCGGCGCACCGCACCCCGCAGAAGATGCTCGACTACGCCCGCTCCGCCGCCGGGCGCGGGATCAGGGTCGTGATCGCCGGTGCCGGCGGGGCGGCGCACCTGCCCGGGATGGTCGCCTCCGCCACCCCGCTGCCGGTCATCGGCGTGCCGGTTCCCCTGAAGTACCTCGACGGGATGGACTCCCTGCTGTCGATCGTGCAGATGCCCGCCGGCGTGCCCGTGGCCACCGTGTCGATCGGCGGCGCCCGCAACGCCGGGCTCCTGGCGGTCCGGATCCTCGCGGCCTCGGACCCCGCGCTCCTGGTCCGGATGGAGAGCTTCCAGGCGGACCTCGAGGCGATGGTGGAGCGCAAGGACGCCGCGCTGCGGGAGAGCCTGCTCGGCTGACCGGGTCCCGGGCCGCGAGCCGGTTACCCGCTGGTAACTTGGGGGCCGGACGCCCGCGGACCGACATCGCGGCGATAATGACGACCAGACGTGCGTCGTCGGCATCGCCGGGAGATGACCGGGACGGTGTCCGCCGCGCGACCAGCACCGACGATTCCCTCATGGAGGCCCGCACATGTCCGGTAACCCCGACTTCGATCTGTACCGCCCGGCGGAGGAGCACGAGGAGCTCCGCGCCGCGATCCGCGCTCTCTCCGAGAAGGAGATCGAGCCCCACGCCGCGGACGTCGACGAGAGCGAGCGGTTCCCGCAGGAGGCCCTCGACGCGCTCAACGCGTCGGGCTTCAACGCCGTCCACGTCCCGGAGGAGTACGGCGGGCAGGGTGCGGACTCGGTGGCGTCGTGCATCGTCATCGAGGAGGTCGCCCGCGTCTGCGGGTCGTCCTCGCTGATCCCGGCCGTCAACAAGCTCGGCACCATGGGGCTGATCCTGGCCGGCGGCGACCACCTCAAGAAGATGGTCCTGCCCGAGATCGCCGAGGGCAAGATGGCGTCCTACGCGCTGTCCGAGCGCGAGGCCGGCTCGGATGCCGCGGCCATGCGCACCCGCGCCCGCCGGGACGGCGACGACTGGATCCTCAACGGCAGCAAGGCGTGGATCACGAACGGCGGCAAGTCCACCTGGTACACCGTCATGGCCGTCACCGACCCGGAGAAGGGCGCCAACGGCATCTCCGCGTTCGTGGTGAACGCCGCCGACGAGGGCTTCGGCGTCTCCAAGACCGAGAAGAAGCTCGGCATCAAGGGCTCGCCCACGGCCGAGCTGTACTTCGAGAACGTCCGGATCCCGGGCGACCGCATCATCGGCGAGCCGGGCAGCGGCTTCAAGACGGCGCTCCAGACGCTCGACCACACCCGTCCGACCATCGGCGCCCAGGCCGTGGGCATCGCCCAGGGCGCCCTCGACGCGGCGATCGCCTACACCAAGGAGCGCAAGCAGTTCGGGCGCGCGATCTCGGACTTCCAGAACACGCAGTTCATGCTGGCCGACATGGCCATGAAGGTGCAGGCCGCCCGCCTGATGGTCTACACCGCCGCCGCCAACGCCGAGCGGGGCACCGCCCCGGGTGGCGAGAAGCTCGGCTTCATGGCCGCGGCCTCCAAGACCTTCGCCTCCGACGTGGCGATGGAGGTCACCACCAACGCGGTGCAGCTCTTCGGCGGTGCCGGCTACACCCGTGACTTCCCGGTCGAGCGCATGATGCGGGACGCCAAGATCACGCAGATCTACGAGGGCACCAACCAGGTCTGCCGCATGGTGATGGCGCGCCAGGTCCTCGCCTGACCCGAGGCGCGCCCCGCGGCGCGCCCCGCGCCCGCGCCCCGCGCCCCGAGCCCCGCGCCCGAGATCCGCTACCCCGAGGCCGGATCCGCTACCCGCACAGGAGTAGCGGTTCCGGCGGGAGGGTAGCGGATCTCGGCGTTGCGGGGTGTGGCGTTGCGGGGTGCGGCGTTGCGGGGTGTGGCGTTGCGGGGGCGGTGTCCGGGCCGGTGCCGGGTGAGCGCGTCAGAGCGCCAGCGTGGTGCGCTCGGTCGCGGCCACCTCGGCGACGCGGGGATCGCCGGGGTCGGCGCCGGTGACGAGCACGGCCGTGCCGCCGGAGGCGAACACGCGGGCGAGGACGGTCACCACGTCGTCGCGAGAGCGTCCCGCCACCAGGACCCGACCGCGCAGGGCCGGGTCCGCGAGCCGCCCCACGGCCACCCCGTCCAGCGCGTGCGCGCCGCCGCCGGACGGCACGAACGCGTCCGGATGGATCCGGCACGCCTCGGCGAGGTCGGTGACCCCCGGCGGCACGTCCACGCCCAGGGAGGCCAGCGGGCGGCCCATGGGGTCGGTGGTCATGAGGAGCGTCTCCACGTCGGCCGGGTGGCGGTCCAGGCGTTCCGGGACGGTGATGACGGCGACGGCGGTGGCCGCGTCGGATGCCTCGGTGCGGACCTCCGCGCCCGCCCACCAGGCGCCGAGCAGCACGCCGGCGGTGAGCCAGTGCGCGGGGAGGTCGCACACCACGACGTCGCCCGGGGCGACCCCCACCTCGTCGCGCAGGAGCCCGGCGATCTTGGCGGCCCAGTTGGCGGTCGAGACCACGGACAGCTCGATCCGGGACGGTGCCCCGAGGTCGTAGTGGGTGATGAGCGGCGCTCCCGGATCGGCGGCGAGGAGCGGGCCGAGCACGGTGTCTGCGGCGGTGGTCACGGGCGTCCTCCGGGGTGGTGGATCAGTTCACGCAGGGGACGTCGGATCCGCCCGCGTCGAATGTCGGGCGCTGGGCGATGGACGGCGGCAGCGGCGCGTAGCTGGTCGTGGCCGGGGTGAGGGACTCGATCCCGGTGGCGTCCCCGGCGGGCCCGCTGTAGTCCTCGGCCAGGACCACGCGCACCGACCCGGCGGGGATCGCCGGGTCGACCTGCACGGGCAGGCCGCCCAGGGCGTCGGATACGGCGAACGCGGCGGCGTCGTCCGCGGAGGACGCGGCGACGTGGGAGGTGTACGCGACGGCGGGGTCGGTGAGCAGGTCCCCGGGGGTGTAGCCGAGTTCCGCGAGCGAGCCGGACACGCGGGCGGCCAGTCCGTCGATCGCGGTGGTGTTGACCACCGAGACCGTCACGTCCGCGGGGACGACCCCGCCGCCGGCGGTGGCCTCGGTGGTCCCGGTGGTCTCGTCCTCGGTACTGGCGAACCCGCCCACGAACTCCGCGACCTGGGCGGGGTCGACGGTGACGATGGACTCGCCCCACTCCGTGACCGAGTCGATGCTCGTCACGGGGATGGTCTCGAACCGCACGTTGCCGCCGCTGATGTCCTGGAGCTTCATGGCGAAGTCGACGAAGTCCCAGTTCTCGTCGATGACGAAGGACCGCTTGGCCGCGTCGGCGAGGGCGCTGAGCTTGGAGGGGTCCGCGAGGGTGCCGGCGGACAGCGTCCTCTTGACCAGCTGGGACATGAACACCTGCTGGCGGACGATCCGGTCGAGGTCGCCGGCGGGCAGGTCGTGGCGCTGGCGCACGAAGCTCAGCGCGTCCGAGCCGGAGACCGTCTGGACCCCCGCGGCGAACTTCGCCCCCGACAGCGGCTCGTCGACATCGGCGTTGAGGCATACCTCGACCCCGCCGACGGCGTCGGTGAGCAGGACGAATCCCAGCAGCCCGATCTCGGCGTAGTGGTCGACCGACACCCCGGTGAGGTCACGGATGGCCTCGATGAGGCCGTTGCGGCCGGCCTGGACGGCGTCACGCTGGTCCTGGTCGGTGAGCGAGCCGTCGGGGCTGGCGGCGAGGGCCTCCTCGAGGTAGGCCTCCTTGTACGCCGAGTAGACGCCGTTGATCTTGCTCCCGCCGATGGTCGGCGTCTCCACGTAGACGTCCCGGGGGATGGAGATCGCGGTGGCCGAGCTGCCGTCCTCGGGGATCCGGATGAGCAGGATGGTGTCGGTGTTCTCGCCCACCTCCTCGCCGGTCCGGATGGTGGCCAGCTCCTCCGGGCTCAGGGCGTTGCCCTGGGCGTCGGTCCGGTTGTCGGTCCCCACCAACAGGATGTCCACCGCACCGTCGAGGCCGCCGACGCCCACGTCGAGCCCGCCGGCCGAGGCGAGGTCGGAGTTGAGGCCGTTGAACACCGTCCAGCCGACGCCGGTGACGAGGAGACAGAAGGCGGAGACGAGGGCGGCGAGCGTGCGGGCGACCCGGGCGGCCAGCGGGCGGCCGGGGTCGGCGTGGCGCCGGCCCCGGGCGGGAGCGCGGCGGGGCGTCACGGGCTGCTCGGCGCTCATCCACCGTCCTTGTCGTTGAATCCGGGCGGTCGGGCCGCTCCCGGGAGGGGGAGCCGGACCAGCGCAGACCGCCGTCGATGCGGCTCGCGGGCCGCCCGGGCCGCCGATAACGATCCCACGGTACCGCGCCGCGCGCCGGGCGCCGGAATCGGCAGCACGCGTCGTAGGGTGTTCCGGGTGACGACCCGACTGCCCGTCGTGACGGTGACCTATTCGCCCGGCGACCACCTCCGCACCTTCATCGACACCCTGCCCGGGTCCACCACGCGGCCGGTGGGTCTGGTGATGGCGGACAACGGGTCCACCGACGGGGCGCCCGAGGCGGCGGCCGCCGCCCACGACTTCGCCGAGTTCCTCCCCACCGGCGGGAACCTGGGCTACGGGACGGCCGTCAACCGGGCCGTGAGCGAGATCGCCTCCCGCCCGGACGGTTTCGACCAGGAGTTCGTCCTGGTGGTCAATCCCGACGTGTGGTTCGAACCGGGGTCGGTCGACGCGCTCCTCGCCGCCGCCGAGCGGTGGCCCCGGGGCGGGTCGTTCGGCCCGCGCATCGCCGAGCCGGACGGGTCGGTGTACCCCTCGGCCCGGTCGGTCCCGCGACTTCGGGCCGGTATCGGCCACGCGGTGCTGGGTCCGGTGTGGCCCGGCAACCCGTGGACCGCCCGGTACCTCGACGACGCGGACATGGAGACCGAACGCCCCGCCGGATGGCTGTCGGGCTCCTGTCTGCTGCTGCGGGGGTCGGCCTTCGACGCGGTGGGCGGGTTCGACGAGCGGTACTTCATGTACCTGGAGGACGTGGACCTGGGCGACCGCCTCGGCCGCGCCGGGTGGCAGAACGTCTATGTCCCGTCGTCCGTCATCCACCACGATCAGGGGCATTCGACCAAGTCGGTGCCCGAGTTCACCCTGCGGGCCCACCACCGCAGCGCGTACCTGTTCCAGGCGGACCGGCATCCCCGTGCGTGGCAGGCACCTATACGCTGGGCCCTCAGGGTCGGCCTGGAGGCACGGTGCCGCCTCGCGATCCGCTCCGCGAGGCGAGCCCTGCGCTGAGCGCCGGACAGACCACCGGCCACCCGGTAGCCGCGCGACCGCGCGTCCCGGGGGGCCCATGACAGCGGGAGCAACAGCGTGACCTCGACGAACTCCGAGAGCCCGGTGCGGGGCGACCTGATCGCGGATACCGAGGCGGTGATCCTGGTGGGGGGGAAGGGGACCCGGCTGCGGCCGCTCACCATCTCCGCGCCCAAGCCGATGCTGCCCACCGCCGGCCTGCCGTTCCTCACGCACCTGCTCTCGCGGATCCACGCGGCGGGCATCCGCCGCGTGGTGCTGGGCACCTCCTTCAAGGCGGAGGTATTCGAGGAGTACTTCGGCGACGGGTCGGACCTGGACCTCGAGATCTCCTACGTGGTGGAGACCGAGCCCCTGGGGACCGGCGGCGGTATCCGCAACGTCCTGGACGAGCTCACCGCCTCGACGATCATGGTGTTCAACGGCGACGTCCTGGGGGGCACCGACCTCACGCAGATCCTGGACCTGCACCACGCGAAGGACGCCGACCTCACCATGCACCTGGTCCGGGTGTCGGACCCCCGCGCGTTCGGCTGCGTCACCACCGACGACGACGGCCGGGTCCTGGAGTTCCTCGAGAAGACGCAGGATCCGCCGACCGACCAGATCAACGCCGGCTGCTACGTGTTCAAGCGTGAGCTCATCGAACAGATCCCCGCGGGCGTCCCCGTCTCCGTCGAGCGCGAGACCTTCCCCCAACTGCTCTCCGAGGGGAGGCGGGTCTACGGGTTCGTGGACTCGGCGTACTGGCGGGACATGGGCACCCCCGAGGACTTCGTCCGCGGGTCCTCGGACCTCGTACGCGGCATCGCCCCGTCGCCGGCCCTCGCGGGGCACCAGGGTGAGGCCCTCGTGCACGAGGGTGCCGGGGTCGGAGCCGGGGCGGTCCTGGTCGGTGGCAGCGTCGTCGGCCGGGGCGCGGTGATCGGGGCGGGCGCCCGCCTGGACGGCGCGGTCGTGTTCGACGGCGCCCTGATCGAGGCCGGCGCGACGGTCGAGCGGTCGATCATCGGCTTCGGCGCCCGCATCGGGCACCGGGCGCTCATCCGCGACGGCGTGATCGGCGACGGCGCGGACATCGGAGCGCGCTGCGAGCTCCTGCGCGGCGCGCGGGTCTGGCCGGGCGTGGTGATCCCCGACGGCGGGATCCGCTACTCCACGGACATGTAGGCGTCCCCGGCCGGCCGGGTCCCCCGCGGGGTGACCGGGTCGGCCGGCACCCCCACGGCCACGGCCCCCAGGGGCCGCCACGACGCCGGCAGGCCGAGCTCCCGCCGGGTGGTGTCGGCGGCGAAGATCGTCGACCCCACCCAGCACGAGCCCAACCCACGCGCCGCCAGGGCGACCAGCAGCGACTGCACGGCGGCGCCCCCGGCCACGGTGAACATGGTCTCCTCGCACGCCCGGCGCCGGGCGTCGGGGTATGCGTGCGCGCCGGCGGCGTCGTCGACGAACGGCAGGATGAGCTCGGGGCTGGTGCGCAGGAGGTCCCCCCGGGCCAGCCGGCGGGCCAGCACGTCGGCCGGATGGCCGTCGGCGCGCAGGTCCGCCTCCCAGTCCGCGCGCAGGGCGTCGAGCAGCCGGGTCCGCGCATCCCCGGCGACCCGGACGAACCTGATCGGGGTGCTGTGGTGGGGCGCCGGCGCGGTGAGCGCGTCGGCCACCGCGTCGGCGAGGGC
This sequence comes from uncultured Dietzia sp., assembly GCF_937873725.1. Lineage (GTDB taxonomy): Bacteria > Actinomycetota > Actinomycetes > Mycobacteriales > Mycobacteriaceae > Dietzia. Next base: position 31,075 of record NZ_CALMYY010000046.1, read on the forward strand.
CCCCGCGGGGACCGGCTCGCCCGAGAACCGACGGACGGAGCGGCGCCCGGGAACGGCCTCGCGCCGCCCCTGCGCCACCGCCTCGGCGGTGCCCAGCCGGAACAGGTCCGACGCGCTGTCGCGGACCAGGTCGCGGGCCCGCCGCGGGGAGCCGCCCTCGTCGTCGTCGTCCTGGTCCTCGTCGAGCAGGAGGTGGCGCACCCCGCGGACCACCGCGACCGGTCGGGCCCCGAGCTTGCCCTTGACCAGGTCGGCCGCCGCGGCGATCTCGTCGGCCACCGCGACGTCGGTGACCAGCAGCTCGTTGCCCTGGCCGTCCACGGCGCCGTCGTACCCGACCGACACCCGCAACCCCGCGGCGCCGATCGCCATGTCGACCTGGCCGGTGCGCCAGGCCCGCCCCATGGTGTCGGTCACCACCACGGCCACCCGCGCCCCGGTGAGCCGGTGCAGGTCACGCGCGAGCGCGTCGGCGGAGGCGTCGGGGTCCTCGGGGAGCAGCGCGAGCTCGCCGGACTCGACGTTGGAGCCGTCGACGCCGGCGGCCGCCTGGACGATGCCCAGCCGGTTCTCCGTGATCACCGTCCGGTTGACGCGCGCGACCACCCGCACGGACTCCTGGTCGACCAGGCGCCGGCGGAGGGCGTCGCGCTCCTCGGGATCGGTGGGCGCGGGCACGATCCGGCCCTCGGTCTTGGACAGGACCTTGGACGTGAGCACCACCACGTCGCCGTCGGCCAGCCCGCGCGGGTCCCCGGTGAGCGCGGCGGCGAGGATGCCGGCCAGGTCGTCCCCGGGGCGGAACTCCGGCAGCCCGTCCGGGGCCCACAGGTGGACGTCGGCGGGGGCCGCGTGCTCGCCCGACCAGGGGCGGCCCTCGGGGAGCGCGCCGTCGGTCATCGGTCGGACCGCGCGGGGACGTCGAGGCCGACCAGCCTGATCGCGGCGGCCACCATGTCGGCGGTGGCGTCAGGGTCGGTCATGAGCAGCGGGGCCTCGCCGACGGTGATCCCGTCCACCTCGCCGACCCCGCCCGCGGGGCCGTCACCGGGGGCCACCAGCCAGCCGTCGAGCAGGCCGGTGGCGGACCGGGAGCCGAAGTGGCGGGCCACGGCGAGGGCGTCCGTCTCGACCCCGATCGCGGTGAGGCACGTGTCGGCCATCCCGCGCAGCACCGCGCCGCCGATGACGGGGCTGACGCCCACGACGGGCGCGGGCGTGGCGCGCAACGCGGCGCGGATCCCGGGGACGGCGAGGACCGCGCCGACGGAGACCACGGGGTTGGAGGGGGCGACGACGACGAGGTCGGCCGCGGAGATCGCCTCGAGCGCCTCCTCGGTGGGCCGGGCGGCCTCCGCCCCGACCTGCACGAACCCGGAGGGCGGCAGCTGCGCCCTGTGCCTGACCCACCACTCCTGGAAGTGGATCGCCCGCGTGCCGGTCCCGCCCGCGGCGTCATCCCGGACCACCACGTGGGTCTCGCAGCGCTCGTCGGTGACGGGCAGCAGCCGGACGCCGGGGGACCAGCGCGCGCACAGCGCTTCGGTCACGTCGGTCAGGCGGTAGCCGGCGTCGAGCATCTGGGTGCGCACGAGGTGCGTGGCCAGGTCCTTGTCCCCGAGCCCGAACCAGTCCGGCTGCACGCCGTAGGCGGCCAGCTCGTCGCGGCAGTTCCAGGTCTCACCCGCGTGTCCCCACCCGCGCTCGGCATCGATGCCACCACCGAGGGTGTACATGATGGTGTCCAGATCGGGGCAGATGCGCACGCCGTGCATCCAGGCGTCGTCACCGACGTTGACCACCGCATCGATCCGGTGCGCATCGCTGCGGTGCGGCGCGTCCGCTCCCGGCCCGGGGTCCAGCCCGAGGAGGCGGCGAGCGCCCAGAAGGAAACGGGCGCCACCGACGCCACCGGCCACCACACAGATCCTCACGACGCCCAAGGGTAGTGACGAGGGGGCGGGTGGGTCCGGGTGGGCCACGGTCACCGCGGCGCGGCGTGGGGCGGGCGTGGCCCACGCCACAGGGTTTCTGGCGTGTCGCGGGCGCGCGTGGCCGACCGGCGGTGCTAGGTTTCCCCGTTTTCGCTTGACCTGAGCGACTCGCATGTGTGTAATCACAGGTGTGTCATTCGCATCTGAGCGGCACCGGGTCCGTCAGACGCGCGAGCGACGAGCAACGTAACACGAGGGGATGACCGTGGATCGACAGTCACGCACCGCAGCGGGACCCGACCTGACCCTGGTCGACTTCGGCTCCACCGCCCTCTTCGCGGAGGACGAGGAGGAGAGCTGGCAGGACCGGGCCCTCTGCTCCCAGACCGACCCGGAGGCGTTCTTCCCGGAGAAGGGCGGCTCGACCCGCGAGGCCAAGAAGATCTGCACGGGGTGCGAGGTCAAGGCCGAGTGCCTGGAGTACGCCCTCGCCAACGACGAGCGCTTCGGCATCTGGGGCGGGCTGTCCGAGCGCGAGCGTCGCCGGATCAAGCGCGACGCCGTCATGTGAGTCCCCCCGCACGCCCCCGCTTCCGCAGGTCCTGACCGCCCCACGGGGCGGTCAGTCGTCGTCCGGGCCGGCCTCGACCTCGTCGGGCGAGACCTCCAGGTGCTGGGAGACCAGCTCCACCAACACCGAGTAGACCAGGTCGCGCAGATCGTCCCCGCCCTGAGTGCGTCGGGTGAGCGGCTTGCGGAAGAGCACCAGCCTCGCCCGGGTGGGTTGGCCGGACCGGTCGACGCCGGCGGGGACGAGGCGGGCGAGCGGGACCAGCCCGTCGGCGACGACCTCTTCCGGCCACGACTCGCCCGGCTTCAGCCGCATCCTCGGCACCATGTCCACCGCGAGGTCCAGGTGGACCAGGCGGGAATGCCAGTGCTGGTCGATCTCGGCGAACGCCTCGAGCGCCGCGGCGTCGAACTCGGCCGCCCTGCTCCGCCACCGGGGGACCTCCGGGGGCAGGACCGGGCCCCGGGGGCCGTGGCCACGGCGTTCGGCGCGCCGGGTCGTCACCACGCGCGGGCCGCGCCGGCCGGGATCGCCGGGGAAGTCCCGCACCGAGATCCGGCTGCCCGCGCACACGTCGGACTGCCCGGCGCCGGGGATCGCGTTCCCCGTCGGCGGACGTCCGGGAACCGGGGTGGTCGGCGTCATGGCGCGAGGATAACCCCCGTCGGCCGGGCTCCGCGACATCGGCGCGGCGGGTCGCGGCCCGCCCGTCGACCGGACGGGTCTACCCTGGGGCCTCGTGAGTGAGAACCGTCGTTGCTGCCGCCCGGGGTGCCCCAATCGTGCGGTCGCCACGCTCACCTACGTCTACGCGGACTCCACCGCCGTCATCGGACCGCTCCCGGCGGTCCGCGAGCCGCACGCGTGGGACCTGTGCGCGGCCCACGCGCTGCGCATCACCGCCCCCCGGGGCTGGGACCTGGTGCGACACCCCGACATCGACACCTCCGCGGAGGACGCCGACCTCACGGCCCTGCTGGACGCCGTCGCCGGCGCCCCCGTCGGCGGCCGGAGGGCGGGAGCCGCGCTGGTGGACGCGGACAGGCTGCGGCGGCTGGGGGTCTCCGACCCCGGACCCGTTCTCGCGGAGGCCCCCGTCGATCCCTCCGGCGGCCGCCCCCACCTCCGGGTGGTTCCCGACGTGCCCGACCGCGCCGAGGCCGACCCCGGCCCGCCGGGTGACGGTGTGGGGGAGTCGGGTCCGGGCGCGGGCTGACCCTCCGCCCGACGCGTGTCCCGTCAGCGGGTCACGCCCCACGGGTAGTGTCACGGGCAAGACCCACCCGACCGCCTCTCATCCCTGGAGCAGCACGTGGCACGCAGCGCCGAGTCCGTCCGAGCAGTCATCAAGGCCTACGACGTCCGTGGCGTCGTGGGTGAACAGATAGACGAGGGCTTCGTCCGTGAGGTCGGGGCGTCGTTCGGCCGTCTCATGCGGTCGGAGGGCGCGGGCACGGTGGTGGTCGGCCACGACATGCGCGACTCCTCCCCGTCGTTGTCCCGGGCGTTCGCCGCCGGGGTCACGGCCCAGGGCCTCGACGTGGTGACGATCGGCCTCGCCTCGACGGACCAGCTCTACTACGCCTCGGGGCTGCTCGACTGCCCCGGCGCCATGTTCACCGCCAGCCACAACCCGGCCCGGTACAACGGCATCAAGCTGTGCCGCGCGGGGGCCAAGCCCGTCGGCCAGGAGTCCGGCCTCGGGACGATCTCCGCCGACCTGGTCGAGGGGGTGCCGGAGTACGACGGTGCCCCCGGCGCGGTGACCGAGCGGGACGTGCTCGCAGGCTACGGGGAGTACCTGCGCGGCCTGGTCGACCTGTCCGGCATCCGGCGGCTCAAGGTGGCCGTGGACGCCGGCAACGGGATGGGCGGCCACACCGTGCCCGCGGTGCTCAGCGGGCTGCCGCTCGAGATCATCCCCCTGTACTTCGAGCTGGACGGCAACTTCCCCAACCACGAGGCCAACCCCCTCGAACCGGCCAACCTGGTCGACCTCCAGGCGCTCGTCCGGGAGAGCGGCGCGGACATCGGGCTGGCCTTCGACGGCGACGCGGACCGGTGCTTCGTGGTGGACGAGCGGGGTGAGCCCGTCGCCCCGTCCGCCATCACCGCCCTGGTGGCCGGGCGCGAGCTCGACAAGGAGCCCGGCGCCTCGATCATCTACAACCTCATCACGTCGCGCGCCGTCCCCGAGTTGGTGGAGGAGAAGGGTGGCGTGGCCATCCGCACCCGGGTCGGCCACAGCTTCATCAAGGCGCAGATGGCGGACACCGGCGCGGTCTTCGGCGGCGAGCACTCGGCGCACTACTACTTCCGCGACTTCTGGGGCGCCGACTCGGGGATGCTGGCGGCCATGCACACGCTCGCCGCGTTGGGTGAGCAGGAGTCCACGCTGTCCGAGGTCATGGCGGAGTACACCCGCTACGCCGCGTCGGGTGAGATCAACTCGACCCTGGACTCGGCGGAGGCCCAGGTGGAGCGCATGGAGGCCGTCCTCACGGCGTTCTCCGGCCGCGCCGTCTCGGTCGATCGCCTGGACGGGGTGACCGTGGACCTCGGGGGCGGCGCGTGGTTCAACCTCCGGGCGTCCAACACCGAACCGCTGCTCCGCCTCAACGCGGAGGCGCCCACCACCGAGGGTGTCGCCGCGGTGGTCGACGAAGTCCTCGCGATCGTCCGTGCCTGACCTGACCAGCGACACCGGGGCCGGTCGGGTCGATCTGGACGACGCGGAGGCGCTCCGGTCCTCCGACGCCACCGGCGCCCTCCTCCACGCGTCGATGGGCGGTGCCCAGATCCGCGCGGTGGCGACGGCGGTGGACGCCGGGGCGCTCGAGGCGCTCGTCGGGTTCCGGCCCCGCGCGCTGGTGTGGGTCCACGGCCGCTCCGCCCGGGCCCGCCACGCCGCCGGCGTCGTCACGGCGCTCGCCGAGGGCGTCGGCGGGCCCGGCGTGCCGCCGCTGGTCCACGCCCACACGCTTCCGGCGTGGGTCGGGGCGCTGGACGTCGTGCTGGTCTCGGGGGACGACGCCGGGGACCGCGACCTCGCCTCCGCGGTCGACGCCGCCGCCCACCGGGGTGCGGCCGTGGTGGTGGACGTCCCGCGCGAGGGTCCGGTGGGGGAGTCCGGCGGGGGTCGCGCGACCTGGCTGCCGCCGTTGCCGTACCTGCCCCCGCACCGGGGGATCCTCCATCACCTGGCCGCGGGGATGGCCGTCCTGGACGCGCTCGGCGTGCCCGGCCTCGGCGTGGCCGCGGCCGCGGACGCGGTGGATGCCGAGCTCGAGGGTCTCGGGCCGGACCTGTCGACGCCGGTCAACCCCGCCAAGCTCCTCGCCAGGTCCGTCGCGGGGACGGACCCGCTCGTCTGGATCCACTCGGATCCGGTGTCCTCGGCCTACTGTGACCGGGCCGTCGCGGCGTTCTGTGACGTCGGCCGGGTCACGGCGTCCTCCTCGGTGTCGGATGCCGTCCGCTCCCAGGCGGAACGGGCCCAGGGCCGTCCCCCCGTGGATCCCCTGGCGAGCCTGTTCCACGACGACCAGCTCGACGGCGCACGGGAGGTCCTCCCCATCCGGCACCTCGGTATGGTGTTGGGCGCGGACGAGGACGTCGTCCGCCTGGCCGCGGGCCCGCTCGCGGACGTCGAGTGGATCACCGATCGCGGTCGGGACACGGTCGGCGACCCGCCGACCCCGTTGAGCGGAAGGGTGGCCGCGCTCATGGCTCGGACCGAACTGTCCGCCGCATACCTGTTGGTCGGGGGTCTGTGACCCGTGGTGACGCTCAGTCCTGTCGTCCAGGCCTACGCGTGGGGGTCCCGGACCGCGCTCCCCGAGCTGTGCGGGACGCCGTCCCCGGCTCCGCATCCGGTGGCGGAGTTCTGGTACGGGGCCCACGACTCGGGCTCCTCCCTCTGCTCTGACGGGGGCGGGCTGGACGCGCGGATCGCGGCCGACCCCGTGGGCGAACTGGGGGAGCGGGTGCTGGCCCAGCACGGGGCCGGCCTGCCGTTCCTGGTCAAGCTGCTCTCCGCCGAGCAGGCCCTCTCGCTGCAGGCGCATCCCTCACCCGAGAGGGCGAGGGAGGGGTTCGCCGCCGAGGACGCCCGCGGCCTCGCCGTGGACGCGCCGGACCGCAACTACCGGGACCCCAACCACAAGCCCGAGATCCTGGTGGCGCTGACCGACTTCCATGCCCTCGTGGGCTTCAGGCCGGTCGCCCGCACCGTCGCGCTGCTCGACGCGCTGGACGTCCCCGCCCTGCGCCCCTACCGGGACATGCTGGACGGGCAGCCGGACGCCGAGGGGGTCCGGGCGGTGTTCACCACCATCGTCACGATGCCGCACACCGCGCTGGACACGATCGTCCCGCAGCTGGTCACCGGCGCCGTCGCCTATCTCGGCGCGGTGGGCGTCGGCGGCGAGTGGGCGCCCGAGGCCACCACCGTCGTGGAGCTGGCCGAGCGCTATCCCACCGACCCCGGGGTGCTCGGCGCCCTCCTGCTCAACCGGGTGTCCCTGGACCCCGGGCAGGCGGTGTACCTCGGCCCCGGGCAGCTGCACGCCTACCTGCGGGGCGTGGGGGTGGAGGTCATGGCCAACTCGGACAACGTCCTACGCGGTGGCCTGACCCCCAAGCACGTCGACGTCCCCGAGCTGATGCGGGTCCTGGACTTCCGCCCCCTGGTCGATCCCACCGTGCGCGCCGTCCCGGCCGACCGGGGGATCCCGGGCGAGACGGACTACCCGACCCCCGAGCCGGACTTCGCCCTGTCCCGCATCGGGTTCGCCCACGGTTCCGCGCCCGTGACCTACCGGCCGGACGGCCCCGAGGTGCTCCTGTGCACCTCCGGGGAAGTCCGGGTCCGCGAGGGGACGAGGGTGGAGGTCCTCGGTCCGGGGGGTGCGGCGTGGGTGCCCGCCTCGACCCCCGAGGTGACGTTGACCGGCACCGACGGCGCCACCGTGTTCCGCACCCGCGTCGGCGATCGGGCCACGGGGACGCAGCCCCACTGAGCCGTCCCGCTAGGGTGGGGCGGAAGTCTTTCCCCTAGCTATGAGGAGCTGGTCGCACACATGTCTGCTGATCTCCGGGTGCAGTCCGTCAACGGTGTCGAGTTCAAGGTGGCGGATCTGTCGCTGGCGGAGGCGGGCCGTAAGCAGATCCGTCTGGCGGAGCACGAGATGCCCGGCCTGATGGCCCTGCGCGAGGAGTACGCCGCCGAGCAGCCGCTGGCCGGCGCGCGGGTCGCGGGCTCGATCCACATGACGGTGCAGACCGCGGTGCTGATCGAGACGCTGACGGCGCTCGGCGCGGAGGTGCGGTGGGCCTCGTGCAACATCTTCTCCACGCAGGACGAGGCGGCCGCCGCGGTCGTGGTGGGCCCGGAGGGCACCCCCGAGGCGCCGGCGGGCGTGCCGGTGTTCGCGTGGAAGGGCGAGACGCTCACCGAGTACTGGTGGTGCACCGAGCAGATCATGACCTGGCCCGGCACCGAGCCCAACATGATCCTCGACGACGGCGGCGACGCCACGATGCTCGTGATCAAGGGCAAGGAGTTCGAGCAGGCCGGGGCGGTCCCGTCGGATGACGACGCGTGGTCCGCCGAGGAGAAGGTCTTCCACGCGCTGCTGCGCGAGTCGGTCCCGGCGCACCCGGGCAAGTACACGGCGATCGCCGACGCGGTCCAGGGCGTGACCGAGGAGACCACCACGGGCGTGCACCGCCTGTACCACTTCCACTCCGAGGGCGTGCTGCCGTTCCCGGCGATCAACGTCAACGACGCCGTGACCAAGAGCAAGTTCGACAACAAGTACGGCACCCGCCACTCCCTGCTCGACGGGATCAACCGCGGGACCGACGCCCTCATCGGCGGCAAGAAGGCACTGGTGTGCGGTTACGGCGACGTGGGCAAGGGCTGCTCCGAGGCGCTGGCGGGTCAGGGCGCGCGCGTCCAGGTCACGGAGATCGACCCGATCAACGCGCTGCAGGCGCTGATGGACGGCTTCGACGTGGTGACCGTCGACGAGGCGATCGCCGACGCCGACATCATCATCACGGCCACGGGCAACAAGGACATCATCACCTTCGAGCACATGACGCGGATGAAGAACAAGGCCATCCTCGGCAACATCGGCCACTTCGACAACGAGATCGACATGGCCGGACTCGAGTCCGCCGAGGGCGTCACCCGGATCAACATCAAGCCGCAGGTGGACGAGTTCGTCTTCGACGACGACGGCCGCTCGATCATCGTGCTGTCCGAGGGTCGCCTGCTCAACCTGGGCAACGCCACCGGGCACCCGTCGTTCGTGATGTCCAACAGCTTCTCCGATCAGGTGATCGCCCAGATCGAGCTGTTCACCAAGGCCGATCAGTATCCGATCGGGGTGCACCTGCTGCCCAAGATCCTCGACGAGAAGGTCGCCCGCCTGCACGTGGAGGCGCTCGGCGGGTCGCTCACCCGGCTGGCCAAGGACCAGGCCGAGTACATCGGCGTGGACGTCGAGGGCCCGTACAAGCCCGAGCACTACCGGTACTGACCGGTCGAGTGGTGGGTGCCCGGCTGGTCGTCGTCGAGGGTCTCGACGGCGCGGGGAAGAACACGCTGACGACGGCGCTGGTCGGTGAACTCGCCGACCGCGGGGTGTCGGTGGGCCGGCTCGCGTTCCCCCGGTACGGCACACCCCTCGCCGACCTGGCCGCCGATGCCCTGCACGGCGGTCAGGCCGGCACCGCGGAGTCCCCGCACGCCATGGCGCTGCTGTTCGCCCTGGACCGGCACGCGGCGCTCGGGGAGCTGCGCGGGCTCCTGGCCGGGAACGAGGTGGTGCTGCTCGACAGGTACGTGGCCTCCAACGCCGCCTACACGGCCGCCCGGCTCGGACCGGGCAGGGAGGCCGAGGTCCTCGAGTGGATCGGCGGGCTCGAGTTCGGCCGGCTGGGCCTGCCGCGCCCGGACCTGCAGCTCCTCCTGGACACCCCCGCGGCGCTCGCGGCGGAGCGGGCGGGGACCAGGGAGGCGGCGGACGCGGGTCGGACCCGCGACCGGTACGAGCGCGACGCCGCCCTCCAGGCGGCGACCGGGGAGGCCTACCGCCGGCTCGCCGCGTCAGACTGGAACTCGCCCTGGTGCGTCCTGGGTGTGGACCCCGACGTGGCGCGGCTGGCGGACCTCGTCGTCGGGCCCGGGACGGACGGGTAAGGTCGTCTGGGAGTAGCACGACCTGCGGGGCGCCCCGAATGGCCCCGCCGAGACACTGCTCCCGCCGACACTCCCGCCGACACAAGTGGTGACCATGACCCCGAAGATCCTCGTCGTCGACGACGACGCCGCCCTGGCAGAGATGCTCACCATCGTCCTGCGGGGCGAGGGCTTCGAGACCGAGGTCGTGGGCGACGGTGTCCAGGCCATCGAGACGTTCCGCGCGGTCCAACCCGATCTGGTCCTGCTGGACCTCATGCTGCCAGGCAAGAGCGGGATCGACGTGTGCCGGGACATCCGCGCCGAGTCCCGCGTGCCGATCGTCATGCTCACGGCCAAGACGGACACCGCCGACGTGGTGCTGGGGCTGGAATCCGGGGCGGGCGACAACATCATGAAGCCGTTCAAGCCCAAGGAGCCCGTCTCCGGGATCCGGGCGAGGCTGCGGCGGGGCGACGACGAGCCGAGCGAGCTGCTCCACATCGGTGACGTGACGATCGACGTCCCCGCGCACACCGTCACCCGCGACGGCACGCCGATCCCCCTCACCCCGCTGGAGTTCGACCTGCTGGTCGAACTCGCGCGCAAACCCCGGCAGGTGTTCACCCGCGAGGTCCTCCTCGAGCACGTGTGGGGCTACCGGCACTCGGCGGACACGCGGCTGGTCAACGTCCACGTCCAGCGCCTGCGGGCGAAGATCGAGAAGGACCCGGAGAACCCCGAGGTCGTCCTCACCGTGCGCGGCGTCGGGTACAAGGCGGGCCCGGTCTCGTGACCCTGCGTCGCCCGGATGACGCGGCGGCGTCCCCCGGCGACGACCTCGACGCCGCGGACGGGGCCGGACCGTCGGCGACGTGGCGTGAGCGCCTCGGGGCACTCGATCCCACGGTGGTGGGGCACCGGCTCGCCCGTGCGTGGCGCCGATCCCTCCAGCTCCGGGTGGTCACCTCGACCCTCGCCCTCTCGATGGGCGTGATCCTCACGATCGCGTTCATGCTGCAGAGCCAGATGGCCGCGCAGCTGCTCTCGACCAAGTTGGACGCGGCGGTCGAGCAGGCGGGACGGCTCAGGGTGACGGTCGAGGCGCAGATCGCCGCGACCGACGAGGGCACGAGCGAGCAGTCGCGGCTCGACCAGGCGCGCAGCGCGTTGGGGGAGCGGGGGATCGCGTCGGGCGGGGACTCGGTCCACGCCGGCACCTTCGACCCCATCCTCGTGGTGCCGGACACGGCCGGACGCGGGCAGGTGACCAGCCCCGCCGACGCGGAGGTGCCCCCCGAACTGCAGTCGTTGGTCCAGCGGGGGCGGATCGCCTACCAGTACGTGACCATCGACTTCCGCGGTGAGCCCGCCAAGGCGCTCATCATCGGCACCCCCACGGACTCGGCGATCCCGGGCCTCGAGCTGTATCTGGTCTACCCGCTCATCGCCGAGGAACAGACGCTCGGGATCATGCGCGGGATCGTGGCCACCGCGGTTCTGGCGATCATCGTCCTCAGCGCGGCGATCGCGTGGATGGTCGCGCGGCAGGTGGTGTTGCCGGTCCGGCAGGCGGCCTCGATCGCCCAGCGGTTCGCCAACGGTCACCTCAAGGAACGGATGGTGATCAGGGGAGAGGACGACGTCGCCCGGCTGGCCCTGGCGTTCAACGACATGGCACAGAGCCTGTCCGACCAGATCGCACAGCTGGAGGAGTTCGGGGACCTCCAGAAGCGGTTCACCTCCGACGTGTCCCACGAGCTCCGGACCCCGCTCACCACGGTCCGGATGGCGGCCGACATCATCTCCGACTCCGCCGAGCACCTCGACGCGCCCACCAGGCGGGCCGTGGAACTGCTCGAGTCCGAGCTCGACCGGTTCGAGAGCCTGCTCACCGACCTGCTCGAGGTCTCCCGCCACGACGCGGGCATGGCGGAGCTGTCGGTGACCCCGATGGACGTGCGGACCGCGGTCCAGGACGCGGTGTCCACGGTGTCCCACATCGCGGAATCCGCGGGCGTGCAGGTGGAGGTCGACATGCCCGACGAGCCGCTCGTCGCCGACGTCGACCCGCGCCGGGTGGAGCGGATCCTGCGCAATCTCATCGCCAACGCGCTGGACCACTCGGAATCCAAGCCTGTGCGGGTGACGCTCCGCGGCTCGGACGCCGCCCTGGCGGTCTCGGTCCGCGACCACGGCGTGGGGCTCAAGCCCGGCGAGGAGACGCTGGTGTTCAACCGGTTCTGGCGGGCCGATCCCTCGCGGGTCCGCCGCTCCGGCGGGACCGGACTCGGGCTGGCGATCGCCCTCGAGGACGCCAAGCTCCACGGCGGTCGGCTGGACTGCTGGGGCAGCCCCGGCGAGGGGTCCTGCTTCCGGCTGACCATTCCGCGGCGCCACGGCGGCACGCTCACCTCGAGCCCTCTCCCGCTCACCCCGGACGACGAGGCGCGCCTCGTGCGGACCGGTTCGCCGACCCCGCTGGACCGGGTACCCGGACACGAGGCGGCCGGCTCGTGACGGGCACCCGGGCCGTGATGGCGACGGTCGCGCTGGCCTGCGCGACCGTGCTCGGTGCCACCGGGTGCGCGACGCTGCCCTCGTCGTCGTCCCCCCAGGTCATCGACACCTTCTCCCCGTCGGCCACCGAGCTGTCCGTCCCCACCCCGGTCCCGGACCAGGAGCCGGACCTCCTGGTCCGCGACTTCCTCAAGGCGGCCGCCATAGCCGACCAACGGCACGCGGCGGCCCGGCAGTTCCTCACGCCGGACGCGGCGCGGACCTGGGACGACTCGGCGGAGACGATCATCGTGTTGCGCGCCGACCTCAGTGCGCAGGGCGGTCGCAGCGCCGACCGGGCGGAGTACACGCTGCGGGCGGAGAAGGTCGGATCGCTCGACCCCGGCGGGATCTTCCGGGAGGACGTCGGGCAACTCGAGGTGACGATCGGCCTCGAGCGGCAGGACGGGCAGTGGCGGATCGACCGGCTGCCCCCCGGCGTCGTGATCGAACGGACCGAGTTCTTCTCCACGTATGCGCAGCGGGACCTGTTCTTCCTCTCCGGGACGGGGGAGTCGCTGGTGGCGGACCCACGGTGGACCGCCGCCGACCGATCGGACCTGGGGTACTCGCTCGTCAACCTGCTCGCCACCGGGCCCCGGCCGGGGATCGCGGCGTCGGTCCTCTCCCGCATCCCGTCCTCGGTCTCGGTGCGGCCCGACGAGGGCGACGGCGTCTCGGAGGGGCCCGCCGGGACGACCATCGACTTCACCGGGCTCCCCGTGCTCAGCACCCAGGCCACGACGCAGTTCGCCGCGCAGGTCGTGTGGACCCTCGCCCGCGCCGACGTCCCCGGGCCCTACCGGCTCGAGAGGGACGGGGCGCCCCTCGACGAGCGGTACCGCGACGGGTGGACCACGGAGGACGTCCGGTCGTTCGACCCGTACCCCGCGGTGGCGCCGATGCGCAACGCCCTCACCGCCGCCGACGGGCTCGTCCGACTCGAGGAGACCGGGGCCCGCCCCGCCGGGGGGCCGTGGTCGGAGATCCGCGGCGGGCGGGCCGGGACGATGTCCTACGACGGACGTCTGCTGGCGGTGGTGGCCGGCGAGAACGGGTCCGGGCCGCAGCGGTTGCTGGTCGGGCCACTCGACGGCGCGCCCACGGAGGAGCTCGCGGCCAGGACCCTGGCCGGGCCCACGTTCCATCCCGTCGACGGGCGGGTGTGGGTGATGGCCGACGACGCCAGGCTGCTGCGCGTGGGTGCCGGTGGGGGATCGCCGGAGGTCACGGAGATGGACGCCACCCCGATCCGGGCGCTGGGGACGCGGGTGACGGGACTGCGGATCGACCGGTCGGGGGCCCAGCTGGCGGTGGTCGTCGACGGCAGGGTGTTCATCGGCGCCCTGTCGGCCGACACCGGTCAACCGCTCGCGGGGACCTTCCGTCAGATCGGCAGGGCGCTGGGGGAGAGCGCCACGGCCGTGGCGTGGCGGGACCAGTCCACGATCGTCGTGGGCCGCACCTCCGCCGAGGCGCCGGTCGTGACGATCTCGGTGGACGGCGCGGTCACCGAACCCCTGTCCCAGCGCAACATCTCGGGCCCGGTCACCGCCGTCGCCGCCGCGGGCAGGGAGGTCTACGCCGTGGACCAGCGGGCACTCCTGCGGCTCGACACCGGTGCCGAGACCGGGGACCGCTACTGGCGGGAGCTGAGCGGACTGGCGGCGATCCGGGCCGACCCCGTGGTCGCGGGCTGACGCGATGTCCGGCGGGGCCGACGGGGGTCGCCGGCCGGGGCCCGGGTGGGCGGGGGCGCTGGCGGACCTGGTGGTGCCGCTCGAGTGCGCGGGATGCGGCCGTGCCCACGAGCGCTGGTGCGCGGACTGCGCCGGGACGCTCCTCGGCGCCCCGCTGCGGGTACGGACGCGCGCCGACCTCCGGGTTCCGGCCTGGGCCCTCGCCCGGCACACGGGAGCCCCCGCCCGCGCGGTGTCCGCGTACAAGGACCGTGGCCGCCCGGATCTGGCCCGCCCCATCGGTGCGGCCCTGGCCTCCGGGATCGATGCGCTCCGGGCGGCGGGGGAGCTCGCCGAGGCCTCCGAACGCCCCACCGTCCTCATCCCGGCGCCGGCGTCCCCGCGGGCGCGACGGCGACGGGGGTTCGACCACGTCCGCGACGTGGTGGACGCCCTCGCGGCGGAGTTGGCGGGCTCGGTCCCCGGCGGCCCCGTGGCCGTGGCCCCGGTGCTCGAGGTGCGGGGCCGGGTCCGGGACGCCGCGGGGTTGGACGCGCGGGCGCGATCGGACAACCTCGCGGGTCGGATCCGCCGGCGCCCCGGGCGCACCCCGATCCCGGCGTCCCGCGGGGCGCCGTCGTCCGTGGCCGCGCTCCTGGCGTCCCCGGCCACGGTGATCCTCGTCGACGACGTGGTGACGACGGGGGCGACGGCGGCCGCGTGCGTGGAGGTCCTCCGGGCGGGCGGACTGAGGGTGGACGGGGTGCTCACCGTCACCGCCGCATGAGGCGCGGGTGTCTCCGGCACGACATATCGGGGACTGCGAACCGTCGCGGAGGTGACCGGGTATCGTGATGGGCGGATGGGGTTCACCAGCACTTTCGGTGAAATCGGTGACGGTGTTCCGCGTCCGGAGAGTGTCCACTCAGCCATGTGGGTTGACCCCTCGGTCGGAGTCCCGGGCGGTTGTCCGGGTCCCGTCGGAGAGGTCCGCCGCAGGCCCGATGAGGAGGAGCTTCGATGGCGAAGACCCCCGCAGTCCTGCTCGACCCCGCCACCTTCGACGGTCCGTCGACCGACGATCCCGGCACACCCGACGCCCAGGTGACCATCAAGGGTCGCAACGTCGAGGTTCCCGATCACTTCGCGACCAGGATCAACACCAAGCTCGCGAAGATCGAGAAGATCTCGCCGGCGATCACCCGATTCGACGTGGTGTTGTTGCACGAGAACAACCCGCGTCTGGCCAAGGCCAGCCAGCGGATCGAGATCACGCTCAAGGGCAAGCCCGGGGTGGCTCGGGCGGAGGCGGCGGAGGACACCTTCTACGCCGCGCTCGAATCGGTGGTGGCCAAGCTCGAGCGGCAGATCCGCAAGGCACGCACCAGGCGCAAGATCAGCCACTCCGGTCACCGGCGCCCGCAGTCGGTCGCCGAGGCCACCGCGGAGCTCGCTCCCGAGGCGGCGCCCGCCGAGGTCGTGGACCGGTACGCGGACGGGGTCGACGAGCAGCTCCCCGGCCAGATCGTGCGCCGCAAGGAGCACGACGGGACCCCGATGTCGGTCGATGAGGCCCTGGAGAAGATGGAGCTCGTGGGCCACGACTTCTACCTCTTCCGGGATTCCGAGACCGGCCGCGCCACCGTCGTCTACCGGCGGCACGCGTTCGACTACGGGCTCATCACCCTGAGCGACGACGCCTGACGGCCGAGCTCCACGCCTCCCCGGGGCGGTCGGGTCCACACGGACCGGACCGCCCCTCGGCGTGCGGGCAGAGGCCCGGAGCACCTAAGATGGGCCCGGACCACCGTGTGATCGCGATGGTCTCCAGATCCCCCGACCACGAGGACGTTCGAGACTGTGTCCATCCTTTCCAAGCTGCTCCGGGCCGGCGAAGGCCGGAAGCTCAAGCGGTACAGCGCCCTCGCCGACTACGTGGACTCGTTCTCCGACCAGACGGAGGCGCTGACCGACGACGAGCTCCGCGCGAAGACCGACGAGTTCAAGCGGCGGTTGGGCGAGGGTGAGACGCTCGACGACCTCCTGCCGGAGGCGTTCGCGGTGGCCCGCGAGGCCGCCTACCGGGTCCTCGGTCAGAAGCCGTACAAGGTGCAGATCGTCGGCGCGATCGTCCTGCACACGGGGGCGGTCTCGGAGATGAAGACCGGTGAGGGCAAGACCCTCACGTGTGTGCTCCCCGCGTACCTCAACGGCCTGGCCGGCGAGGGCGTGCACGTGGTCACGGTCAACGACTACCTGGCCAAGCGCGACGCGGAGTGGATGGGCCGGGTGCATCGCTTCCTCGGCCTGTCCGTGGGCGCGATCCTCAGCGGGATGACCCCGGCGCAGCGCCGCGAGGCCTACGCGGCCGACATCACCTACGGCACCAACAACGAGTTCGGGTTCGACTACCTGCGCGACAACATGG